>CAZMZG010000121.1:0-2512 GCA_964570785.1 uncultured Atribacterota bacterium | reverse complement strand
ATGCCTGGGACAGGGTGCTTGCCGTCAACCTCAAAGGAGTTTACAACTGCGTCCGTGCTGTACTTCCCCACCTTATCGAGAGAAAGTGGGGCAGGATCATCGCCATTGCCTCCACTTCGGGAATAACCGGGGGTACTTCGGGCATTCACTACGCGGCTTCCAAGGGAGGGGTCATTGCCCTGTGTCGGGCTTTAGCCCGGGAATGCGCTCCCTTCGGAGTTACCGTCAATGTGATTGCTCCCAGTAAAATCGACACCGATCTTTTGCACTCAGTCACCCCTCCGGAGAAGGTGCCGGAACTTATCCGCAAAATACCGGTGGGCAGGCTGGGAAGACCTGAAGACATCGCCCGGGCAGTGCTCTTTTTTGCAGAAGAGGAAGCTGATTATGTGACCGGCCAGGTGCTCACCGTATCCGGGGGCTATTAAGGGAGAGCAGGGCTGCACCCGGAGCGAGCGCAGCCTTTCCCTTTATTTCCAGATCACTTCCTGGGCTTCGATGTAAAAGCGCTTCTGCCCGCTTTCCAGTTGCTCTGGGTCCTGAAAGTCGACCACCAGGGGGAAGTAAGTTTCTTTTTCAAACAGTGTTCGGGCTATCAACTTCCCATCTTTCTTTGCTTCCACCCACAGAGCCTCTTTTCCAAAGCGGGTTTCCGAAGCGGGGACAGTTATCTCGATTTCGCCCTTTTCGTCTTTCTGCTTCCACTGAAAGCCCACATTAAGCTCTCCTCCGCTCATGAAAGCCGGAGCCAGGACAATCTGGGCAGTCGATAAAACGCCCAGCACCTGAGCGATGGAGGGGTTGGAGAGCATCAGGGGAAATAGCGAGCCTTGGATGTCGTCCTTTTTTACCGTGAAAGTAGAAGAAAAGCTTTCTTCGCCCAGCGCAAAGTCCACCTGAGCCTGGTAGTTTTCCTCATCAACCTGGGTAAACTGGACAATGAGGTGTCCTTCCTTAGTGCCTTCTTCCTCTTCGACCCGCAAGGAGTAGTTCACCTTTTGCACGCTTTCTAAGTTGATGCAGGATGTAAGGAACAAAGCAATGACAACCGTCACAACCGTAAGAAGCATTTTTTTGCTGTGCATTCTTTTCCGCCTCCCTGTTTTAGATTAGAAATATACTATCACAAACCGGGTGGGCGTAATATCCCCAGAGCAAAAAGCAGGGCCAGAATCACTGGCTGGTGCACAAGGTAAATGGTGAGGGAATGCCTACCCAGAAGGCTCAAAGCTGCAAAAATTGGAAAGCGGGAGTGGTCCGGGATAGCGAAGCGCCTCCTGTAGCCCGCATAGAGTCTCTCTCCCAGGAAAACACCCAGTAAAAAAACGCCCAGCCAGGGCAAAAGTGGGAAATAGTCAACGGTGTAGAAGCGGTAGGGCTTAAAACCCAGCCACAAAAGGTGTCCGAAGGGGAAGGCTTTTCCGTAAAGCCACCAGCCGGAAGCCACAAAAGCAACTCCCAGGGGAAAGCTGGGCACCCGGAAGTGCAAAAAGAGCAAGCCAATGATGATAGAGGTACCGATACAGTGCAGGATTCCAAAGCGCACGTAGGCTTGACCAAGAAAAAGATAGGTTACCGCACTTATTACCATGCCCCACAGGAATATGATCATTCCCCGTTTTATGAAATGCCCCAGTTGAGCAACTCCGGTTTTCTGCTTTATGCGCTCATAGCTCAGGTAAAGGGATACCCCGGCCAGGCCGAGAAAGGATATGGCGATGTAGCGCTGGAAATAAAGCCAGCCCCCCCGGTAAAGCTCAAGTTTCAGGTTTCCAAAGGCAGAAAGATCGTAGAGCAGATGGTAAATTACCATACTCACTATGGCGCAACCTCTGAGCACATCTATTTCGTAAAAGCGCTCTTTTTTAGTGTTCGAAGCGGTTTTTTCTTCCACTGCTTTTCGCCTCTTTCCTTTTGATGAGCAACCACTGATCGCCTCTGGTATGGATCAGGGCGTACCTGCCGCGCATTTTCTCGCCCTGGGCCTCAAAGAGAATTTCCCCCTTCTCCCATTTTTCAGGAGTGTAAGATCCCCGGTCCCAGATGACCACCTTCCCCCTGCCGTAGCCTTCAGGAATTTCCCCTTCAAAGTCTGCGTACTCTAAGGAATGGTCCTCAACAGCGATGGCCAGCCTGCGCTCTCCGAGCTCAAGCGGTATACCTTTGGGAACCGCCCAGCTTTTTAAAACTCCATCCCGCTCCAAGCGCAGGTCAAAGTGATGGTGTGATGCCCAGTGTTCCTGAACTACCAGTGTCTGTTTCAGAGGTGGCCCTCCTTTCCCGGTGAGTGATTCTGGTTTCCTTATTTTACACCATACTGCGCTGAGTCAGAAAAAAATGCTGTATCCCCCTAAAGTTTTGAAAAGAATTGCCGATATTACTCAATGGTTAGGTTGGATTGGGAAGGATCAAAAACATACAAGGGGGGGTGAAACATCCTGGAAACTGGACCGCAAACCCACACCCGGGAACTGCAGCTGGTTGCCTTTCGGCTGGGCAACGAGACCTACGC
>CAZMZG010000120.1:0-2524 GCA_964570785.1 uncultured Atribacterota bacterium | reverse complement strand
TGAGGAAAATTTCACCATCATCTACTTGATAAACGCCTGCCAGAATTTTCATCAGGGTGCTTTTGCCAGCACCATTTTCACCAACCAAGCCAACAATTTCGTTGGGGTATACCTCGAAATCAACACCCGAAAGTGCTTTAACGCCTGGAAAGGTCTTGTGAATATCTCTCATTTGTAAAACTGGCTGTTTAGACATAAACAAGAATCACCTACTTCATTACCCTTATTTTCCGCCTATCAATAGTAAGAGCTACAGTAAAAATCAATATTACCCCTATCACTCCTTGCTGTACATAAGGACTTACACCTAAAATAATCATTCCATTCCTAAGTATGGTTAACATCAAAGCTCCTACAATTGCTTTAAAGACGCTGCCCACACCACCAGTGATGGCAATACCCCCCAAAACACAAGCCCCTATTGAATCAAAAGTAAAACCTATGGGTGCGTTGATATCTCCCGAACCAAGTTTTGCGGTTAAAAGAGCACCAACCAATCCATATAACATTCCCGCCAAGGCAAAAACTATAATTTTGACCTTGTCTACATTTATGCCCAAATGCTTGGCAACAATTTCATCTCCTCCCAAGGCTAAAACATACCTTCCAAAAATAGTTCTTTCATGAATAAACCACATAAAAAACACTACCAATAAAGTAAACAAGAAGGTATAGGGAACGAAACCTGCACGTCCAATACCAAGCTGCCTAAAATTCCAGTCCGTTATAACAACTGGGTTACCTCTGGTCACCAGAATGCCCACGCCAGTAGCTATAAAACCAATCCCCAAGGTGGTCATGAAAGAAGGCACCTTAAATTTGGAAAGAATGGTTCCGTTAGCAATACCAAAAGCAAGTCCTACACCCATAGACATTAAAAGAGCATAAAAACCAAAGTCATTAGTATTAACAAAATTTTTGACCAAAAAACTGGTTATTATACCACATAGACCTACCAGTCCTTCTACAGAAAGATCAATACTCCCCATCATCAAAACAAAACTCATAGCCAACGAAGTAATGCCTACAAGCGAAACCAGATCCAAAATATTAAAAAGATTGGATAAGCTAAAAAATTGGGGACTCGCAAAACCAAAGAAGATAACCAAGGCTATTAAGGCAACAAGAGAAGCATTGTTAATAAAAAGGGACCAAATCGCCTGGTTGCCAACAATTGAAGCCCTGAACTCTTTTGCAATTCCTTCGCGTAAAATCATACGTAAAGGCCTCCGTCAAGCTTGTTAAAATAAGGGGGGCTGGGGTTGCCCCCCGCCCTTCAAAAAGAGTTTAACTATTCACGTATACCCCTAACCCAACGACCCCAGTAGTCAGTCCAATCATATTCTGGCAGGTTATTTACATAGTTCTCTATATACCAATCTATGTTATCTTTGGTAACCAACACGCTTTTTGCAATCCATTCTCGCTTGTTTTCTGGCAACTCGTCAACCTTGACTATCCCTTTCTTGGCCGCAAGAGCAATTGAAAGACCCATTCCACCCTGCCAGTAAGGATCAGAAGAAACAGTAGCTACTGCTTCTCCATTCTGGATGGCAGTAATCATTTCAGGGATAGCATCAACTCCGGATACTAAAACCTTTCCAGCCAATCCTCTTCCTCTTAACGCTTCGATTGCACCGATGGCCATTGCGTCATTGGCACACCAAATTGCTTTTATATCTGGATTGGCAATTAACGCATTCGAAACAATATTATAGGCCTTAGTTTTCAACCAGTCTCCAGCTTCCCATCCTACAAGCTCGATATCGGGATACTCCTTTAAAGCCCTTTGAAAGCCTTCCCAACGTTCAATGGCAGCGCTGTTTCCCAACAAGCCCTGAATAGCAAAAATCTTACCTTTACCACCAATAGCGTCGAAGAGAATTTTCGCAGTGTTATAACCGGAAGCCCGATTATCAAAAGTAATATGACATACCCAGTATTTGTAATCAGATACTTTTACCTCGTCTGGTTTATTCCAAAAAGTCACAAAATAAACCTTATCCTTCTCAAGTTCGTTGGCAATAGCTACTGCATCAGTCGATTGGTTGGGATCTATACAGAAAACTACATTTCCCTGTGACCTCGCTACCAAAGCTTTAATATCATTTAACTGCTTCTCGCTTGAACCCTCACAGGTAAGAATAACATTGTAGTCCTTCAACCCTGCCCACTCTGCAAACATTTCGGCGCCTTTGGCCCAAGCGGCATGATAAGGATTAGCCAAACTACGAATTGCCGTACCAAGATAAACTGGTTCTTCAGCACCAAAAGCGAATGTTCCCACACAAAGACTTGCAACCAAAAACACCAATATTACTATTCCTCTTCTCATGAGATTTTACCCCCTTTTCACAATCTCCCAAATCCGAAATCGAAAAACACCAAATTACACAAAACTACAAAGTAGATTGTTCGATCCTTTCTCCCGCTTTTGGCTAGCAACACCCCCTCTCTTTTTTCCCATAAACTTATCTGAAAACTTTTACCTTAACTCTCCCTTTGTCACCACGAAAGCGAGAGA
>CAZMZG010000119.1:0-2566 GCA_964570785.1 uncultured Atribacterota bacterium | reverse complement strand
TTGAACTAATTAATACTGCATCTTTCACCGCTCTTTTCTCTGCCAACTTTGACATGGCCTTAGGAGTGCTAAAGGCTTTCCAAAGAAAAAGTATTTCGATTCCGGAAGAGATTGCCCTTGTTGCTTTTGATGGCCTCGGTCTTGCTCAATTTACTAATCCTCCACTTACAACCTTGAAGGATGTTGAGAGAAAAATTGGCATTATCGCGGCTCGTCTATTGCTAGGTAGGATAGAAAACCCTGATCGTTTCCGTAAGGAACTAAAAGTTGTAGTTCCCGTGGAATTGTGTGTTAGGAGATCTTGTGGTTGTTATCTTTATGGAAGTAACAAAGACAAAACTACTAATAATAAGGAGGTAGAAAAATGTTAAAAGCAATACCTGAGAGTGAATTTCAGGAACGTATTAAAAAGATTCAGGAAAAACTTTGGGAACATAATTTTGATGCTTACCTTGTGCACTCTAATGAAGCTGACCAGGGAAATGTTCGTTACCTGAGCGATCACTGGCCTGTTTTTGAGAGTGCTGGTGTCATTGTGCCAAAAGAAGGCGAACCGATCCTTCTCATAGGTCCTGAAGCTGAATCTTTTGCAAAAGAACGGAGCAAAATCCGGAAAGTTCGCAAGCTTCTTGAGTATCGTGAAGCGGCGGATCCGGAATACCCTGATATTGAGGTAAGCACCTTTGAAGAGATATTTGATGAAATTTCTGGGGGTAAAGGTATACGGCGTCTTGCTTTAGGGGACTACACCATCCTTCCCGTACCAGTTCTTGAAGGAGTTCGAAAAGCGCTTGGCAAGGAGGGAGAGATTGTACGTGCGGAGTGGATTATTGCCGAGCTAAGGTCTATTAAGTCTGAAAATGAAATTGCTCTCCTTCAGGAAGCTCATCGTATCAGCGAGCTTGTCCTTGAGGATGTTCTCCGCTGTATTCGGCCGGGCATGACGGAAAGAGAGACACTTGGAATTGTATATGAATCCATGTACCGTCATGGGGCAGAAAGTGAAGCTTTTCCAAACTATGTTTTTGGAGGAAAAAGAACCCGAAACGCCATTGATCGTGCTACCGATAGACCCCTTAAGGAGGGAGAGCTGATTCAGCTTTGTATTGGAGCTCGTTTTGGAGGATATGCTTCTTCTGTGGGACGACCCATAATCTTTGGGAAAATGCCTGAGGAAATGCGGAAAAGGGTTCAGTTTGGCCTGGATGCCCACCGGAAGACTTTGGAGTGGATTCAAGAGGGTGTTATCGCCAAAGATGTGGCCATGAAATACTACGAGTACTTCCTACAGCATGGGTATGCTGCAAATTACCTTTATGGTCCTTGTCATGGGACCGGCATCATTGAAGTTGAAAAACCCTGGATGGAAAAGACTTCCAATTATCCCCTGAAAGAGAACATGACCTTCATGGCCGACACTTTCTTTACTTCTGAGGAGTATGGTTTTCGTTGGGAAGACGGTTTCCGGGTAACGAAAGACGGGGTTGAGCTTTTTTCAAGTGTGCGATGGGAGATTATTGAACTATGAGACTGTAAATTTTTGAGAAACTGTACAATTTTGTGTCGAAACTGACTCCAGTGAAAGATAAGAGAGAAACCAACCAGAAAGGAGGAGATACTCCATATGACAACCCTTAGCAATCACAGTATTTGTTACTTTAAGTCAACTCCTGGAGTAGCTCCAGAAGAAAGTGAAAAACGAGGTGCTGCAGAAACTGCAACATACCTTTGCAGAGATTCTGGAGATCGAGATAAAAACAGCACGCTTACTGGGTTATGACTATCTATTTGTCTTTTGAGTATAGAGAAGAGGAAGAAAAAAGAGAATCAGAAGAGATAAACCCTATCAGTTTAGAGTGATTTTCAACACTGGAGCTTGACGGTGCCTGGGGAGAAAGAAATTTAACGAGGATTTGTAAAATATGCTTTTGTTAAAGCATGGCGGTTTTTGTAGTGGTTTAGTGACGCTTGGCTTGTTTTCTGGTAAAATCAGCAAAAGTAAAGGAGGGGTTGTGGATGGAAAAGATTAAACCCAGAAAAAGGTGGATTAGCGATTGGTGGCCTAATCGCTTAAATCTCAAGATCCTGCGCCAGAACTGCCCCAGTTCAAATCCCTATGGGCCAGATTATGATTATCTCGATGAGGTTCAAACTCTTGATGTTGATGCAGTCATCAGGGGTTTAAAAGAGCTTATGAAAACCTCTCAGGATTGGTGGCCTGCTGATTTTGGTCACTACGGACCTCTTTTTATTCGTCTGGCCTGGCATAGCGCTGGAAGTTACAGGATTTACGATGGTAGGGGTGGAGCAAGGGATGGCAGCATTCGCTTTCCACCCAGGATCAATTGGCCTGACAACATCAACCTTGACAAGGCCATAAAGTTGCTCTGGCCGATTAAGAAAAAATATGGCAAAAAGCTTTCTTGGGCTGATTTAATCATCCTGGCAGGGACCATAGCGCTTGAGGATATGGGCGTGAAGATAATCGGCTTTTCTCTGGGTAGAGAAGACATTTACGAGCCTGATGAAAGCCCGGATTGGGGACCTGAAGAAAAGATGCTCACTG
>CAZMZG010000118.1:1244-2580 GCA_964570785.1 uncultured Atribacterota bacterium | reverse complement strand
AAGTAAGGAGCTCAAGGAAGCGGGGACGGGTTGCTACTCCCCCAGCGCACCTCGCAACAGGCGAGAAAGAGCCTGTTTCTGCAGTTTCTGGTAAGCAACCCTTACTTTTTTCTCTGCTTCTTCATCGCTAATCCACAACCCTGCTTTAATGCAGGCACTTTTAAGGTACTCTATGGCTTCTTTGAGTTTCTCCACTCCTCCTTTCTCAGGGTAGTAGTCCTCTGCCCAGAGAACTGCCTCTTCAGCAAGCTGGATTAAGCGCTGGTATTTCTGGAACCTGATTCTGTCAATTCCCAGACGGGCAAAGATGTAGCTTAAAACTGCTGGTAAAACCAGGATTAAAATATCGGTGATTGTCTTTTGAAGGTCCACAAACCACCACTCCTTTTTTAGGTCTTCAAAGAATGTGCGGAGTGGGTGACGGGGAGGATAAAGAACCCAAATACAGCGGTATTCTACCTCAAAAGCTTAAGCGTTATGGGGTGGATGCCCAGTTTCGAACAGGCAAGGTGGAAGTCTTCACGCAGAAAAGGCCATACGAGCTTTACTATCTGTCGTTTGAGAAAGAACTCAAGGATAACTTCGTCTTCCAGAGCTCTGGAGACGATGTCCCGGTTGGCTACAGAAAACAAAAGAAGATACTGAGCCTGGAAGCGCAGCTTCTGCGCTTTTCCCTGCTCTACAATAACAGTAAACGTGCGATAAACCTCCAATTTTTGCTCTTCCAAGGACGGCAAGTCGTCTTTCTCTCCGATTTTGATGGTGATGGCTCCTTCTTCAAGGGGAGAGAGAAGCTTGAAACTCATCTCCTTAACTGTCACGTTTTCAAGTTCCAGGTTATTGATGAGGTCCAGAAACTGCTGGCTCTTTTCCTGATTCAGCTTGCCGAGGGAAGCGTTTCCTGACACTCTATTGATACCTCCCCCTCACGGTGAATACTGGCTATAGGATTTTCTTTCCAAACGGATTCTCTGATTGTAGAAAGGTTGACAAAGTTTTCCCTGTCACGCTTTTTTTGCTCGATCGCCTCAACAAGAAGGTTTCTGACAACTGTTTCTGGATTTTCACCCTGTTCCTGGGCGAGTTCATCAATGAACTCACGGTACTTACGGGGCACCAGTGCAGCATAACGGCCGTGGATGGTGATGAATAGTTTTCCTCCCAGAGCCTTGGCCACCCGGTACAGAAAGTCAAAGCCCGGTTTTCTCCCTAGGTTTTCAAACCGAGAAATGGCTGACTGCCTCGTTCTCAAGCGACGTGCCAGATCTCTCTGAGTGAGGTTCTGGCGCACCCGCTCCTCAACAATTTCCAGAATAAGGTCATTAAGTGGAGCATA
>CAZMZG010000118.1:0-1144 GCA_964570785.1 uncultured Atribacterota bacterium | reverse complement strand
GACTTAATTTTGCAAAACAGAAATATACTCGAAGCACGCCTCCTTTCCCAGTAGGTGGAATCCGAAATTCCCAGAGCTCCTCGCCGAGTTGCTTGATACGCTCGCTTTTTACGTAACACTCAAACAGTGAATCATCCTCTTCCAGCCTTTTACACATGCTTTCAAACTGAGAAAGGAACCTTCTGTACTTTCGGTAATTCCTCTCGAGAAACTTTTGCCAGATGCCTTTGCCCTGGGGATCGAGTTCTTCAGGATACTCAACAATTTTCACTACTTATCATATAACCAAAAGGTTATATTTTCAACCCCCCCCTGTAAACTTTCTTTTGAACCCTCTTGCTATACTGCTTTAAAGGTGGAGCTACAAGGCATTAATGCGCTTTAGGCGTAAGTATAGCATGGATTTTGCTCTTTACAAAAATTGGCGGTAGTGGTTCTTGAGCTGAAAGACAAGGGATGAAACTTTCTTAGTGTTTTTGAGAGTGAGAAGCAATGCCCATAGTCCCTATAAAAAGCGACCTGCGACTATATATAGTCAATTGTTAGGGCTGGGGCATCTAAAAAGATGGAAACCGAAAATAAAAAGGATCTAATTAGAGGCTGATCTATTTTTGAATCCAGGTGATACCTGGGTTGGGTATTAAAGCATTAAAATATTTCTGGTGTATTTCAAAAGGGAGGGGGTAAGAATGAGCAAGAAAAGCACGCGCAAGAGACTTTCAGTAGTTCCCAAGCGTGGAAAGGGCTGGGCTGCGAAGGAAGGCAGGAAAACCGTCAGGGAGTTCTCAAAGAAAGAAGAGGCAGTACGGTTCGGGCGGGACTTAGCAAAAAGTGCACCGCTTTCTCAGCTTGTAATTCACAAAAAAGACGGTACAATTCAGGAAGAGCGCACTTACGGCAGGGATCCTTTTCCACCTGAGGGTTAAAACCTGCAGGCAAGCACTTGCGTGAAGCTCAGAGTCAGGTTTCCCTTTCAGGATTCTTTTTTGACCTCCACTGCAGTTGTTAACACTATCACCAGTTCAGCAAAGCAGGGTTAGCACTTATAGGTTCGTAATGACAGAGTTAATGCTTACTTGTGAGCTTGACATAACGCCGATAGCATGCTGAGTGCTTGCGAGCTAGAAACGGCACTGAGAAGCGT
>CAZMZG010000117.1:0-2615 GCA_964570785.1 uncultured Atribacterota bacterium | reverse complement strand
GGCACTTCTTCTTTCCGGGCCAGCACTGAGCCTACCCAGCATGCTGGTTATAAACAGCATACTGGGTCCTAAAAAAACCATTACTTATGTTGCCCTGGTAATTGCTATGTCCACTATTGCAGGTTATGTTTTTGGAGCAATATCCTAAAACCCAAAGGAGGTAGATATACATGGAAATCAAAATCCTTGGTATGGGTTGTCCAAAATGCAAGTTGCTGGAGGAAAACACCAGGAGAGCACTACAAGAACTCGGTATCTCTGCAAACATCGAAAAAGTTCAGGATGTCAACAAAATAATGGAGTATAACGTCATGTTTACACCAGGACTCGTCGTGAACGGAGAGGTGAAAGTAGCTGGCAAGGTGCCTTCCAAAGAAGAGATAAAAAAGATCATCCAGAAGTGCAAAGAATAAGCTGAATCAAGCAAAAGCACAGCACCTAACAGGTAGAATATACTAAGTTCTTAGCAGTTACGCACAAAAACAGCTTTCAGAGAAAGTACAAAGAAAGCTGTTCAAACTATCTTGAAAACAGGCATTTTTCAAACAAATTAAAAAAGGAGAGATAGATTATGAGTTTGCCCGAGAAATTTGCTTATTGGAAAGGAATACCTCGAGAGGAAATAAGCTGGTATCCCACCATCGACGAAAGCAAATGCGTCGGATGCGGTATGTGCGTAGCCAGTTGTGGAAGGAATGTCTTCGATTACGATTGGGAAAAGAAAAAAGCAATTGTGGCAAGACCATTACAGTGCATGGTAGGGTGTACTTCTTGCCAAGTATGGTGCCCGTACAACGCTATATCCTTCCCTGATCCTCAATACGTGAAAGATCTGATCAAAAAGAGAAATGTGCTGGCAATTGCAAAGAAGGAACTTCAGGAGAGAAGAAAGTAAATAGAAAGAATATGTAAATCAGACTCTTTTGTTGAATACGAATTAATTCACTCAGCTTACAGCTTTTTCACAATTAATTCTCATTCTCTTCGCGATTTTGCCTCTTTTGGAAATTATAATGAACGGAAGAAAAAACGAAGGAGCGATTACTATGAACAAAAAGATTTTCGGAGCGGCTCTCCTGCTGATTTTAGCGCTGAGCCTTGCAAACGTGGCCTTTGCTCAGGGAAACCCTCAGAACTCAGATTGGGGGCAGAAATTGAGCGGCAAAGTAGTAGAAATTTCAGGAACTATCAAAAGCCTGGATTTGGAAGCTCCTCAAGCCGAGATTATAGTCCTGCTCGCTGATGAGAAAAGGGTGAAAGTGGAACTGGGTCCAATATGGTTTGTTAAAGAGCTAAACGCTAAAGTAGGTGATTCGATTACCGTATCCGGTGAATGGGTTGATGAAAACACCATGGTAGCTTACGAACTAAAAATGAACGATACCAGCTTCTCTCTCAGAAACGAAGATGGAACACCTTTTTGGAGTGGAAACGCACAGAGAAATCAAACGAGACAGAGAAACGTCTACCGTCACCAAAGCGGACCTCAGGATGGAAGTGGCAACCAGTGGGGAAATAACGCCCAAAATACAGGCCGAAACCAGAATAGAAATAACCACCGAACACAAAGTAGGTAAATCCCAAAGCACAAAGCATATCAAGTCAAGGAAACTTGCTTGCAAGGAAAGCCGGGTGACCAAAGCTTCGGCTTTCCTTGCTTCTGCAATATCACAAAACATCCTTGAAAACGCTTAGAGCTTTAGACAAGGCACGTATCTACCTCCACAACCTTTGTTGGTTGAGCATAAACAGGGGAGAAGTCCCCAACACACCGACAAAACTGGTGCATTATTGCTACGTAACCCTAAGCCAAAGATATTCACACTTTCAATAATCTTTCCCACCCAAATGCTAAAGACTGCTTACTCCTGAAGAAATTGATCTACATTACTTGCGTCAATAAGTATACCCATAATAGGGATATACTTAGGAACTTCTTTTCCATTAATAATATCGACAAGCAACTGCACTCCATCGCGCCCCATCTTTACGTTATCCTGCTTTATGGTTGCTGCAATTTCACCATTTTTAATGGCTTCCAGTGCTGCTGGATCGCCATCGAAACCTACAACAAGGATTTTGCCCAATAATCCTTTTTCCGCAACCGCCGCCTTTGCTGCTAATGCTCCAGGATCCCAGGCACCAAAGATAGCCGTGATGTCCGGATGGGCGTTCAGTTCGTTCTGAGTAATTTCATAAGCTTTTTCAGGAAGCCAATCAGCAGCTCTAAAAATGACTTCAACACCAGCTTCCTTCAGAACTTCTTCAACCCCTTGTCTCCGAGCATCTCCAGTTTGGTGCCCCAGAGTTCCACCAACAATGAGCGCCTTGCCCGGCTTTCTCATGTGCTCAAGGATATACTTACCCGCAACACGTGCCGAAGCCAAATTATCAGTCTGGACAAGAGAAGCAATCCAGGGATGATCGATGCCCGTGTCAACCGCAACAACAGGTATACCCATTGCCTGAGCTCTGTCCAAAGAATCATCAAAAGCCCTGTTGTCAGCAGCTCCAATTATAATTCCATCAACATGTTGTTGTAATGCATTGTCAAAAGCATCCTTTTGTGCTTGAGCATCAAGCTGCGGAGGGGTGAGATCTACAAACTCTACACC
>CAZMZG010000116.1:0-2625 GCA_964570785.1 uncultured Atribacterota bacterium | reverse complement strand
AACCGCTGTTTCTATGCGGGTGAGGTAAAGACTGCGAAGGAGTGGCGATAATGAAAAAGTCCGTTGCGCTTCCGGAAACTTCTTTCTTGAAAAATACGCTTTTAAAGCCAGAAGCTTCCAGCTTTTTAATATTGGTTGCCATGTTTATCATAACTGCCGTTTTGCAGAAGAACTTTTTTGAAGCCAGATCCATTATCAGAAACATAAACGCTTTTGCCCCGCTTATTTTGTTAGCTATGGGCCAAGCAGTGGTTATAGTTTCTGGGGGGCTTGATCTTTCGCAGGGCACTGCTCTTTCTCTTTTGACCTGTGTTTTGACCACGGTGATGCGGACAAATAGTCCGATAACGGGTGTTTATGCTATTTTTGCGGCTTTTGCGGTAGCTATTTTGACTGGGATCGTAAATGGCATTGGCATAGGCTATTTGAGAATACCCCCTGTGATTGTCACCTTCGCCACTTCTTATCTTTGGTTGGGTTTGGCTTTATTTTTGCGACCAACTCCCGGCGGAGAAACCGTGGACTGGTTTCGGGTTTTTTACAGAATGCGCAGCGTTGAAGGACTACCTGCTTTTCTCAGATCTCTCGATTATTTCATTCCCCCGTCTTTGTTTTTGGTGCTTATAGGCTGTTTGTTGTGGTTTTTGATTAGTAAGACCAGGACGGGTCGATATATTTATGCGGTGGGCAGCAACATTGAAAGCGCTTACTACAGTGGCATAAACACTGCCAGGACGCAATTGATGGCCTGTGTGGTTAATTCGATTTTTATCTTTCTGACGGCTTTGTTTTTTGTTGCTCAAAACCAGACTGGAGATGCGCGAATGGGTGGACCACTAACTTTAAGGTCCATAGCGGCAGTGGTTGTAGGCGGCATTGCTCTCTCGGGAGGGAGGGGGAGCATATATTTTGCCCTGGTGGGTGCACTGATTCTTAGCTTTGTCAGTAAAATAATCTTTTTTGCAAACATTCCCAATGCTTACCAGACATTGGTTTCTGGAATAATTGTCATTGCTGCCATAGCTGGTCCTGCATACATGACTATAACCAAGGAAGAGCGCTGAAAGGGAGAACAGACCATGAAGGATGCAATGGGCAAATTGACTTTGGTTCAGCTCTGGTATGAAAGGTATAAGAAGATCCTGGTTGTTTTCGTGCTTATTCTGGCCATATTTGTTTTTGGAGAAATAACCCTACCTACCGGATTCTTGAGTATTAGTCAGATTCTAATTACTGCAAAACTGGCTTCTTTCACTGCTCTTTTTGGGCTTTGCCAGATGATCGTCATAGCTGGTGGAGGAGAAGGGCTTGATTTGTCCGTGGGTTACAATGCGACTTTAACGGCCGTGGTTACGGCGAGCATCATGAACGGAAGCAATGGGAACCTGTGGTTAGCTATACTGGTTGCGCTGGGTTTTGGAGTAGCTATAGGTATGGCTAATGGCGCCCTTGCTTCTTATCTTAAGCTCCCGCCCCTGGTGGTTACCCTTGCTATGGCTGATATTTTACAGGGCATAGTCAATGCTTATGTTGCGGGGAAAGCTATTACTGGAAGGCCTTCACCCATCCTGACTTTAATGGCTGCCAAGTCCACTGCAGGATTCCCGAATATTCTTTTTGTCCTGATACCTATAGCTATTCTGGCGACTATTACTTTCAACAACACGAAGTGGGGTCAAATACTCTTTGGAGTTGGTGCCAACGAGCGTACCGCCTATTTGAGCGGAATTAAGGTTAAAAAAGTGAGATTTATTGCCTTTACAGTAGGCGGCACTCTGGCGAGCCTGATTGGCTTGCTTTTGCTGGGTAATATGGGTATTGCCTTCAAGGACATGGGTTCTAACTATGTTTTGCCAAGCATAGCGGCTGTGGTTTTGGGAGGGGTTCCACTTAGTGGTGGTGGTGGAAACTATCTGGGCGTTATTATGGGAGCCATATTTTTGCAAGCCTTGACCAATCTTCTGGTGGCTTTTGGCTTGGGTGACGCAGCTAAGTGGGTCACTTTCGGCATCATCCTCTTTGTTATGCTCAGCTTCTATGCCAGCAACTTGCGTAGAAGGTAAGATTGAAAGATCATTCCATTATACTCCCTGTTTTTGATGTTATGAAAATGGTTTGATGTAGTTTTGAGAAATTTTTGTTGTTTTTTGAAAAATGTTCGTTGTATGATAATTAAACACGCTATTTTTGTTCCTTTATTAATGATTTTTTGAAAAATGTTTCATGATTGTTTACAATATATGTGCTTAATATTTCATTTATGAGGAGGGGTGTTCCAGTGAGCTGGAAAAGGTTGGGTGTGTGCTTATTTCTCGCCTGTGTTTTGGTTTTTCTTCTCTCAGCACAAGTTTTTGCTGCTGAAAAGAAGTTGCTTTTTGGATATTCAGCTCCAGGGCTTGGTGATGAAGGCCAATGGAATATTCAAAAAGGGTTTGTTGATAAGTGTAAGGAGCTTGGTATTGAAGTAATTGTTACCGATGCCCAACGTAGTGCGGAAAAGCAAAATAACGATATTGAAACGCTTATAGCACGTGGCGTTGATGCTATTTGCGCTGTGCCTTTTGATAGTGCCGCAATCAGCGTAGCTGTTCAGAAATGCAATGAAGCTGGTATACCTTTCTTTAC
>CAZMZG010000115.1:0-2651 GCA_964570785.1 uncultured Atribacterota bacterium | reverse complement strand
CCTGAACTGGCGATAGCCAAAGGCTATCGCCATGCTGAACTTGTTTCAGCATCTCACTGTTTCAGGGTCTATCATTTCAGGATCTCAATGTTTCAGCATCTCGTTTCAGGATCTCCTGTTTCAACATCTATCATTTCAGCATCTCTTTTGTGACCGCATTGTATTATGGTTTCATTGGTGAAGAACAGTAAAGCCCGTAAGGGCCTGACTTAGCATTTCCTTACCTGGAGCGCAAAAAATGAAAAATAGCGTTTCGAAACATGTCGAAGGATTCAAAGCCTTGCCTGGTCATTTGATAGACAATCCAGTCATCAACGTGCCCATACTCGTGTACTAAAATATTCCGAAAGCCTCGCATTTTACGCAGGGTTCTTTGCAATTCGCCCTGGATGATTCCAGCTTTTTCGACTTTATCAAAAATATCTTCTTCGTCACTGGGCAAACCCAGACGTAAATCACGCACAAGCAGATAGCAAATATCTATTACTGCCTCGATGGCGATTTGCAACAAGCGCTCGCAAGCGCGTTTTTTCTCTATTTTTTGGAACTCCTCAAAGTCTTTGGGCAGGATAATTCGCAGTTCTTCTAAGTATCCTTCCAGCTCTGCTATTTTACTCAGGATGCGCTCACGATCCACGACCGACTTCCTCAAGATAGTCGTAATATTTATATCTGAAATCTTTAAAGGCCTTAACAGTGGAATAAGCTATATCGTAAAGAGCTTCATCGTTGCAAGAGTAGAGCACTTTTCCCTCTTTAAGGACTCTTTTTTGAATAGCGAGAGGCAAAAGCTGGAAGATCTGAATGTCCAGGTGTGGGAATTCAGCCAGATAATCCAGACCTTTCTGAGCCATTCGTAGTCTGTCCACAGTTTTGGAGTGTAAAACGAGACAGACATCGACATCAGAAAGAGGACTTGCTTCTCCGCGAGCATAGCTTCCGAAAAGAATAACCGCAAGAACCTCTTCATCTTTTCGGGCTTTTTGTAGTAATTTCTGAATCATTTTGTAAGCTGATTTACGAGGCACATTCTCAAGCATAAAACGCCTCCTTACCTCTATGCAATTCCATTTTAGCACACGATGGTGTTGGCTTGTTGTGCAGGTGTGCGTTGCTTAAAACCCCCTTTCTTTCTACTTTCTTTTTGCTTCACAAAGACCCGGAGCCTCCTCCCGAACAGACCACAAGTCGTAGTCATCATTCCAAATCAATCCTGGCATTTTCAAGGCCGTTCTGAACCAATGAATACGAAGCATTTATTGTACTGAACTGACAAACACTTTGTGTTTGTCATCCTGAACTTGTTTCAGGATCTCTTGTTTCAGGGTCTCGTTTCAGGATCTATTGCTTCAGCATCTCTCATTTCAGAATCCCTCTCCCACGTCACCCTGAACTGGCGATAGCCAAAGGCTATCGCCATGCTGAACTTGTTTCAGCATCTCGTTTCAGCATCTTTTCGTTTCGGGGTTTCTCTTGTATCAGCATCTCAGCGTTTCAGGATTTATTGCTTCGAGACCTTTTTCAACATCCTCCTGGGTTTCCGAATTTCTGCTGTTTCCTAAAAAAGTCCATGTCGAGAAGGTAGAGGCCAATCCAACTCCAGGTTTTGCTATAATGAATTATAGCTGTTTTAATTCATGAAGAGTTTTTTCACTTTGGCTCATTTTTGAGAGGAGAGAACATGAAACAATTGTCTCCCGAGTTACTCGAGGAAATTGTAAAAAGGCTGGTAGAGAGTCTTCATCCAGAAAAGATAATTCTTTTTGGCTCTCATGCTTATGGAAATCCTGTGGAGACAAGCGATATAGATCTTTTGGTTGTGGTTTCGGAGTCTGGTCAGCCTCGCTATCGTCGGGAACGAAAGGCCTATGGTTGCTTGTGGGGGCTGACTGCTCCTGTTGAGCTGGTGGTGGTGACTAAAAGAGAGTTAGAGGAGATGACTCAGGTGCCCGCTTCATTGGGCTATCAAGCATTCCATCGGGGAAAAATTCTTTATGAAAGAAGCCAAAATAAAGGAAATCAAGCAGTGGCTCGTAAAGAGTCAACGTGACTTAGGCTCGGCTCGACTTCTCATAAAAGGTAGATATTTAGATACAGCAGTTTACCACTGCCAACAGGCAGTTGAAAAAGCTATCAAGGCCTATTTGACATATCACGATGTTTCCTTTGAGAAAACGCATAACCTGGTTGCTCTGCTGGCCTTTTGTGTCCCCTTAGAACCTTCTTTTGAGCAGTGGAGAGAAACGGCAGAAATACTCACCCCATATGCCACAGAATTCCGTTATCCAGGTGATGTTTTGGAGCCAGAATTAAGTGAGGCGAAAGAAGCACTTAATCGTGCGGAATCTTTGGTTAATTTTATAATGCAGCTACTACCACCTGAAGTCAGGACGTAGTAGTGAAGGCACATTTACACTGAATCGATGCTGACTCGAGCGGTACAAGCCCGAACTAACAATAAGCCCAATTGTTGCCATCCTGAACCGACCGTGATCAGGAGTCACGGTCACCCTGAATTGACCATAACCCTTGGTTATGGTCATCCTGAACTGACGATAGCTTCTGCTATCGTCACCCTGAATTGACAAGCACAAGGTGCTTGTCACCCTGAACTGACGGGCGCAAAAGGCGCCCGTCATGCTGAACTTGTT
>CAZMZG010000114.1:0-2736 GCA_964570785.1 uncultured Atribacterota bacterium | reverse complement strand
CATAAGCTCTCAGCTTCTCAACGGGAGCATCAAAGAAATGATCGGCACAGGAGAGAATGTTGAAAAGTAACAAAGCAGTAATACTCTTCGGTAACTTCAGAAGAGTCGCTCTAGGGGGTCAGATACTTTTGGTGTTTTCGGTTTTCCCGCTTTAACCCGGAACCTGAGATTCTGAAACAAGTTAGGAATAACGTTGGTAGCATTAGTAATTGTTTGTGAGTTCGGAATGACGGAGTTAGCACTTGCCTGTAGGTTCGGAATGGCGGGGTTGGCGGTTACCTGTGAGTTCGCAGTAAAGAGGTTGGCGCTTGCTTGAGGGTATTGAGGAAATGATGGTGGGCTTTCAATCCCTTATAGGGACGCTACAAACTTTTTCCATTTTTTAAAGCCCTCCTTTTCTTTAGCTTGTTTCAATCCCTTATAGGAAAGCTACAAACCTGTAAAAAGCCCTATAAATAGAGGCTTTTTAAAAACGGTACTCACTTGTCAAGGTGCGTATTCAAAGAACATTTGAACACTCCCTAATCCCTGTGTCAAGATAAATAAACCTCCTTTTGGTCTTCTGTCGATACCCTTAAAACCTTGAAAAAAGAGAGAAATGCAGCTTCTGGCTTTTCAGGATTTCCCTCCTTGCTGTTTTTATCATTCAGTAGTGCGCTGGTAGAGTGTTTCTTCTTGTTAAGAAGGTACCGGGATTGAGGGGTACATCTTTTGAGCAAGGCTTCAAAATTGACACTGTTCGGGTTTTTGCTTATAATTCCAAAGAAGGAGGGGATATAGCTGATTAAAGTGGCTCAAAATAGCATCCTTAAAGAGAAGAAGAAGGCCATTTACCTCCTCTTATTGCCGGCTTTGGTTTGTATCTTTTCTCTTCTCCTCTATCCCCTTGGTTATTCCTTCTACATCAGCCTTTTTGATTTGAATCTGACTCGTCCGGGTAACAGTCCGTTTGTAGGCCTGAAAAACTATTTTCGCGCTCTCTCGGATAAATTCTTCTGGAGTAGTGTGTTCAAAACAGTTTATTTCGCGGGAGTCACTGTGTCCGTGGAGATCCTACTCGGTATTGCTGTTGCATTGCTTTTGAAACAAAGGTTTCGGGGTAGAGGTTTTGTGAGGGGTATCGTGATTCTTCCTTGGGCTCTCCCTACAGTTGTCAATGGTATTATGTGGAAGTGGATTTATAACGCTAATTTTGGTGTGCTCAACGCCTTGCTCCTGAAGCTGGGCTTTATCGATGCATACCGGGTGTGGCTTGGAGAACCGTTACGTGCCCTGCATTGTGTTATGCTCGCCAACATATGGAAAGAAACGCCGGTGGGCATCCTTATGTTTTTGGCCGTTCTTGAAGGGATTTCTGAAGAATTCTACGAAGCTGCCGCTGTTGATGGTGCTACTATCTGGCAGCGGTTCAGGTATGTAACTTTCCCTTTTCTGAAACCCATGATCGTCGTTCTGTTTTTGATAAAGACGGTTTGGGCGATTCGTGAGTTTGACATCATATACGTTATGACCCGGGGAGGACCCGCTGGGGGTACTACAGTCTTGAGCTACCTCGCTTATTTAAACAGCTTCAAGTACTTTAAGATGGGCTATGGTAGTGCGATAGCGTATCTGGTGATTGCTATCATATTTGTGCTCGGGATTCCATATTTACTGGTCCTGAGAAAAACCCAGGAAGGGGGTTTGTGATCCTGAGTGGTTGAGAAGAGCCGTTTCCGCAAGTTCATGCTGTATGCGGCTGTGCTTTTCGTCGTAGTTATCGTGCTTGTACCGTATCTGTGGCTGTTCATTTCCAGTATTTCTACCAGAAGCGACCTGACAAAAATTCCGCTTTCATTTTTCCCTCCCAGACCCAACCTGGAAAGCTATATTCGCTTGTTCACTGGAGGGAGAGGAGCAACTGATGCGGCTTCCCAGTTCAAGCAAGCTGCCTTTAACAGCTTTGTTGTTGCTCTGGTGGTAACTCTTATCTCGGTGTTTGTTGGTTCTTTGGCTGCGTACTGCCTGGTCAGGTTTCGTTTCAGGGGGCAGGCTTTGATAAGCTTCAGTGTCATTATTCCCCAGCTCCTTCCTCCTATTGCTTTGATCATCCCTCTGTACCTTATTGTTAGAAAGCTGGGGCTTCTTGATACGAAGACCTCACTGGTCATGACTTACATTTCTTTTATCCTTCCCCTGGTGATATGGCTTATGAATGGGCACTTTCGCTCGATTCCGCTTGAAATCGAGGAAGCGGCCCGCATAGATGGTTGTTCCAGAATAGGAGCTTTGTTCAGAGTGATTTTGCCGCTCGTTTCTCCGGGTATCGCCGCTACTTTCATATTTGCTTTCATCATTGCCTGGAACGAATTCTTCTATGCTTTGATTTTTTCCTCTACCTTGAGTTCAAAGACCCTGTCGGTTCTGATTGAAGAATTCAGTAGCAAATTTGGTGAAGACTACGTTGCGATGAGTGCAGCTGGCGTTCTAGCCAGCCTGCCTCCAGTGGTGCTTGCCTTGGTTTTCCAGAGGTACATTGTGCGAGGTTTAACCGCAGGAGCAGTGAAGGGCTAAACTCAAATTTAGGTTGACGGGGGGTGAGAGTAAGAGTTCTTGGTTTGGTTTCAGGTGTTCGAGCTATAAAAAAGAAAAGTGGCTCATGAGAAAGGGAGGGATGTACGATGAAAAAAAGCGTTGGGTTGGTGGTTTTGGTAGTTGTTGTGTTTCTGTTTGCGGCGTGCGCGGTGGCGAGTGAAA
>CAZMZG010000113.1:0-2804 GCA_964570785.1 uncultured Atribacterota bacterium | reverse complement strand
ATATTTCACTGGTTCCGTGTTTTAGCATGAAATAATAGTTGAAAATGTCTGCAAAAGAAGCTTTCATTTTTGGATATGCTTCCAGAGCTTTTTCAAAAACGTCTTTTAGGTCCAACTTTAACCCCCGCAAGTTTATCACGGGTAAGAGGAGGTTCCGGATTTCCTTTCTTGATAACCCGTAGTAGCTCTGGAGGGTAAAAATTGTCTCAAATATGACCAGGGGACTGGTTATTATTTTTTCTTTGTTTTTTTCTACTCTTTTCAGAAGCTCCAGAACGGCTCTGGCTTTTTCTTCGTCATCGTTAGTGAAATATCTGAACAGAAAATTGGTGTCCAGGAATCTCATTTTTTTAGTATTCACCCGTTACTTCTTGAGCTACTGCTTTTTCCACAGTTTTTCTTATCTTTTTAAAGTCTTCAGGTTTCTTTCTGACTCGCACCTTACCAAAATTTTCCTCTATTTTTGAGGGTATCGGGCGAAGCTCCACTCTTCCGTTTTCCCTTACCTCAAATTTCACCTGGTCTCCAGGCTGAAGCCCCAGAATAACCCTTACTTTTTTGGGCAGGGTTATCTGTGATTTTTTGGTAAGAGTTGATGTGAGTGTATTCCTTGGCATATTTTCTTACCTCCAGTTAAGTAATACTTGGCCTTATTGTAAGGCAAAAACATTTTTGGAGCAAGTGACCTGGAGAAGGCGGAGAGCATGATTCATGCTGGGTCGCTTGGAATCTGTAAAAGGGGTCAAGTCTTTATTTTTGGTGTTTTTGGGTTTTAGGAGAATACACTGTTAACCAGGTATCCCTTCGAAGAACCAAAATCAATTTCTGCAAGAGGTTGACATTATCGGGTTGTGCGACCGAAAGAGGTTTCATTCCTTGTTGAGGCATAGTAGCCCTGGGATTTGAAATATCTCCTTTTTGAAGAATTCAGGTGCTGGGTAATGAAGAGAGGAAAGAGCACGAAGAAAAAGCCTAGTTGTAAAAAACCCTGTCGGCATAGAAAGAGAGCTAACAGGGCTTATCAAGGCCATTGTGAAGCGATATCGCCTGGAAGAAACATCCTCTTTGGGTCTCTTGTACGTAACGAGGCTGACAAAAAGAGTGAAGAAGTAGAACTACTCGAGAGAAAGCAATCACCTTTCATCCGGGAAATTCTCACCAGGAGTAAGGTGCTCTATGGGGGAGAACCTAAGCTTTCCCAGGTACTTCTTGGAAGACAAGGGGAAACTCCTGTGATATGATATTGTAGTAACACATTGCGGAGGACGTATTATGCGAAAATTTACCGTGGTTGTTGAAAAAGGGGAGCAGGAATACATAGGACATGTGATAGAACTCCCGGGTTGCCATACTCAGGGGTTGACTGTTGATGAGCTCATGGCAAACATAAAAGAGGCGATCGAGCTCTATCTTGAAGCCGTGGGTGGCGATGTTGCTCCGGTAGAAATTGTTGATGTACGAACGGTTGAAGTGTGAGCACTAAATACCCCAGGGTTACCGGGAAGAAAGTTCTCAGAGTACTCAAGAAACTGGGTATAGACATCATCAGGCAGAAAGGGAGTCACGTTATCGTTAGAAATTCCTGCGGGAAAGTAAGTGTAGTTCCAATCCACGCTGGTAAGATCATCGAGCCCGGGCTTCTTCGGTCCATTTTGCGAGACCTTGAGATTGGTCTTGAAGATTTCCTTAAATTCCTCTAAAAGAATTTTCTTATTGTAGCTTTATTTATAGCTTTACTATTTTCTCGTAGCGGTTCTTTTTATGCTTGCTGGGTACAACTCTTTCTTTATCTTCGTGGTACCTAATGATTTCCAGATACAGAAAATTTGAGAAAATTCGGGAGTCAAATCTTTTGATTTTGGTGTTTTAAATGCTATACTCTCCTCATGACGCGCCCTTTGAGAATCGAATTTCCTCAGGCAGTATACCATGTTATGAGTCGTGGCAATGCTCATCAGGAAATCTTTGTAGACGACATGGACCGCAGTGGATTCTTGCAACTTCTGGGAGAAGTAGTTGAGCGGTGCAACTGGCTTTGCCATGCATATTGCTTGATGACCAATCATTATCATCTGTTAATCGAAACTCCCCATGCTAACCTCTCTTCTGGTATGCATCGGCTGAACGGTGTTTATACCCAAAGATTTAACCGCAGGCACAACCGGGTAGGGCACCTATTTCAGGGAAGGTACAAAGCTATCCTGGTAGAGAAAGAAAGTTATCTTTTAGAACTTGCCCGCTACATTGTTCTCAATCCGGTAAGAACTCAGCTGGTAGCTCATCCTCGTGACTGGCAGTGGAGCAGTTATCGCGCAATGGCCGGGGAAGAGGAAATACCGAAGTTCCTTACCACAGACTGGATCTGGTCACAGTTCCACGAAAGCCGGCACCAGGCTATGGAAGAGTATCGGAAATTTGTAAGTTCGAAAAATGCTCAAAAGGAGTGGGATAAGCTCCAGAGAAAAACGATTCTGGGTAGTAAGCAGTTTTTGGAAAAGCTGAAGCCATTGCTCAGAAAGGAAATGTCTTTTAAGGAGATACCCAGAAAAGAAAGACTGGTTGCTCGCCCCAGCCTGGAAGAGCTTTTTGCAGGAGTTGAGAACAGGACGGCTCGCAATGAAAAGATTTATCAAGCTGTGTGGGACTGGGAATATTCTTTGAGAGAAGTTGCTGATTACCTGGGGCTTCATTATTCTACGGTTAGTGTTCTTGTGAAGAGAGTTAGAGAGGAAAAATACAAAAAATAAAGATCTGACCCCCCTGTTTATTCTTGACTTCCTGAGGTATAATATTAATGCTAATGA
>CAZMZG010000112.1:0-2855 GCA_964570785.1 uncultured Atribacterota bacterium | reverse complement strand
TCGTCAGTTCAGGATGACCGTGACCCATGATCACGGTCGGTTCAGGATGACAAATGCGAAGTATTTGTCGGTTGGACATGACGCGTAGGAGAAGCTCTGAAATAGAGAAACCCGAAGCAAATTCGGGATGTAGTTTGAAACCTCATTTCGGGTTAGGATATGCAGGAAATACCTTGGAGCATTTAAAGTGATGTTAGATTTTGGAGGACATATTTTTGAGGGGTGTTTATGATACAATGTTGCCAGAATTAATCACCCGTTAAGCGCTTCGAGGTGCTTCTGTGAATGTAGTTTTGGCAAAGGCGAAAGCCATTATTCAAGAAGAAGTGGAAAAAGCAGGTTTGCGCTTGCAGCAGGTTCTTCTTTTTGGGAGCCGCGCGCGGAGTGAAGCTCACCCAGATAGTGATTGGGATTTCCTGGTGATTGTAGATCGTGCTCCTGAGAGAGCCACCCATGTTCGCCTGGAAACCCGCATTGGGGTACGCCTGGTTTTGGAGCGACTGCCATCCGATGTGCTAATTCTTTCTGAAGATCAGTTTGCCAGACAAAGAAAGGACGTAGGGTATATTGCTTACTATGCTGCAAAGGAGAGCATCGTCCTTTGAGGAACGAAAGTGTGCGAGCGTGGATTTTGAAAGCTGAAAGCGACTTAAAGGTGGCCCGAGATGAGTTAGTTGCTGAGAATCCGGCCACCGTGCCATCTGTTTTCATAGTGAACAGTGTGCCGAAAAATACCTCAAAGCTTACTTAGTTTACTGCAACAGAGAAATTCCCCGTACTCACAATATTGCCGAATTGGTTTACCGCTGTGCAGAGATCGAACCGGAATTTAGGAAGCTATTAGATACTGATATTCCCTCTCTTACTTCCTATGCGGTGGCTATGCGTTGCCCTGGAGAAGAGCTTTTTCCCACCTTGAGAAAGCACGCAGGGCAGTAAAATTAGCGGAAGAAGTCAAGGTTTTTGTTTTGGCGGTTTTAGCCCGGAAAGGTTTTTCTCTTGAAGGCGACCTGATATGACCTGGCGGTCGAAAAATTTGTGCGCTTTCCGGCGCCCATTCTGAGAGTCAAACGATTGAAGGCCTTCAATTGGTTGTTGGTCAAAAAATGCCTCTTCAGGAGTGGCAGAGTTCTTTTTGTTGTCAGGGTATTTCTTCGAGGATATGGATTATTTTTTCTGTAATCTCGAGGTACTGGTTGAGCCGAGAAAATATCTCCTCGGCAACTCTCTCCCGATAGGTGTGTGCAGTAGCGTTGCGATCTTCAATCATCCGAAAAAGGAGGGCCATATCTTGCTCTGTAAGGTATCCGAGAGAGAAAAATTCTCGAAAAGAAGACCGTGGCGACTTTGGATAGAGCCCTTCTCTTTCCAGGTAAACTTTGATGGTTTTCCACAGGATTTCAAAGGTAAACTCAAAGCGTTGAATAGCTGAATCCCTGAAGTAGGGATAATCTTCGCTGTCTCTATTTTTCTGGGTTTTGTTTACTGCTTCCTGAAGGCGCTTCCAGGCGCTTTTCAGATCTTCGAGGTACAGTCGGTATCGATCCATAATATCCCTTCTTTTTTGATGATTTCCTGTAAGTTTCGGTCGGCTTTTTGATATTCCAGGAGATCAACTTTGTAGGGTAAGTTTGATTCTTCGAGATAATCTCGGAGGAGGGCAAGCTCTACTGACAGGTCTTCGCTGGATGCAAAGGCAAGGTCGATATCGGAAAATGGTTTACCAGTACCTCTTGCCCGGGAGCCAAAAAGGTAGACACGCACCTTTTTACCAAGAAAGTACTCCCGCAAAAACTCCCGCAGGTCTTCAACGGTAGGCATGCTCTTTTTGAAAATACCGGAGTTTTTCCAGTATTCGGTTTTTCTCATTTTCTAAGCCCTTCCTCTTCCTTCAAATTGTATCACACAAGAATTTTGGGGTTCGTTAACTGTTGCGGCGACTTACTTGAGAGCTCTCTCCAGGCCGATGTAGAAGTCATGCAGGTTGATTTCCTTAAAATAATTGTCAGAGTGGGGTTGTAGCATCAACTGAGGTTGAACATTATTTCGTGCAGAATTTTTCGCACTCATCTTCCGGTTTTGTTTTTTGCGAATTTTTTCTTAATTTTTTCTTTTATATCTGAATTTCAACATTGCTGTATTATTCAGAATAAGTCCGGTCACCTTTTTGCTAAGTGGCTCTCTACGTGTGCCCGATTCACTGAGTAGATCCTCTCTAATTTTTATACACAATTTTGCCAGTTCATCCGAAATGTTGTTGATATCCATTTCAGAAAACTGTTGATCCTCGGAGCTTTCCAGAAAAACATCTAAGAACTTCTGGTATTCTTCCAGGAATTCTTCACTGGAGACCAACGACAATTTATGAGTGAGGGCTTTTAGTTTCATCAAGTCGCTTTTTTCCACTTTAGGCTTGGAAAGCATTTCCTCTACATAATCCAGAAATTGTTCGTAAAAACGGGTTTTAATTCAATACATTTGATGTTTTCCTCTTTTTTAAGCTCCACTTCGGTCTGCTTGTTCAGCAGCAAAGCTGTGATTAGAGCCGTGGCTATGGTTCCCAGAAAAACCAGAATGATTTCCTGTGTAAAAGGAAATTCATCGCTTACCATATAAGCAGCCCGCAAGAAAAGATATCCTCCGATAAACGCCACTGTCACCAGTAGTAAATAAATCCATCGATATTTAAAGGTATTATTCATTAGTCCTGATCCTCCCGCATACTTTTAACTGATGTAGCAAATTTAATGCTAACAGCACATAGTGTCAATAAAGGAATCTGTAAAAGGGGTCGGGTCTTTATTTTTGGTGTTTTTGGGTTTTAGGAGAATACATTGTTAACCAGGTATTACTTC
>CAZMZG010000111.1:0-2864 GCA_964570785.1 uncultured Atribacterota bacterium | reverse complement strand
GCACCTTCTCAACTGATAATTGTTGAAGTAGACCCATGATTGGTAGGTAGTAGAGTATGACAACCTGAAAAGGAGCTTGCGCGATCGCGCAAGCTCCTTTTCATTTTTACATTTGGACTCTTAGGACACTCCTATCCTAAAATAAAACCTGCTTCCCTGGCCAGGCTTGCTCTCTACGCCGATTTCTCCCCCGTGGAGTTCGATTATCTGTTTCGCTATGGACAGACCCAAACCCAGCCCTCCGTGTTTTTTGGCTCGGGATTTCTCCACCCGGTAAAAGCGCTCGAAGATGTAAGGCAGCTCCTCTTCAGGTATTCCTGGTCCCTGGTCCTCAATGCTCACTTCAACGTATTCCCCTTTTTTGATTGCGCTTATGATGATTTCTCCCCCCTGAGGAGAGAAGAAGATGGCATTGTTGAGAAGGTTTAAAAGCACCTGTTCCATGCGGTCTTCGTCGGCTGAGGTGCGGGGAAGATCCGGAGATATCTGTTTTTTAACCGCGAGGTTTTTCTCTTCAAGTTGGGGAGTGAGCTTTAAAAGAGAACGCTCAATGAGCAGGGCAAGGTTTACTTCTCTTCGCTCCAGCTCCACTTTTCCGCTTTCCAGGCGAGCAAGCTCCAGCACATCGGAAACCAGCCTTCCCAGACGCAGGGTTTCCTGGTGTATGATTTGAAGATACTTTTCTCTTTCCCGCTCATCGATAACTCCATCGATCATGGCTTCCAGAAAACCCCTGATAGAGGTCAAAGGAGTGCGCAATTCGTGAGATACGTTGGCCAGAAATTCCCGGCGCACCTTTTCTATTTTTTTGAGCTCGCTTACATCCTGAAACACTCCTACTGCTCCATAAAGTTCGTCTTTTTCTCCCTGTAGAGGAGAGACAAGGAGTATAAAGTGGCGGCCATCAGGAAGAGAAAATTCTTCTGAGCTTTCTTCTCCTTCTTGAAGGGCTTTGAAAAAAGGCTTTTTTGCCTTTTCCGGTAGCCGAGAGTTCAGGATGTTGCTTGTTTTCAGAATGTTTTTCCAGCTTTTCGAAAAAGCGGGGTTGGCGAGAAATATTTCCCCCTGCTGGTCTACGGCCACCACGCCCTCTTGCATGTTTTTCAAAATGTTTTCTATCTGTGTTTTTTCTCTTTTCAAGGTTTTTAAGGTTTCTCCCAGGGTGTGCGAAAGGTAATTTACGTCCTGGGCCAGTTCTCCAATCTCGTCTTGTTGATTGAGCTCTATGACGGTTTCAAAATTTCCCGAGGCCATGGAGCGAGCCTTTTCGCGGATCGTCTGGAGTGGCTGGGTTATGGAGCGGGAAAATCGAAAGGCAAGAAGAAAGGAAAGTCCCACGGCGAATAGTCCAGAAAGCAGGGTCAGTCGCAAAACGGTGTTGACGGTAGCGGTGGTATCGACAAGGGGCGAAAATAAAGCCAGAGCTCCCAGAAAGCGTCCTTCTTCTTGGAGGGGAAATACGGCAAGAAGAAAGTTCTGGCCGGAGAAGGGGATGGTTGCTTTCTCAAAAATTCTCTGTCCCTCCATCAGCCTTTTGCGGGCTTCTTCCAGAAACCTGCGCTGGCGCCGAGGGATGGGAAAAGGTGGTGGCTCAGAGAGGTCTTCTTCGGAGAGAAAAATCACCCTTATGTCCCGGGAAAGAGCGCGGGCCTCGAGAACTCTCCTTATGTTTGCAGGGAGTTTTCCGTTCTGAAGGTAAGAAAGGATCACTCTGGAGAGGTTTTCTCCTTCCTGAAGGATTTCTTTTTCCTTCAAGTTCAGGTAGTAGTTGCGGAATAGGAATACGGTGACCAGGCTCAAAACACCTACTGAGGCCAGCACCACTATGAGATAAGAAAAAAGCAGCTTTCTGAAGAGGGATTTTTTCATGTTTCTTCTACTTCAAAGCGGTATCCCACACCCCACACAGTTTTTATGGGTGCTGGAAAACCGGCTTCAGAGAATTTCTTGCGGATCCTTTTTACGTGGGCATCAACGGTCCGGGAGTCTCCAGCAAAATCATAACCCCATACCCGCTCCAGCAACTCCTCCCGATTGAAGACCCGGTGGGGATTCTGAGCCAGGAAAGCAAGCAGTTCGAACTCCTTGGGGGTTAGCTCCAGCTTGTTGTTTCCCACTTTTACCTCTCGGGCATCAAGGTTAATGGAGAAACCGGGAAAGTTAAGAACCTTGGGAGTTCGCTTCTGTGTTTCTTCAGGACCGCTTACCCTGCGCAGCACTGCTTTGACTCTGGCTACCATCTCCCGGGGACTGAAGGGCTTGGATATGTAATCATCAGCTCCGATTTCAAGACCCACCACTCGGTCAATTTCTTCGTCCCTTGCCGTAAGCATGATGATAGGTACTCTTGAAAACTTCCGTACTTCCCGGCAGATTTCAAAGCCGTCTTTTCCAGGAAGCATGATGTCCAGTATCACCAGGTCAAAGGATTGCTGACGCAGTTTCTGGAGTGCTTCTTCGCCATCAAAAACCTGCACCACCTTAAAACCCTCTTTTTTGAGGTACATGGTCACCAGCTCAGAAACCCCCGCCTCGTCTTCGACGACCAGTATCTTAGCCATGGAATTCACCCTCTTTTATTATAAAGCCTTATTGGGAAGATACTTTGAATAAATTATGAAGAAATTTTGAATGCGAAATAGGAGAGAAAGGGAAAGGAAATAGGAAAATTATCCTATATACGCTAAGCGAAAAACTGCTTATACTTGGTTCAAACTCTGAATTTTAGAAATTTCAGAAAGGAGTCTGAAAGTTGTGAAGAAAATCAGTTTTACTAAAAATTTAGCTCTGCTTTTGGGACTGCTACTTCCCCTCCTTTTCCTAACTGGCTGTCTGCAGCAGGGAGCTCAGTTTGGTGCCCCAGG
>CAZMZG010000110.1:0-3090 GCA_964570785.1 uncultured Atribacterota bacterium | reverse complement strand
GCCAAGTTCCTACACCCCCGAAAAAGCACTGAATCCTCCATCTACGGGTACTACTACGCCGGTCACAAAGCTCGAAGCTGGTGAAAGAAGCCACAAAACGGTGCTTAATAGGTCTTGAGGCTCTCCAAATCTTCCACAGGGTGTATGGGCAAGGATGGATTGTCCCCGGGGAGTGAGCGTGCCATCTTCGTTGTAAAGGAGGTAATAGTTTTGTTTGGTTACGAAAAATCCAGGAGCCAGAGCGTTCACCCGCACTTTGGGAGTATAATTTTGAGCAAGATAAACTGCCAACCACTGGGTGAAGTTACTCACTGCTGCTTTGGCAGCGGAGTAACCAACCACCCTGGTAAGCGGGCGCAGTGCCGCCATTGAGGAAAAATTGATGATACATCCACCCTCTTCCTGGCCAACCATGATCTTTGCAAAAACCTGAGAGGGAATGATGGCTCCGCCAAAAAGATTAAGGTTAACTACCTTCTGAAGTGCTTCCACGGGGAGATCAAAGAAAGGAACTTCAGGAGAGGCGGTAGCATCCTTCATATTACCCCCAGCAGCATTAAAGAGAGCATCAACTTTGCCCCACTCTTCAACAACTTTTTTTGCCACTTCTTCCACTTCAGCACGGTTAAGGGCGTCCATCCTGTATGCCCGAACCTCGATAGATTCTTTCCGGAACTCTTCTAACTTCTCCTCAAGAGGCGCGATATCAGTAAGCACCACTTTTGCTCCCAGTTTTCCCAGCTCATAAGCTAAGGAAGAAGCAAGTACTCCTGCTCCCCCCGTGAAAAGGAAAACCCGGTCTCGGACCGAAAACATTTCTTCAATACTGGGCATGGCTGTAATCCTCCTTTAAAAACAGTTTCTTTATTTGCCCCTGCCAAAAAGAACGGCCAGGTGCCTCTCTATGTTATTGCTAACCTTTTCATAGTGCTTTTCTTCTTGTGCAAAAAGCACCTCTCTCAATCTATCACCAAAAGCTTCAAGTACCGGGCCGTAAGCAATGTGCAACATCTGACGCACTTTATCCTGGAAGAAAAACTCTGGCAGGTCCCGATCATCAACTTTTTCAAGATCAGCAGGAAAATCAGCTTTATCTAATGAGAGAGAATAAGCTTTGAGGTTATCCTCCAGCGTCTGGTAAGCAATTTTGTAGACGGTGCGGAAAAGCCCAGGGGCTCGCTCCATAACAACTTCAAGTGCTGAAAGCCAGCTGGTGCCAGAGGTTTTCACGTGAAAAACACCCCCCGTTTCCTGGAAGAAGGAGGGATAAATACTGAACTTATCGCTGCCTGAGTGCAGACTTAACCTGTACCCAGTGAGATCTCTTTGGATGGCACTGTGAATGCAAAAGGAAAGGGCAAGCTTTTTGAGATCTCCAACATATTCGACTCCCTTTTCAAAAAGCCCTGGAAAACGAGGAGCCAGGCTATGAAAGTCAATTTTGCGGCGATGTAGCTCTTCGGCAACAAAAAAGTGGGCTTCAGGAGAAGTCTCACGAGGTCCTTCATCAAGGGAGATTTCAAGATCAAAAGAGGACACACCCCCTGAAAGAAGAGCATGAAAATACTCCACTCTGTCTATTGCAGGAAGATAAGCCAGTAAAATGGGGAGCAGTTTTTCTTCAGGGAAATCTATCACTACCTCTGGAGAGAGTTTCCACTCCTTCCCTCGGTACAGGTTAAATATCTCTCTGACTCTAGAATCCAGGTTTTCAAAACGCCGAATCAACTCCTCCTCACTCAGGTCAAAGACTCCATAATCAACTTCATCACTTAGATCAAGGGTATACATGGTATACCCAAGGTCCCTGGCTTCCAAAAGATGTTTTTCTTCCTTCACATGATCAGCATCGGCACCAAAAGGACCACGGTAGCCACTTTCCAGTACACCCCAGGCTGCTCCCAGAAGCACATCCTTAAAGGTTCGATGAGTCTTTTCCAGTTCTCGGGGAGACTGCTGGGCAATGACCGGAAAAACTGGAAACTTCTCCAGAGCTTTAAGGTGTGCTGCAGAAACCATGCCCAAACGGTCTCCACAACCAAAAGAAGGACGATCATCAAAGGGAGCAGGGCGCAAATGGGGCAGATGTTGGGCAAGAAGCAGATAGTTTTCCCAGGTAAAGGGATAAAGGGAAAAGGAATAGTTCAACTCACTTTTACAAGTCCTTAGATCGATACTTAAGAGAGGGTCAATAAATGGTAAATTTTGCCCATCACTTAAAACGCCGAGATAAGACTCTTTCTTGCTTTTCAGGGGTATAAATACAAAGTTCTCTTCAAAAGAGAACACTTGTTCACAAATCTTTATATCTTGCGTCAATCTGTTGGAAACTTCTTTCAAAGCACTTTGAAACAATCGAAGCATATTTTGGATTTCTCGTTCTTTCATAATTTATCTTGTACCTCCTCGATTGCCTCCTCAAGCGCCTCCTCAAATGCTAAAAGGCCATCTTGTATGGCTTCTTCAGTAATGACGAGGGGCGGACAAACCTTTATAGTTGCTCCTCCCTCACCTACTGGAGCAAAAAGCAAGAGGCCTTTTTCCACACATTTCTCGACTATTTTAAAGGCAAGAAGAGCATTCGGCTCTTCAGTGTGTTTTTTCACAACGTGTATAGCCCAAACCAAGCCTTTTCCCTGGATACATCCTATGTAAGGACGGAACTTTCCCCATATTCTTTCAAGACCTTCTCTAAGAAATTCCCCTTTTTTAGCTGCTTGAAGCGGCAGATTTTCCTCTTGAATCAACTCTATGTTGGCTATAGCTGCGGCAACACACAGGGGGTTACCGGTGTGAGTGCTAGTCATAGTCCCGGGTTCAAAAACGTCCATGATTTCTCTTCTCGAAACAACAGCAGAAAGTGGCAAGGAAGAAGTTATGCCTTTGCCGAAAGTGACAATATCGGGAACCTTACCATAGTGCTCGAAACCAAACATTTTTCCAGTGCGACCAAACGCGGCTTGAATTTCATCAAGTATTAACAAAACTTGGTTTTCTCTGCACCAACTATACAGAGATTCAAAATATTTTTGAGGTATGAAACCACCGTTTCCGCCCTGAAAAGTCTCACTAATCACTGCTGCCACTTTC
>CAZMZG010000109.1:0-3117 GCA_964570785.1 uncultured Atribacterota bacterium | reverse complement strand
ATAACCGGTTTAAAGACCTCCGCCACATCAAGATTAAGGGAAAACCTTCGGAAGTTGGTAGCGTGTAAAAAGCCGATGCGGGGATCAAGGTGAGTCTTGTATATTTCCGAAAGGATGGTCGTATAAAGCAGAGAATTTCCGAAGCTAATCAGTGCGTTGAGCTGGTTTTTGGGCGGCCTCTTGCTCCTCCTTTCCATTTGAAAATCCTGGCTCCTCAGAATGGCATCAAAAGCTTGATAGTAAACCTCCCAGGCGTTGCCTTCCAGAGCCATAAGCAAATTCGGGCTGTCCTGCTCCTCAAGCGCTCGAATAAACTCATCTACCTGACCAATTGCCGATGCAAGGAGCACATCCCGGCGGTGGTAATACTTCAAGACCGCCTGGATGTTCTGCAAAGCGCCCTGGACAAACTGACTGGCCAGAAAAATCCTTTTCTCCGGCTTCAAATAATGTTCCGCCTGCCTCAAGATAAGGCAACCGGAGTTATAGTGTTCCCGGGGGTAAAAGCTTCCCACATAATACCCATAATGATTATAGAAATGAAGGAGCACTGATTTTTGAGAAAGAAATTCGAGGACCTCTTTATTCAGCGTTACTTCTCCAAAAAAATGGATATCCCGAACCTGCTCTATGGGAAGGTAACGCCGAGCGCTGCTCTGACCCTCGAAAAACAGGGTATTCTGCTTTCTTTTAAGCGTTCCGTGAGAAAAAGCGTAAATACTTTCACTCATGCAAAACAAAAATCCCGAAAAGCACAATGCGTGCAGAGAGGGATTCTCTCCCGCTGAGGGGGTATTTCTTGAGCAATAATTCTTTCGATTTCGTGCATCGCCCGCTTGAGTTCTTCTTCAATCGCCCGGTTCAGCATCAAGGGAATTTTTCTTTTTTCCCGGGGAAAGAGAACCTCACCTTTTGCCTCTACACCATTTTCCTTCAAGCACCAGAGATAAAAGTAAAGCTGCATGATGCCGCTTCTTTTGGAACGGGTGGATTTTTTAATCTCCCCAATTATCAAATTGCCTTCCTCGCTTTTAACTATGTCAATCAGGATGTCCCCAATCAAAAATTTCTTCCCTTCACCCCGGTAACTTTCCTCCTCCACCAGACGCCCCAGCTCCAGAAAGGGATTATCTTGATCCGGAGTGATCTGGTGAGCCATGTACCAAAGCTCCCGCTTGCAGGCATAATAGCTGGCAATAAGAGTTCCGTTAATCTTTCTCTCCATTGCCTCCTCACATCATCACCGCATGCAACCCTGCACCATCTATCCGGAAACCGGTTTCCGGACTATAAAACTCTCCCACTCGCTCCAGGGGCACATAGCCCAGATTCTCAGGACACACGATCTCAAGCAATGCAGCTTTTATCCTATCTCTTACCCGAACGTTAACGATGTAAGCCTCGAAGTCTTTGCGAATACGGAGCAACTCCCTTTTCTTCTCCCAGGGTTTTAAGCTCTCATTCTCGGCAATCTCCCGGAAAAGCTTCCATATTTTCTGAGCCTTTTCGTCCTTTTCAATAAACACTGGGTAAATGGTTCCTTCCTCCTTGATAAGCTGAAAATGAGATACCGATCTCTCCCCTTCCTCGTGAAAGCGCAAGTTAAGAAGTGCCCGGTAAATGCCCTCAGCCTCTTCAAAAGATTTCCATTCCCCAACTTTTTGGAAATACTTATCAGCAAGGTTCAGGAAACCTTCCTCTCTTATCTCCTGCAGGTCCCTAAGGATCTGGAAAGAGAGGTTGGGAAGGAGTGTTTGATAAACATATTGTGCGTAAGTCCGCTCGCGTTCGTCTTTGAGGCAAACCACCCATACTTCGCCTCCACCCGGCCCTTTTCGGAAGTTGCGGTTGCACCGGCCAGCCACCTGGATTATGGAGTCCAGAGGACCAATATCTCTTACTGTGCAGTCAAAATCCAGGTCAACCCCCGCTTCCACCACCTGGGTAGAAACAAGCACCGGTTTTCTGCCCTCATCCAGTGCTTCCTTTACCTCCCGAATGCGGTTGAGTTTGTCGACCGAGACCAAGTTAGCTGAAAGATAGTAAAGCCCGGGGATGCCACACTCCTTGAGCTTTTCGTAAACCCTGAGTGAAGAGCGGATGGTATTCAGCACCAGGAGGTAGGACCTTGAAGGGTTGTAGAGCTGGTCAGAAAACCAGCGTGTGAAACCTTCCACATCTTGCGGCTCTCTGACCCGGGGCCAGAGCGTTACCCGACGAAGGTGCTGGAAATATTTCTCCTTCTCCTCCAGAAGCTCCAGGGCTTCCCCTTCCTCAAAGATAAAAGGTCTTGTAGCCGTGGAAAGGATGATAAAACATCCCAGATACCTTGCCATCAGCTTAAAGACCTTGCGCAAAAGTGGCCAGTATTCAGCCGGGACGTTCTGCACCTCATCCAGGATGATTATGCTCCGGGTAATGTTGTGATATTTACGCAAGAAGCGGTTCTTGAACCCTATAACTGAATGCAAAAGCTGTACAAAGGTGGTAACGATCACTTCCGATTCCCAGGTCTCAATGAGCGAAAGCGCCTCATCAAGCTCTTTTTCTTCGCCCTTTTCTCTGTAGCGCAGGTCAGAGAGATGGTGGTGACCCAAAATATAAGCCGAGCTGTTTTCCTGGAAATCCTCAAGCTGAGCAAGCACATTGCTCAAAACCTCAAAGTTCTGGTCGATAATGGATATGAAAGGAAGAGAATAAATGATCCGAGGAAGATAATGCAACTCCTTTTCAATGCGCTCTCGGAGCTTTAGAGCAAGGGCGAAGCCGGTGAGAGTTTTGCCCGATCCAGTTGGCGCAGTAAGAGTTAAAAGTCGGTCTCTGCTAAGGTCCAGGGCATCGACCTTTTCGGTCACCCGGTTAAAGATCTCCTCTCGAAGCTCGTTGATTGCTTTTGAATCAGCACTCTCTTTAAATTCCTTCTCCTTGTAAGTCTCCACTAAGTTGGAAGGCAAAGACCGCCGCTCAACGCTTCCCACTTCTCCAGCTGACTTTTTATCAGCATCGATCAGGGCCGAAAAAAGGCTCAAGGCTAAAAGAGCCACCTGTTGTTTTTTCTCCTCATCTGCCTTGTTTTCTAACTGATATCTCGCCCTGCGCAGGCGAAAGATTAGCCCC
>CAZMZG010000108.1:0-3196 GCA_964570785.1 uncultured Atribacterota bacterium | reverse complement strand
CACCCTGAACTGGTGATAGCCTGCGGCTATCACCATCCTGAACTTGTTTCAGGATCCCCTTGTCAGGGTTTTGTCCGTCACCCTGAACTTGTTTCAGGGTCTCACTGTTTCCTTCCCGCTCTATGTTCTGATTTGCAAATCCTGAGATTCCGAAACAAAAATAGACCCTGAACTGAATTCAGGGTGACCGTAACCTTCGGTTACAGTCGATTCAGGGCAACCGCAGTTAACACTGTGGTTGGTTTGGAATGACGGGGTCTGTATTAGGGTTTCACTGTTTCAGGATCTATCTTTTCAGGATCATCAAAAACACCAAAAGTAAAGACCCGACCCCTTTTCTTGATAGATTGACGCCTATCCCTTTTCACATTTCCTAAAAAGTCTTACAATATAAAAGCAATGCGAGAGAAAACCTTTTGTATTCGAAAAGCTAAACTGGAGGACCTTCCTGCCATAACGGCTATTTACAACGAGGCGGTGCTCAACAGCCTGGCCACTTTTCACATCTTTCCTCGTTCGGAAGAGGAGCAGAAAAAGTGGTTCGCCGAGCACGACGAGCGCTACCCCTTGCTGGTTTTCGAAGAAGAGGAGGAAATACTGGGCTGGGCCTCGTTGAACCCCTACTCTGACCGGGAGGGTTATTGCTACACGGTTACCGATTCGGTCTATGTACGCCGGGACAGCCGTCGCAGGAGCATCGGCTTTGCCCTGCTTTCAGCTCTTATAGAAAACGCGCGGGAGCTTTCCTATCATTCTATCCTGGCCTTCATAGCTCATGACAACCTGGCCAGCATCCTACTTCATGAGAAGGCGGGTTTTGTGCGCCGGGGAGAGCTCAAGGAAGTGGGCTACAAGTTTGGAAAGTTCGTGGATGTGGTGATTTATCAGAAAATGCTTGGAGGGGGAGGTAGGGAGTGAGGAATCGGGAAGTTCTGGAGCGCCGGTTTACCAAAAAGGAAGTAAAAACCCGCCCTGGGCCCAGCGGCGAAGAGCTGCATTACGTGGAAACTGCCTCGGTAATTCAGCGGCTGAACGAGGCTTTCGATGGGGACTGGTCTTTCGAAATCAGGGAAAAAGCAATTGACCTTGAAAACGGCTATATCTGGGTTCTGGGCAGGATACAGTGCGAGGGTGTGGTGAAGGAGCAGTTCGGTTTCAAGAACATAACCTTTGATGCTTCCGGAAAACCCCTGGATCTGGGTTTTGACCTCAAGGCGGCGGCTTCAGACGCCCTCAAAAAATGCGCGACGTTGCTGGGTGTGGGGCTGTACCTTTACCAGGAAGAGGAAGAGCACGGTGAGCGAGTGGCTCGCTTGGCCACCGAAAAGCAAAAAGCTTTTATCCGCGACCTTTTGCGTGCTCAGGGTAAAAAGATGGACGAGACCAGAATTGCCCAGCTCACCAGTCAGGAAGCGTCAGTCCTCATTGATAAACTGCGCGCAGAGGGCAGTGCCAGTCAGATCAAAAAGAAAGAAAAGGAGGGAGATAAATGAGAGCTTTTTGGGGTAAGTTTTTCACTTTCCTGATCGGGGCCATCCTGGTATTTTTGGGTGTCGAGCTTTTATTGCTGATTTTTGGGGTTGTTTCCTTGCTTTCCCTTCAGCGGATACTTGCTGCGGTTTATTTTTTCTTCGCAGGGGGCCTTTTTCAGCAGTTTCTGGGTATTTTGCTGAGCGCGCTTTTCCTGGTTGCTGCCTGCTTTGTTTTTCGCTTGCTCTTTTTGCGCAAGAAGGAAGAGCATCTGATTTTTGACACCGGAGAAGGTAAAATACGCATTTCTTTTTCTTCCATCAAGGCCCTTTCTCGGGAGGCGGTCAAGGATATACCGAGTATCGTTTCCGTTGAGCCGCAGGTTGAAAGCTCCAAGCAAGGTGCCTCGGTGGTGGTAAAGCTTTTGGTTAAGCCCGACACAGTAATTCCTGAGCTCTCCTCACTGGTTCAAAACCGCATCAGGGAGCAGATCGAACGCCAGACAGGGATCGCGCTCCGTGACGTGCGGCTTTTTGTGGACCTTGCTCCTTCAGAAAATGTGGATGCGGTCCAGGAAAGAGAAGAGAGAAGTTCCCCGCAGGTAGAAAAGTAGAATTACCAGCGAAAAAGTAACCATGGTGTGAATTTCGCTGATCAAAAAAGCCCGCCAGGAGAAAGGAACTTTTTTTCTCCCTGGAAAAGGGGTGAATCGGGGAATAAGGCGGGGTACAGCCTGTGCATACTCTTGGTATTCCTTTCCAAACCGCTCGCTGAGAAAGGTTTCTTCAGCACTTATTATGAAGCCGTAAAGCAAAAAAAGAAGGGGAATGAAAAGCAAAAACCAGAAAAGTTGACCAGAGAGAAACACTACCCCGCTTCCCATCACGCCATTGGCCAAGTAGAGGGGATTACGTAGGTGGGCATAAGGTCCACAGGTTAAAAGTTCCTGGATGTTTTGCATCTTTCCGCGGTGGGCCTTGATGTATCCGGCGCACCATGAGCGCAGGGCAATGCCCAGCGCAATCAAGAGGACGCCGATTTTGAAAAGATGCGGGTTGGGATGGGCTGAAAGAAAGACCAGAATACCCAGCGCACCCCAGGCAAGACCCCGGTGGGGAAAAAGCAGGACACCTATTTTTTGAGCGTAGCTTCGCTGATTTTCCATAGTGCATCCTGAGGACATTCCTGTATTTCCTCCTCTTTTCCGTTTTTGCGCTTGATGAGACGAGTGCCCCTTTCGGTTATTTTCCCGATGCAGGAAACGGTGATACCTTTTTCTCTTAAAGCGGAAAGGAGCGGTTCCTTTTGAGGGGTGAAAATGAGCAGTGAACCGCTTCCAATCAGGGTTAGGGGGTCAATTTGTAAATATTGAGCCAGAGCTTCAGTTTCCGGATACACGGTGATTTTTTCTTCTTCAAGGTAAAAGCCACACCCTGCTGCTTCAGCAACCTCCCACACTCCGCCCAGGATACCGCCTTCGGTGGCATCGTGCAGGCAGTGTACTGGGAAGTTAAGAGCAACTTTACCCTCTTCTACCACGCTGATTTGCTCTATCAAAGATTGGGCCCTGCGCACCAGCTCTTCAGGAAAATGGGTGAGGAGCTCGCTTTCTTTCTCCCGGGCAAGAATTTCAGTGCCTTCTATGCCAGCGCCCTTGGTCATCAGGATGTAGTCACCTACCTCCACCCGGGTGGGATCCGGCGGAGGATCAAGGAGGACCCTGCCC
>CAZMZG010000107.1:0-3245 GCA_964570785.1 uncultured Atribacterota bacterium | reverse complement strand
TCTACCAGGGCTGCTTCCTCAAGCTCCTGAGGTAGCTCCTCAAAAAAGCCCTTCAGCATCCAGACCGCGAAAGGCAGATTCACCAGAGAGTGGGTCAAAATCAGAGCTTGATAGGTGTCCAGCCAACGCAAAAAACGAAAAAAGAGAAAAAGGGGCAAAACCGAGGCGATAGGAGGCATCATACGAACTGATAAAATCCAGAAAGCAAGGTTATCTCCGCCAATCCGAAAGCGGGCCAAAGAATAAGCGGCAAGAGAGCCCAGCGCGATAGCTATCAGGGTAGTCGAAGCAGCAATGATTAAGCTATCCCTGATCCCTTTTATACCACCTAACCTTCCACCCTGAACATAGTGTTCCAAATCAAAAGAACGGGGAATGAAAACCGGAGGATAGGTAAAATACTCTCCTTTGTCCTTAAAAGAAGTCATAACATTCCAGATGAAAGGACTCAACATGATGAGAAGAACAACGAAAATGGTCAGAAAAATCGCTACCTTCATCCCATCCCTGACTCTCAAGACACTTCCCTCCTTTTCCAGGAAGCAAGGAAAACATTAGCAATAATCACGATGATGGCCAGCTGGAAATAAGCCATTGCAGAGGCGTAACCCATACTAAAATATTTAAAGCCGGTGGTGTAGTTATAGAAAGCAATGGTTTCTGAAGACTGACCCGGACCACCATGAGTTAGGAGAACCACAAGGTCAAATATTTTGAAAGCATCCATCACCCGGATCAACACGGCAATGACGATTACCGGACGCAGAAGCGGCAGTACAACTTGAGAAAAAATCACCCAGCGTCCCGCTCCATCAACCCTCGCTGCTTCATAGAGTTCATCCGGTATAGCTTGCAAACCAGCCAGAAGAGTAATTAACATGAAAGGTGTCCATTCCCAGATATCGGCAATTATAATCGAATAGATGGAAACCTGGCTACTTCCTAACCAGTTCACCGGGTTCAAGCCGATCCGGGCAAGGAGAAAATTCAAGGGACCATACTGGTAATGATAAATGATTCTCCAGATGCAACCTACCACTACCGGGGAAATCATCATGGGAAGAAGGAAGAGGGTAACCACCAGGTTTCTCCCCCGAAAATAGCGGTTTAAAAGCAAAGCCAAACCAAGCCCGACTACAAACTGAGTGCCTACACCAAGCAGAAGCTCCAATCCAGTATTTCTCATAGCTCCCCAGAAACGCTGGTCGGTGAAAAGCTTCAAGTAGTTTCTTGCACCGATAAAAATCCTGCTTCCGCCCATGCCAATATCCCACTGACATAGACTGAGGTAGAAAGAGTAAATGAGAGGAAAAACGGAAATAGCCAGAAGAAGCAGGATGGTGGGCAGAACAAAAAAAATGGCTATAGACTTCTCCCTTTTTATCACGGTTTTCCCCTCCAAAGATAAAAAGGGCTGAGCGAGATCTCGCCCAGCCCGGGTATACTACCTTACCAGAGTCCAGCCGCTCTCCACCCAGCAATCAGTTCCTGATAAAGTTTTTTCTGTTGCTCTTTGCCAAACCTGTTCAGGATGTCCTGCCACGCAGCTGCAGCATCATTGAGAGCTTGCTCGGGAGTTTTTTCTCCAGCCAGGGCACGGGTCAATTCTACACCCAGGGTTTCCTCATACTCCACGGTCCCAGGAAGCACCATTTCAGGATACCCTTTCTCCATATTCTTCTGGACACCTTCAAGATAAATTCTTGCATCCTCAACATTGGCAAACATCTCGTATTCTTCAGGATGCGCAAAGTGAGAATAACGATAGGGGTCCAGTCCAGTTTCCGCAGTGGAAACATCGTCCATACTGGTTTCAACCGATAGATAATGGATCACCTGATAAGCTTTCCAGGGGTCCTTAGCTTCAGCTGCCACTGCCAGCACTCTGCCACAGGGCATGAGCGCTCGATAGTAAATTTCTCCATCTTTTTTGACACCAGGAACATGGCTTACTCCAATTTTACCAACTATCTTGGACTGGTTGGGATCTGCTCCTTTCTTACCCACACATGGCCATTGAACCACCATGAAGCAGTCGCCTTCCAGGAAAACATCTTTTAACTCTTCGTAACCGTAAGAAAGAACGTCCGGCGGGCAGTACTGGTGGATTTTTTTGAAGATTTCCAAAGCTTTTATGCCAGCCTCAGAGTTAATGGCTGGTTCCATGGTTTCTTCATCAAAATAAACGCCGCCTAAGCTGGCAAAAATATTACCCCACCAGGCAAAAATCTGGTCTTTCTGGCCGTAATAGGCAGTGCCGTAAAAATTGCGCTCCAGGACCTGGCCGGCAAGTTTTTCACCAGCCTTGCGGGTGAAAAACTCAGCTACGTCCAGAAACTCATCCCAGGTCTCTGGAACTTTGAGGTCGTAACCGTATTTCGCTTTAAACGCTGCTCTTTCTTCTTCGTTCTCGAGCAAATCCTTGCGGTAGTAGAGGTTCAGCACGTCGCCATCATAAGGAAGAGCGTAAAGTTTTCCACCGTACTTACAGTAAAAGTCCCGGTAACCCGGGGTGACGTCATCAAGTTTTGCATCCAGCTTTTGAGCGAACTCATCAAGCGGATACAGCCACCCGTTAGCAGCGAATTCCGCCAGAAACTTGGGATAGACAATCATGATGTCGTAAGCACCAGTTGCTGCAATCAGTTCCATTTTTTCCTTTTCGTAAAGTTCGCCAAAGGGAACACCAATTACCTTGAGCTCTACATCAAATTTTTCTTTAAAATCCTCTGCATACCAATCAAAAGGCCTCAAATTATGTCCTGCATCTCCTACCACAACCAGTTTCAGCGGATAAGCCAAGGAAGCAGAACCCAGGAGAAACACCAAAGCGAGAAGCAATACCAGAAACCTCTTCACTGTTACTCCCCCTCCCATTATTTAAAATTTACCTGTTACTTATTATAGCACTTATAAGTTGACATTTAGAAGTTATTCTAATCAGAAAGAATGCTGCAAAATTATAAAGGTGCAGAACCCTTCACTAGTAAGCAAAGATCTCGAGAGAAAACTGTTAGTTTCCATTTCAAAAATCATGCTCTCGATTTCCCGAATTGTTGACAAAAATAAACAGATGAAAGACTCTTCCAAAATCCCAGCCAAATTTGCTCCTATCTTCTCAAGTCTAACCTGTCCAGGTTCATGACTTTATTCCAGGCTGCGATGAAATCGCGCACAAACTTTTCCTTGGCGTTGTCACTGGCATAGACTTCTGCAACGGCTCTCAGTTCGTCATGATGCGCGAA
>CAZMZG010000106.1:0-3257 GCA_964570785.1 uncultured Atribacterota bacterium | reverse complement strand
ACTTCTCGAGCAGTTACGCTGTCAATAACCAGAGCATTAATCAGCTTACCCCGCAGCGCTCCTAACACAGCATCAACCTTTTCTAAACCCCCAACTACTCCAACCACCCAGGGAACTTGACGCAAATCATCAATCGACAAGGCGATCCTACGTTCATCTCCTGAAAAAGTAACAATTTCGCCTTCCAGGTTGTAATACGTTCCCACTACGTCCCCTACCGCCTTTTTGTCCACAAGTTCCTGAAACTCCCCCTGAGTAATTGCTCCTGTGCGAATAAGCGTTGAATCTGGAGAAAGACCACCAATACCTACCAGAGCAACATCCAGTTTCTCAGAAAGAGTCGCCCTGATGGTAGGGTCTTTAAGCATTGCTTCCTTCGAAGCTCGGTCTCTGGTGAAAGCAGGGGCCAGAAGATAAATCACTTTTGCCTTAAGAACTTCCCCCAATCTGCGAGGTATTTCAGTAGCCATAATGTCTCCAGAAACTCGACTCATGCCCCCCATAATCTGGACAACAGTCAGGTTGGAAATAGAGCCACTGGGGCGCATCAAGCGAACCACTTCGTAAATGGTTCTCCCATAAGCTACGCCGATAGTATCCCCTGCCTTCAAAAGACGAAGCAAAAAATGTCCCGCTGCTGCACCAACAATTTTTCTGGCCAGCTCGCTTTCTAAGGTAAAAGTCTCCACGCATCTTACTGCCCGCAAGTCAAAGACTTCCTGCAATTGCTCCTCGATTTCCTTTTCGCGTTCTCTGGTGGGATCCACAATTCTAATCTGCACCAGACCCCGGTCTTTTGCCTCTTTCAAAAGACGGGAACAGAGCTGTCGGGAAATTCCAAACATACCTGCAATTTCAATGATGTTCAACTCGTCCTCGTAATACATACGCGCAATTTTAGCCATCAACTCAGGATTATCAGATTTTGGTCTCGGCAAAGTTCATCTCCTCCGGTTGTGTTATAGCGTCAAGTATTATAGCCTAAGCCTGGAGCAAAGGAAAAACTTCCTTCAAACCCTGATAGGTCTTTTGATACGCTATGTATTTCTCATCATAGCGCTTGACTTCCTCCAAAGTGGGCTCAAAAGAAGCTAATTTACGGATAAAACGTTCGCAAACTTCCTCAAAAGATCTAAACAATCCCGAACCCACGCCAGCAATAAAAGCTGCTCCCGAAGAAGCAGGGTCCTCTATGTTAGTGGTCTGAGTGGGAATACCGGTTACATCAGCAAGAACCTGGCACCAAAGTGGACTTTTAGCTGCTCCACCTGAAACGATTAGAGTCTCTCCAGTAAGAGAAAAACTCTTCAAAATCTCTACCGAATCTTTTTGGCTGAAAGCAACCCCTTCAATAACTGCGCGAATCAAATGCGCAGCCGTGTGCCTGTAGCTTAGACCTACAAATACTCCCCGAGCCATAGGATCGGAGTGTGGAGTTCGCTCACCAATGAGATAGGGCAAAAACAAAAGTCCTTCACTCCCCGGGGGAACACTTTCAGCAAGTTTGTTCATATCTGAAAAACTCATGTTGGGTTTTATAACCGAGAACGCCTCGCGTAACCACTGATAAGAACCACCTGCCGCCAGAGTACAGCCCATCAGAAACCATTTTCCGGGCATAGAATAGCAGAAAGAATGCAAACCCCGGTTCTCAAAATCCAATTTAACATCATCAGTCTTCGCCATCACCACACCTGAGGTCCCTAAAACACAGGAAAGGATACCCTCTCGAATAACCCCCAACCCTATACCACCTGAGGATTGGTCACCTCCACCCCCTACGACAGGAATACCAGCTGGAAGACCAGTCTCCGAAGAAGCTTTCCGTGTAACTTCGCCGGTTATGACTGGTGATTCCACAGCCTGAGGAAGAAGGTTCTCATCAATGGAGAAAATATCCAGAATTTTCCTCGACCAGCAGCGATTCTGAACGTCAAAAAGGAGTGTGCCTGAAGCGTCAGAAACATCAGTTACATAATTCCCAGTAAGCTTGAAACGCAGGAAATCTTTAGGAAGAAGGAATTTTACAGCATTTTTCAGGTTCTTCGGCTCGTGCTTGCGCAACCACAAGATTTTGGGAAGCCAGTACCCAGGAAGAGGAGTGTTGGCAGTTAGTTCTACAATTCTTCTTAAACCCAACCTCTCCTTAATTTCCTCGTTCTCTCTATGACTGCGCTGGTCACACCAAATAAGGCAAGGGCGAACCGGCTCACCATCTCTATCCACAAGAGCTAATCCCAGCATTTGCCCGGAAAGGCCAACCGCGGATACATCATTTAATCCATTCAATTTCCCAGAAAGCTTGCGCATCAAAGCTACAAAAGCCTCCCACCAGCACCCCGGATCTTGCTCCGCACTGAAAGAATCTGGATAAGAAACTTCGAGAGGGATGCTTCCACCAATGATGCTCCCTTTTTCAAGGTCCAGTACTGAAGCCTTTATCGAGGAAGTGCCAAGGTCTACCCCCAGCACATATCGCCCACTCACCACTTCTACCCCTTTCAATCAGTAATAGAGGACTCCTCCATCCACGTTGATGGCCTGGCCAACTATAAACTCAGATTCATCGGTGCAGAGGAAGATGGTAAGACCCACCATATCCTCGGGAATGCTTACTCTACCTTTTGGGGTTCTCTCTATGAATTTCTTCCTCTTTTCGGGATCAGCAAGATTCACTTTCCCCATTTCAGTATCTACAAATCCGGGGCAGATAGAATTAACGTTTATTCCGTACTGAGCAACTTCCTTGGAAAAAGCACGACTGAAGTTCATGACTGCAGCTTTGGTTGCTGCATAGGCTGCCTGGTAGCGGTCTCCATCTTTCGCACCTATAGAGGCTACATTAACAATTTTTCCGTAACGCTGGTCAATCATTACCTTACCTATAACCTTACACATCAGAAAAACACTTTTTGCGTTCACAGCAAAAATGCGATCCCAGTCCTCCTCGCTGTAATCAACTACCAACCCGGAAATCATGATTCCAGCATTGTTCACCAGGATATCAATCTTCTTAAATTCTTCCAAAGCAGCATCTCTAAGTTTATAAGCAGTGTCTATCTTGCTGACGTCGCCTGGAACGAATATCGCCTTTCTTCCCAAAGTTTGAATTTCTTGTGTAGTTTGCTGTCCGGTTTGCTGATTAACATCGTTAACGATTACCGAACAGCCCTCTTTTGCCAATCCCAGAGCAATTGCTTTGCCTATCCCCTGACCAGCACCGGTAACAATAGCCACCTTATCCGCAAGACGCATAA
>CAZMZG010000105.1:0-3313 GCA_964570785.1 uncultured Atribacterota bacterium | reverse complement strand
AGAAACTGGTGGAAATCACCCCCTCTCCATGGTCCAACATGTCTCCAGAACTGAGCTTTCTCTTTCCTATGGAAACGGCTTCGACATCCCCCATTATCTCTCGGCAGTGGACGAGATTATCACCATGATATCCAGGGTGACGGGACTCGGTCCCGAGAAGGCCAGCAAGAGGATCATCTTGGGCCTCAAAGACATGGCCGGTGTGTGTCCTCCCACCTTTATTTCCTCTTTGGTAAAGGAGATCAGGAAAAAATATCCCGAGCTGGTACTCCACTACCACCGCCATTTCACGGACGGGCTTTTTGTCCCTGCTGTTGCAGCCGCAGCCAAGGCTGGAGCCCATATCGTGGATACGGCCATTGGGGCTGCCGTGAGATGGTACGGGCAGGGAGATGTCTTGTCCACTGCGGCTTACATAGAAGAGCTGGGAATGGAGGTTTGCCTCAACAAAGAGATGATCAGAAAATGCAACTTCGTTCTCAAACAGATCATGCCCTACTATGATGCCTACACGTCTCCGTACTTCCAAGGGGTGGATTACGATGTGGTGGAGCATGGTATGCCAGGAGGAGCCACTTCCTCCTCGCAGGAAGGGGCCATGAAGCAGGGCTACATTCACCTCTTGCCCTACATGCTGGAGTTTCTCTCCGGAACGAGAAAGATCGTCAAGTACCATGACGTCACCCCTGGGAGTCAGATCACCTGGAATACGGCGTTTCTTGCTGTTACAGGGGCCTATAAAAGGGGGGGCGAAAAGGAAGTTCGAACCCTGTTGCAGGTTTTAAAGACTGTGGTGGAGACGCCAGAGGAAGAGTTGCCCGAGGAGATCAAGGCAAAGCGATTGGATATTTACCGGGACTGCAATGATGCCTTCAGGAACCTCCTTCTCGGCAGATTCGGGCGGCTGCCCCTGGGATTTCCTCCTCAGTGGGTTTACGAGAGTGCCTTTGGGAAAAACTGGAAGCAAGCAATGGAGCAAAGAACCGAGGACTCGCCCCTGAAACATTTGCTGGACGTGGACCTGGACGAGGAGAGGAAAAACCTTTTCAAGGAAATGGACAGGATTTTCTCAGAGGAGGAGTTTGTGATGTACCTCAACCATCCGTCAGATGCCATCAAGACAATGAGATTCCAGGAGAAGTTCGGGGACCCCAATCTTGTTCCCCTGGATGTGTGGTTCGAGGGCCTGGAAATAGGCGAGGAGGTCTATTTCAATGACAAGGATCAAAAGCCCCACCGAATGGTATTGCTGGACATTTCAGAGCCGGACGCCAGAGGAATCAGGACCGTTAGATACACCTTGGATTCCGAGACCATGACCCATGAAGTGGAAGTGGGGGAAGCCCGACAATTTGATGACAAGGGCGAAGAAATGGCTGATCCCGGCAACAAATACCACATCGGCGCTCCTTCCACCGGAGATCTTTGGGCGGTTTTGGTGGAGGTGGGGGATGTGGTGAAGAAGGGCGAAGAGCTGTGCAATCTTTCCATCATGAAACAGGAAAAAGCTGTTTACAGCCCCGTGGACGGAGTGGTCAAGAGAATACTCAAGTATGCCAATTACCAGGAAGACAAGAAAATGGTTCCGGTCAAGGAGGGAGAACTTCTGATGGAGCTGGCTCCCCTTTCCTCCACGTGCGATAATTGCAAGCACGCCATAGTTGTGGAAGGAGGAAATTACTGTCCCTATTGTGGAACGAGACTCATGGAAAGGGCTCGCGCAGTGACTGCATGAGCATGCAGATGGTCCCTTCGAAATTTCAAAGGAGGTGTCTTATGACAAAATCTTCGGTGCTCATGTGTATTGCTGCGCTCTTGGCTTTGCTGGGGATGCACTCCATGGCCTGGGCCAATTGCGAAATTCCCTACGGCATTTACGACGACCAGGCGAGGATCCGTCTGTGAAGAACACATAGCAACCATGGAGAAATCTATTGCCAAAATCAAGGCCCTTGTGGGAGCGCAGGGGGCCGGAGACGTGAACTAGAGGGTCCGCTGGATCATGAACAAAAAGCGGCACGCCACCGAGTTCCAGTACATCCTCTGGCAGTACTTCCTCACACAGAGAATCAAGCCCGTTGACCCGAAGGATCCGGTTGCGTACAACTTGTACCTCAAGAATCTGACCTTGCTGCACCAGCTTTCCTTTTATGCCATGAAGGAATGTCCCCTTCCACGGACGGCCCACCGCGCTCCTTTCACGGTTCACCTGAAAGGCGCAGACGGCAATTGAGAAACTTTTCAATCGAGGCAAGCACCCTTTCTCCCGCACGCCTGGACCCAACGTATACGTTCACATCGTCGGCGTAGCGGCAGAACCGGTGTCCGCGTCTCTCCAGTTCCCTGTCAAGATCGTCCAGCAGTATGTTGGACAGCAGCGGTGAGAGAGGACCACCCTGCGGCGTTCCCATGGTCGGCTGACTCACCAGACCGCCGTCCATGATGCCTGCCTGCAGGTATCGGCGTATCAGGCTCAGCACACGTTTATCCTCAACCTTTCTGGCCACCCGGCTCATCAATACATCGTGGTGGACCCGGTCGAAAAATTTCTCCAGGTCCAAGTCTATCACCCAGCGCCGGCCCGAGGCAACATGTTCCCTTGCCTGCACAAGTGCCTGGTGGGCACTGCGCCCCAGTCGGAAGCCGTAGCTGTGGACTGAAAAGTCAGGATCGAATAAGGGGTTCAGTACTTGATGCAAAGCCTGCTGAATCAGCCGGTCAACCACCGTGGGAATCCCAAGCTCACGCACTCCCTTGCCTCCAGGCTTGGGTATTTCCACCCGCAGAACCGGTTGCAGTTGGTAGCCACCATCCAGCAGTTCCCCTTTGATGCGCTCCCAGTGGGTTTGAAGGTAGGGCTTTAGCTCGTCAACACCCATGACGTCCACTCCCCCAGCCCCCCTGTTGCCCTCAACCCTCTTGAGAGCTTTTATCATGTTCCCGCGCTCGACCACCGCTTCCATTAGTTCCAAACTTCCCGTACAGAACTGCTCCGTCATTGCCGTGTCACTTGCCGCACCACCCGTGGCCCCTGGCAGATTCCGCCCGCCTCCCTCCACAGGGGCACCGTGGCATCTCAGCACCATCTGTCAGCTGCTCCGTGATCATCGAAATTCAGGCTCCTGTCCGCAATTCATGTTCAGGCCTTCAGCTCGGTCGACTAAGCCTACTATGCCGTCGGATGACTTCTCCCAACTCATCCCCACACCTTGCGATGCCAGTACCACGTGGCAAGCTGCCAGATCTCCCCCGCTAATGCACACCCACCTTCACGCTTATGCCCGCCGCATATACCACCATGCTTTCCGTCCAG
>CAZMZG010000104.1:0-3368 GCA_964570785.1 uncultured Atribacterota bacterium | reverse complement strand
TTGCCACCACCCATAGGGAGCGTTGTTAAAGAGTTTTTGAAAATCTGTTCGAAACCCAAGAACTTGATAATTCCAAGGTTAACTGATGGATGAAATCTCAATCCACCTTTGTAGGGTCCAATAGCGTTGTTAAACTGGACTCGAAAGCCCCTGTTAACATTAACCTCACCCCTATCATCTTCCCAAACAACTCTAAACATGATTACCCTATCAGGCTCTACGATCCTTTCGTAAATTTTTGCTTTTACAAACTCAGGGTGTTTCTCCTCTGTTGGTTTGAGGGTTGTCAAAACTTCGGTCACTGCCTGAATAAATTCAGGCTGGTCCTTATCCAGGCTTTTCACCTTAGCAATTACATCATCAATCTGTGACACGTTACCATCCTCCTCCATCTTCAAAGTGTACTACTTAGGGTTCTTACCTGTTTAAACAGCAACTCCTCAACCGTACAGATAAGTAAGCACATTGCATATCATCCCTAAGTGTTTTGACCCTGTATAAAACAAAAGGCGTTCCCCAAGTATCTGGGGAACGCCTTTGTTCCCAACAACACCACCTTTGGTGTTAAAGCAATTTTAGCATAGAACCTACTAGTAAACAACCCCTAACAGGCTCTATGCCAATAATTGCGAGATTAATTCTCAGAAACAAGTTAAGTCCATGTAAAATTGTGTAAAAAGGAAGAGCGTTACACAGGAACATGCTAACAGGCGCAGGATTGAACGAGCGGGGAAAAGGTCTATCATTCTTCCCGGGAATAGGGAGAGAAACTGTGCTGAAGAATGGCTATTCTCTTTCACAAATCATGCTTCCTTTCTCCTCAGGGTGTACATGGGTTGTGCCCATACATCGAGTTGTGGGTGTATTCTTTCCTTTTCTTTTTAAATTATCATTCCGCAATTTTTAGTATAGAACTTTTTTAGCTCGAGGGATTTTTTAAACTTATTCCCCAATTAAGAACAGAAAAGACAAAATCGAGTTAAAGTTTGATAAACTACTTTATGTGTTAATAAAAAGCATGACTTGGAGTCCAGTCAAAAATTATGGCTAAAAAGCGCATTCGCAAAGTCCTGGTGCCCTTAAAAGATCTCGAAGAAAACTTAGTGCTCCCCTACTCTATTGTTGACCAAAGCGGGAAAATACTAGTTAAAGTTGGAAGCAGATTAACCAGGGCAGTTTTGCAATCTCTGTATGAATTGAACCAGTCATTTGTAATTGCAGAAGTTGTAGAAGAAGAAAAAGATTCTGTAATTGCCAAAGAAGACGTTCCCCTTCAGCTCAAGCAAGAAACACTTGAAGACCTCCAAAGCACCTTGTACGACCTGGCCCAGGGAAAGAAAGTAAGTCTGGACGTGCTCGAAAAAGATACCAAAAATCTAATTCAAGCAGTGGAACTCAACCCAGGTCTGGTAGTGCCTATCACCCAGCTCAAAAAGTACGACGATTTCACCTTTACACATTCCCTTAACGTAGCCATCATATCACTCTTCATGGGCAAATTCTTAAATCTCTCTAAAGAGGCACTTATCACCCTTGGGCTGGGGGCATTGTTGCATGATCTTGGCAAGCTAAAAGTACCTATTGAAATATTGCACAAGCCCAAAGAACTTGATGAAAAAGAATTTTTAATTGTCAAAAAACACCCTGTCGATGCAAAAAGAATACTCGAAGAACAAACCACACCCAACAGCAGCAAAATCCGGCTCATTGCGCTCCAGCATCACGAAAAAATAGACGGGAGTGGCTACCCTTTTGGCTTGGGCAGTAAAGAAATAGACCTGCTTTCACAGATAACTGCCGTAGCAGATATATATGAGGCACTGACTTCTGACCGACCCTACCGAAGAGGACTTCCTGTAAGCGAAGCTATTGAATACCTTATGGGCAACGCAGGATATAAACTGAATATAAAAGCGGTACAGACTTTTATAAGCCACATTTCTCCTTATCAAGTAGGAGATCTGGTAAGACTCTCCGATGGGAGGGAAGCAATAGTAACGAAACTTAGTCCCGTACTACCCTTCCGGCCAAAAGTTAGAATCAAACTTGAGGACGAACGAGGCAAACCTTATCTTGCGGAGGAAATTGATCTTGCCAGAGTAACCACTCTTACTATTGTGGAAGAAATTCTTTCCAAAAGCAAAATCAAACTTGAAAATTAGAGCAGCAACTTCTCGAGTTCCTTTTTGAGTTCCAAATAACACTGTTCACGAGCCCCAATCGACAAATAGAGCACCAAGGGATTCTTGATAAGAACTAAGTTTTTCTCAACCCACTCTATCATCGGTAAGCAAGAGGTTGCCACAACCAGCTGCTGAGAATTCCAGAGTTTCAAAACAAGTTCTCGAAAAGATGCAGAGAAGAGCTCCATTTTTCCCACCTCATCAATCAGACAGGGCTTTTTTTCTCTCAAAGCCTTTTCAAGGGCAGGAAGGGCTGTGCTTTCAAAGCTTTGCAAATTAACACCATAGCGTCCTACACAAAATCGAGAAGATAAGTTTTTAGAAGCGAGAATGCCCTTCTCTCCAGACAAAGTTTCCACAGAAAAACCCACTCTTCCTCCATCTTTTCTTATTTCTTCAGTTAAAAAACCCTCAAAAACTCTTGGAAAAGCATTATTTATCCTTTTAATCAGAGTGGTTTTACCACTCCCAGGTCTACCCAGCACAAGAATTTTTACCACAAGCCATTCCCTCCTCATACTTACCAAGAAAAGTCATGTCAAAGAACAAATCTGCGATTAAATTTTCCACCAACTTTTTCCATAAAGCAACTTTCAAAAACAAAACGTTTTAAAGTTGACTTTTCTCAAACATTTCGTTAATTTTCTGACAAATGAAAGCTTTTATAAAATTTCTGGGAACCGCTGGAGCAAGAATAGTGGTTTCTAAACAGATTCGAGCCTCAGGTGGCATATGGCTCCAGTACAATAAACTTGCTCTGTTTATAGACCCTGGTCCAGGAGCGCTGGTCAAAGCCCTGACCAGTAAACCCAAGCTTGAGCCATGGAAGCTTTCAGCAATACTTCTTTCTCATCGCCACATAGATCACGCGAACGATTTGAATATAATGGTCGAATCAATGACCGAAGGCAATACCAGGAAAAGAGGCATGGTTTTCCTCCCTCAAGACGCCCTTCAGGAAGAAAGGGTGCTCTTTAGCTACTTAACTCCGATGCTCCAGGAAATTGTCTTACTTGAAGAGGGAAAGGAATACAAAATTGGGAATCTGCGTTTTACCACCCCCTGCCGACACTGGCACTCGGTGGAAACCTATGGATTCAAATTTTACCTTGGGGAAAACCTGACGACTTCCTTTATAACAGACACCCTTTACAATCCAAAGCTACAAGAAGCTTACCAGAACAG
>CAZMZG010000103.1:0-3389 GCA_964570785.1 uncultured Atribacterota bacterium | reverse complement strand
TTAATGATCCCAACTTTCTGGTAGGTTCTAAAATTACGATGTGGGAAGGCATACCTGGAGGCCAGGGGTGTAAGGGTCCTGATAACGCAATAATAGATCTTACAGAGCCGCTGGACCTTATCCGGGGCATTGAGGAAAGAGGTGCAAGCTTTGTAATGGTTTCAGCGGGTAACCCCTCTTTGACCATTGCCCTGGCCCATCCGGACAAGCGCATTCCCGACTATGTGTATTTACATCACTATTTCCAGGAAGAGGCCAAAAAGGCGGTTAATGAAGCAGTAATAATAGGTTCGGCCTATTCGCTTTTCAGGGATGGCAACAATTACCTGGCGGCTCTGGAAAAGGAAAGAGCCAGTCTTCGTTATTGGGGAAACAAAAACATCCGGGACGGAGTCACCGATATGATAGCTATAGGTCGCCAGTCTCTTGCCGATCCTTATCTTCCTCGCAAGATGATGGAAGGAAAGGAAGACACCATTCGCTGGTGCACTCTTTGCGATACCTGCATGGAGCTTTTGATCAGACAGGAAAATACTGGTTGCGTGGTTTATGAGAAAGAGTATGCGGAAATATTGAGGAGGGTTCGCAAGGAAAAGGGTGTTTTGAAATTCAAGCATACTTGAGAAAGTCTCTGTCCTGGGTTAGAATCCCAGATGTGGAAAAGGTAGAAGTGGAAGAAATGGTGGAGAGAGTGTTATCCTCTCTTCCACCGCTCATCAGGTCCCGTATGGAGAATGTGGAGTTTGTTATTGAAGAAAAGCCCTCCTTGCACGATGGGTATTCTTCTTTTTTGCTGGGCCTTTATCAGGGAGTGCCCCTGCCCCGACGGGGCAGGGGGTACAGTTTCGTGATGCCGGATAGGATCGTGCTTTTTGTAGGTAATATTCTGCGTGTGGCTCCCACCCGGGAAGCCTTTTATGAGAAGCTCAAAGAAGTAATACTTCATGAGATAGGGCACTATTTTGGATTTAGCGAGGAGGATTTGCAAAACCTGGACAAAGGGAGTTGACTGTTTGTGTATCAGGAAATATGGCAAAGGCTCGAGGAGGTTTTTCAAGAGGATCCCTCTATGCTTGAGCATACCCGACAGGTTTTCAACTTTGCCTGGGATATAGCTCAGAGGTTAGAACTTGATGCAGCCACTCAGAAGATAGTGCACCTTGCTGCATTGCTTCACGATGTGGGAATAGTGGAAGCAGAAAAGCGGTTTGGGAGCCGGGAAGGTAAATTCCAGCACGTCACTGGCCCACCCATTGCGCGGGAAATTCTGGAGGAAATTGGTGAACAACCTCGGGTTATGGAACGGGTTCTCTATCTCGTGGGCAACCATCATAACTTTGACAGGGTGGATGGCATAGACTTTCAAATACTTATCGAAGCGGATATGCTGGTAAATCTCGAAGAAGAAAAATTAGAGAAAGATGAGTTGCGTTCCTTTATCGAAAGCTTCTTTAAAACTGTTCCCGGCCTTGATATGGCTAAAAGAAAATATCTGGAAGGGGTTTGAAATTGGGAATTTATGTTATAATTTCTCCTGGTTTAATTTCCTAAAGATAAGGGAGGAGATATGCAATGGCCTTAAAAATAATTGCTGATGAATGTATTGGCTGTGAACTCTGCGTAAACGTATGCCCGGATGTTTTTGAGATGAATGCAGAGGGTAAAAGCGTGGTTAAACCTGGAGCAGATGAAAATGCTCCCTGTGTTGACGAGGCTATCGATTCCTGTCCCACCAATGCTATTGTAAAGGAGTAGCAGATAATCAAAATTTTTTGAAGAAACCCTTGCATTACCGGTGCCCTATCTTATAAAATAGGGCTCGTTCGCAAGAAGAAATTGAGAGCAAAAGTAAAAAGCGCCCCCATCGTCTAGCCCGGTTAGGACACCGCCCTTTCAAGGCGGCGGCAGCGGTTCAAATCCGCTTGGGGGCGCCATTTTATTTTGGAAGCGGTTTTTGCTTGCTCAGTGCATTTTTGTTTTTCTCCAATGTCATTGTTTTCGTACTTTTGTGACTTTATGCTTGATGCGCTCAAAAACTTGTCACCGTCTGTTGCAAAGGTTTGTGTAGCAAAAGAAGAGTGGAAAGAAGCATGGTGGCAAGCAAAAGTCACCGCATCTTTCAGCCTTCCTCAGAAAAGACGGTCGTTTATGTTAATCTAATTAGGGTTATTCACATGCCCGCAATCGTAAATGCTTCCATCACGCTACCTCGCCTTGCCATGGTACCTTTCCTTTTCAAGTGCGGATAGTGAGCCAGCTTCGAAGAGAAATCCTTATGGCGCGAGCGAGCTATGCTATAGAATCAAGATAAAAGCCAGCTTATCCTTTAGTAAAGCTCAAAAAAGATTCTCTACGACGCTTGTAGAATACAGAGAAAACCAAAAGACGGGATTGGTGTGGGGTATGTAAGCGTCCAAGGAAAAACTGATCCTGCATCTTCGAGATGTGAAGCGGCTACTGGGGTTCGGGGTCAACAGATGTACGCCTTATTCCGTTGCCTCGACTTTCCGACAAAGCGCCATGATTAGACCAGCGGATATCATATACCTTCTCACTAAGGAACAGACGACCCAGCAAGGGAAGTTGTTAAAGCAAAGAAATGAGAGGTGCGATAGAATAGCAAAGTAATGAAGAGTAGATTGTCTTAGGGGGTAGATAGTCATGGCCGAGTCAAGACGGAGATATTTATGGATTGTACCTGCTGTGGTACTCATTCTGCTCATTCTGGTAGGAACAACAAGGTGGGAGACCGTGGCTTCCAGGTATGAATCTCATAGCGTATTCCAGTGGCAGAGAGACAGATGGACGGGTGCAGTAATCTGCGTCATATACCTCCCAACAAAAGTAAGAGTTTCTCATTTGGGGTATCTTGCGGAAACACAAGATAATCTTACGGCAGTTTGGCAAATAGCGTTGGTAGTAACACTTATCTGGTTAATTTTGAGTCTTTTCAAAAGCTTAAAAGCTGGAAGGCTTTCCGTTAAGAGGGAACAGAATTTGGAGAAAGATCCGGTGACCATGGAGGGGTTTCAAGGATGAACTACTTTTAGGGTACGGTGCTGTGCCCTAAGAGTAAGGTATGAGCACGAGGGGAGAGGCACGCCGGATCCTTGAAGGTTTGAACCGTGGAGACTTCATTGGGTTCTGAAAATACGTTTGCTGAACCCATCGACGCAAAGAACGATCCGAAAAAGTGCAGAGAGTAGGTGAAAATCGAGTGGCTTGGCAAGTGGGGACTGTGTACACCTACTTGCGCTGGTAGGAAGACAGCAAGTACAAGGCGAAGTAGTACCTAGGAAGGGTAGAGCTGTAGCACAAAAATAGAGTTTTGCACGAAGTAGAAATTCCTGGAGACTAAGGACCTGAATGGTGAAGTAATAAAGTGTGCA
>CAZMZG010000102.1:0-3510 GCA_964570785.1 uncultured Atribacterota bacterium | reverse complement strand
TGAGAAAATTTACGCCACTTTTTCTTATGCAGGTCTGGTTATCGACGAGGTTCAGGCTTATTCGCCAGAAGCTGCGGCAATAATCGTGAAGTTTGCCGAGGATTTGACGAAAATGGGTGGCAGGTTTCTCCTCATGACTGCCACGCTTCCGGAATTTGTGAAAAGAGAAATCATGCAGCGCACCGGCATTTCGGATGCCTCTTTTGTTAACTTATATGACAAAAAGAAGGAGAAATTTGAAAACATCAAAAAGCACCGCATTAAGACTTTTAACGTTGAAAGCCTTTCTTCTCTTGCAGAAAAGGTTCTTGAACAAGCGAAGCTTAACGATGGGCAGCGGGTACTGGTGGTTGTCAACACTGTTCCCAGAGCTCAGGAACTTTATGAAGAACTGCGCAGCTCAGTGGATCAGAACGTGGAACTTTTGCTTTTACATTCTCGCTTTACCGTTTGGGACCGCCAGAGTTTGGAAGCACAGATACAGAAGAGTTTCAAGAACCCCAAGAGGTCTCCCGATGGTGCCAAAATACTTGTTGCCACCCAGGTGGTGGAGGCTTCTCTGGACATCGATGCCGATGTTTTGTTTACAGAGCTTGCCCCCCTGGATGCTCTGGTGCAAAGAATGGGAAGAGCTTTGAGACGTATCGGCCCTCAGTTTGATAGTCTGGGGGATGGGCTCTACCGTGCTCCCAATGGGGAAGAATACAGGATTGTTACGGACGCGCCCAACGTGTACCTCTTTTGCCTGAAGGATACCGTTAAACGTTCTCCCTATTCTGTGGTGTCTGTGGAACTTCTCTTGAGTAGTATTCTTGTCTTCAACGGGCTTTTAGAAGGCAAAAGCGAGGAAGAGATACAGCAGGAAATTGTGAGCTTTATAAACGAAGAAAATGAAAATTCTTTGGAACTTAAGGAGGGAGAGCTCTTGCTTTCTGAGTACGATAAGTATCGTCTGGTTTGCTTTTCTTATCGAGTGATGGAAGAAGCAGGTACGGAATATATCAGGACTTTCTTTAATACGCTTTCTATTCTGGATGCCGGATATGTGTCTTCGAGGAAAAGCGAAGCGCAGAGAATCTTCAGAAAAATTGCCGACGTATCAGCCGTACCGGAAAGCTTAATGGATTCTTTTTGTAGGGATGTTGTCAATTTTGTTAGTGGTAATTGTGAGGAGAAGAAGAGCTTTACACACTTTAAGAGAGACGTTCTCTCTAAGTATGTGGTTTCTGTTCCCTGGGCGGTGGCTAAGGATGCAGTGATGAGAGGTGACGGAGTTTTTAACAAACTTTTAAATATGCTTCCTGCCTCGGAACAAGACCTTTTAAGCGAGTATCCCCTCAGGAGCTGGTTAAGCAATATTTTTGTTGTTCCCGGTGACTATAACGATTTGGGTTTTGTAAAGGCGAAAACGGGAAAAGTGGATGATGCAAACATCCTTTGATGCTCTACGCATTACCGGCGTCAAAATAAATTACTTTTTCATTTGCAGGCGTAAACTCTGGCTGTTTGATCGGGGTATACAGATGGAACAGGGATCGGAACGGGTTATGCTGGGGAGGCTTCTTGATAAATACAGTTACCCCAGAAAGAAGCGCAGGAGAATTACCATTGATGACCTCATAGCTATTGACCTTGTTGAGAAGGATGCCATAAGAGAAGTCAAGTGTAGCAGGGTTTTTGAAAAGGCAAGCATCATGCAAATTGGCTATTATCTTTTTTATTTAAAGCAAATGGGCATCGATAAAAAAGGCGTCATCTCCTATCCAAGGTTGCGAAAAAGCAGAGAAGTAGTTCTCACTGATGAGCTGATAAGCGAGCTCAAAGAGGCTATCAGAGGCATTGAAGAGGTTTTGAAGATGCCTTCTCCACCAGCAGCGGAAAGAAAGCCCTATTGCAGGAAATGCGCCTATTTTGAATTTTGTTTTGCTTGAAACCCATGCAGCCCTATTACCTTTTGTGCAGTGGCACCCTGAGGAGAAATGAAAATACTCTTCTGATTGAAAAAAGTGATGGTGAAAAGAAAGTGATTCCCATCGAAAACATCGATGCTATTCATGTTTTTGGCCAGATGACTTTTAACAAAGAACTTCTGGTATTTTTGGCCCAGGAAGGCAAGCCCTTACATATCTACAATTATTATGGTAACTATAGCGGCACTTTTTTGCCCAGGGACAAAAATGTTTCTGGAGAGCTTCTGGTGCGCCAGGTCGAGCATTACCTCGATCCCCAAAAACGCTTCTTTTTGGCCCTGGCCTTTGTTGAAGGGGCCATGTTTCACGCCAGGCGTAATCTTCGGGAATACGCGGGAACCGAGCCTTTTATACAAAAAATTGAAGAAGAGCTTGGTAAGGCTTATTCTGCGACTTCCATTGCCGAGTTAATGGGTTGTGAGGGCAGGGCCAAGGAAATTTATTACCAGGCCTTTAACCTCTTTTTGAAGGAAGAGTTTTCTTTTGAAAAAAGAGAGAAGCGCCCGCCTTCCAATCCTATAAATGCGCTCATCTCTTTTGGTAATTCGCTCGTTTATACCACCATCCTTTCGGAATGCTACCGGACCCAGCTTAATCCCACCATAAGTTATCTTCATGAACCCCGGGAAAGGCGTTTCTCCTTATGCCTTGACCTTGCTGAAATATTCAAGCCTTTAATCGCCGATCCACTGGTTTTTCGCCTGGTCAACACTGGTTTGATTACCAGGAATGATTTTGACCAGGACCTCAATGGCTGTTACTTGAACGAGGGAGGAAGGAAAAAGTTTCTTAAAGCTTTCGATGAGAAACTTAAAACTACCATCAAACACCGCCGTCTCAGAAGAAAGGTTTCTTATCGCACTCTTTTGAGACTCGAGTGCTACAAGCTTATTCGACACCTTTTGGGAGACGAAGTATACGCCCCTTTCAAGGCGTGGTGGTAATGGCTTATTGTATTGTAACCTATGATATTGGAGAGGAACGGGTTAATAGGGTGAGAAAAGTCCTTAAGCGCTATCTTAATTGGGTGCAGAATTCAGTTTTTGAAGGAGAAATTGGCGAGGGGAAGCTCGAGAAGTGTTTGCGAGAGCTGAAAGAGGTTATCAATGTTGATGTCGACTCGATTTATGTGTACTGTTTCGAACTTAGGGACTATTGCAGGAAGCGGGTTGTGGGATGTGAAAAGGAAAACACTTTTAACCTTGTTTAATATTTTCACTTACTGCATCGAGGGGCTTTGTTTGCCTGGTCACCTGGAGCAGGCTTTTTGCAAAAGGTTGAGTGCATTTTTGAGCTATGACGTCAAACACTACTCCCGTTTCGATGCAAAAACATTGCTTTCCAGCCTCTGTTTTGTTATTTGGGTGAAACCTTAAACCCTTTTAAGTTCGCGGTGTAGAGCTATTTTATTTTTTTAAAAAATTAGTGGGTTTTATCTGAACTATGTGGGATTTAAACAAAGCAACAGGAGACTGGGGAACGCTTTCTTATGTTTGTTTTATCTGAACTATGTGGGATTTAAACAAGCAAATAACTGAAT
>CAZMZG010000101.1:0-3518 GCA_964570785.1 uncultured Atribacterota bacterium | reverse complement strand
TGCCTTATTCCTTCTAACACATTTCCACCTCCTCAAATAAGATTGTACACTAATACAATGTCAGTTTCTGACGCTGAAAAAAGGGGAGAAAAAGTTTTTCCAGAAAAAGTTCAGAATTTCGCGCATCATCCCATTTGACTCTCAAATCAGGGAGCAATGCCAAACTAACCAGCGGTTGGGACGTAATGATAATCACCGAAAACGAAATGCCCACCAAAGCAAAATGTATCACCCAAAAAAATAAAAAGAAAAGCTTACCCGGCCTGGAATAGACGGCGACATTATTTTAAACCCGAAAGTAAAGTAGAGAAGAAACAAAGAAACACCAAACACCGCAACCAGAGAAACAATAAAAGAAGGTCTCTCCTCTGTGGTTGTCGCCTACCTCCCGATCCAACAGTAAAATCGAACTATCTGTTAAAGTAAAAACTCCTTTCACCACTTTGTTAAATACCCCTAAATATTCTCTCCAAGAAGCACGACGAATATTTAAATGAAACTACCTCGAAAAATTTGAACCTTGAACATCCTCGAAAATGTTACAATGAGAAAAACTGGAAAGGAGAGTCATAATGACCCGGAAGTGGTTTTCAAGCACCGTCCTGATTATCTTCTTCTCTTTTCTTTGCACTGCCGTAGCCTGGGCTTTTGAGGAAACAATAATAAGGAGCTTCCTGGTCAAAGAAGGAGTCGCGCTATCTGTATCCAGTATCCAGGGCAAAGTGGCTGTGGAAGGACACAGAGAAAGCATAGTCAACATGGTGGCCTCCAAATCTGTGAGAGAAGTCCCTGAAGAGAAAGCCAGAGAATTGCTTCCGCAAGTCGAAGTGAAAGCTGAAGTGGGAGAAGATGTAATCCGCATTGCCACCACTCCCCTGAGTACATCATCAAGCTTTTTGCTGAGCTTACCTGCGCCCCGGGTGGACTATCTTCTGGCCGTGCCCTACCAGTCCAGAGCAAACATTGAAACCGTGAACGGGGAAATCAGGATTACCAACCTCAGGAATGAAATAAAGGCGAGGACGGTGAGTGGAAAAATCATTGCGCGGGGCCTTGCAGGAGATGCCGACCTGGAAACTATAAGCGGGAAAATTATCGTGGAGCGGCTCCTGGGAAACCTTACCGCACGGACGGTGAGCGGTGATATTCGGGTCGAGGTTTCTCCAAGCAAAGACTTTTTTGAACTCCACATCTCTTCAGTAAGCGGAAATGTTCTCATATTCGTTCCTGATGGGGAAGGCATCGAAATTTCTGCTGAAACGGTATCGGGGAAGTTCTCCTCAGAAATACCTCTTGAGATCGACGAAGAGAGCTCTCCGGGGTGGCGGACTTTTCACGGTCAGACCAAAAACGTACCACGAAAAACGATCTCAGTAAAAACCATTTCAGGACACATATCGCTTAAAAAAACTGGGAGGGGATTGACCTGGTAAAAAGATTGCCCGTTTTCAATGTCTTCCTTTTTCCCATGCTTTCCGCTTTGTTGGGATGTAGCTCTGGCAGCGACTCTTCACACTTCCCTGTTCTGGAAGAATTAGATTTTGCAAGAGGACTGATTTTTTTCGAACAGTGGATCTACATTGAAGGTAAAGGTGAGTCTGGTCTCCCTTACATTTCCATTGACTTTCCCACCTATAGTTTCAGCGAAGAAGAAGGTATCCTGGTGAGCTTTAACAAAGCTTTCGGCAGCGAAGAAGGGAAAATAAACCCACAGACTGCTGACCTCATCATCGGAGAAGGCACTTCCCTTTCTGGGTCAGCCGGAAGGGGTGCTGCAAGCGGTTTGCAGGAAATAAGGGACTTGCCCTTCACCACGGATTATCAACTTCTCTCCATTCAGGAAATGCGCAAAGACGGAAGCTTACTTCTGCAAAAAGCAAGCACCAGCGTTTCCTTTTTTGATTTTACCTTTCCCAACCCCCTCCCTTCCGGTACATTGCTTATCCGCCCCGGAAAAAGTCTGAAATACTCGGTGAATAGAAATATCTTTTTTGCTGGAACTACGTGCGAGCTAACCCTTAAGGTGCTCCTGCGCTGTGCTTTTATCGAGCGAGCCAACTGCCAGAACGAAAGCTGGGGTGATATGTGAAAGCAGAAGTAATGCAAGGAAGATGCTGCCTGTTGTATAATGTTTCAAACAAGCGAAGGAGGTGGCCTCTTTCGATAAAACACCTGTTGTTTACACCATTGGACACTCCAATCACTCTCTTGAGCAGTTCCTGGAGCTTTTAAAGCAACACGACATCCAGGTAGTAATTGATGTTCGCTCTTATCCCTATTCCCGGTGGGTTCCACATTTTAATCGGGAAACTCTAAAGAAAGCACTTGAGGCACGGGACATTCGCTACCTTTTTATGGGTAACCTGCTTGGTGGGCGACCCCAGGGGCAGGAGTTTTACAATCAGAAGGGTGAAGTGCTTTACAAGAACCTGGCAAAAGCGCCTTTCTTCAAAAGGGGCCTCGCTGAAGTGCTTAAGCTTGCACCTTCAGTGAAGCTTGTCCTCATGTGCAGCGAAGAAAATCCCCACTCCTGCCACCGCTTTCTTTTGATTGGAAAGGAACTCCTCAAAAAAGGAGTGCGAGTGCTTAACATCTTGCGGAACGGAAGCCTTGAGGAAGGCAAAATAGAAAAGAAGCAGGAACAACTTAAGCTTTTTTCTTTATAGGGGGATATGATGATAAAAGTTTACACCATCGGCTTCGCTGGGAAATCCGCCCGGCAGTTTTTTGAAACTCTCGAAAAACATAATATTACGAAAGTCATAGACGTTCGATTGAATAACACCTCACAACTGGCAGGCTTCACTAAACGGGACGATCTGGAATTCTTTGTGGAGCGTTTGCTGGGTGGAGTATATTTACACGAACCAAAATTAGCACCATCCAAAGAGCTTTTGCAAGAATATAAAAAGAATAAAATCTCTTGGGAAGAATATGAAAGGAGATTCACCGAACTCCTGGAAAAGCGTTCCATAATAAGCTATGTAACCCCAGAATGGTTTGCTGTCCCCACGGTGCTTTTGTGCAGCGAATCGTCCCCGCTTTACTGCCACAGGAGGCTTATTCTGGAATATCTTCAAAAAAGGTGGAAAAACTTGGAAATAAAACACTTATAGGGAGGGAATCACAATATGCCGGTCTTCCAAATGCTTTGTCTGGCAAATTCTTACAAAGAAGGAGGAAGATGCATCGCTGGATTGAGAATTCCCCAAGGAGATTGGATACGTCCTGTTTCAAAGCATGATAGCGGAGCTCTTTTCGACGATCAGTTTTGTATGCAAAACGGCGAAGAAGTAAAAGTGCTTCAGGTAGTAAAAAGAGAATTTTTAAAACCTGCTCCCTCCTCACATCAGTCAGAAAACTGGCTTATTGACAACGATCGCTGGGAAGAAGTAGCTGATTATGATGAAAAACAGGTCGCAAAAATCTTTTTCAATGCTCTTTACCAGGAATCCCACCTTTTCGGAGATAATAAAGACCGCATGCCCTGGTCTGAAGACTGGTTTGAAAATCCACCC
>CAZMZG010000100.1:0-3530 GCA_964570785.1 uncultured Atribacterota bacterium | reverse complement strand
AACGAGATGCTGAAACGATAGACCCTGAAACAAGTTCAGGGTGACGTGTAGGGGGCCTAAAATGATAGATCCTGAAACAGAGGGAGAAAAGGGGTCGGGTCTTTATTTTTGGTGTTTTGGAGAGAGACCCTGAAACAAACGAGATCCTGAAACAAGGGATCCTGAAACAAGTTCAGGATGACCGCGACCCCCTGGTCGCGGTCAGTTCAGGGTGACTGCAGCTAACGCTGCGGTCAGTTCAGGATGATGAATGCTTCGCATTCATCGATTTAGCGTAGAAACGAGTTTATCAGCATCTGGTTTGAGGCGGCGCTAACCCGGGAGGCCTTTCTCAGAACCAAAGGGCAACTTCTGATTCTGCTTCAAAAAAAACCGGTAGCCTGCTACGCAAACCTGTCCATAATGAATTTTAGAATTTCTTTCGTTGCAACAAGGAAACTCTGCTAAAATAATTTCCCTCAAGCAAGGAAAATTTGCTTAAGTCACGAATTACAGGGAAGGGATTCGAGCCATTCTTCTATTTCCGCGATAAACCAGGGAAAGGCGCGCAGAGCCTTCTTGAAGTGGTAGTACACAAGCTCTGGATCCAGACCTAAATATCCGTGGACCAGTATGTTCCGAAAGCCTCCCAACCCCCGCAGTTCTTCATAAAGCTCCTTGCTGATAACTCCCTTTTCGCGCAGCTTCTCCAGAATTTGTTCGTATTCCTCAACGGAGGTCCGGTAGACTCCAGACAGGATGTGGTTACCAATGTCAAAAATAGCCGAGGAAGCAAGCTCGAGCCCACGCTCGATGATCCACTGGGTATCCGTGCTCCACCGATATTCCTCAAGCGCGACTCCCGCCTTATCTTTGAGTTTGGACAAAACTTCTTCCAGCTTTTTAAGCCGCTCTATCACACTTCGCTTCTTGAATACCATTGCCTGACCCTTTCTCTGAGATATTCATCCTGAACTTCCCTCAGATAAGCCGTGTCTTGAAATCTGCGGATAACGCTCATTTCAAAAGCGTTCAAAAGCTCATCGCTCTGACAGTAAATGAGCCGTCCCCGAGAAACAATCTCAAACTGAAGCGACAAAGGGGCACGATCAAGAAGCACCAGGTCAAAACGCTCCGTACCCAAAGCTTCTCGAATCCCAGACAAGACTTCCCGGAAAGACGAATAGAGCTTTTCGCCTTTCTTTTTAAGGAAAACGGCTATATCAACGTCAGAAGCAGTACCAACCTCACCATAAGCATAAGAGCCAAAAAGGTAAGCGACAGGAATGCCTTTTTCCCGGAAGAGCTTTTTCAGTTTCTCCATTGCTTCTTCCAGACTCATCCGGAGCCCAGGCAAAAGATTGCCAGAAGGACCGCGATAGGTTTCAGCTACACCCACCGAAAAATACCCCCTTCTACTAAAGCCCAACCAGCGGGGGAGGTCTCTTTTCCACTCTCGTCAAGTGCGAAACCAGGCCGAGAATTTGCGCTGCGCATTGGGTATTTTATAACACGCGTATTGCGTCTTGATAAGTTAATCTTACCACAACCGGTGGAGCTTGCACGCCGCGCTTAGCATCATCAAGCCCCAGCTCGGCCTCTCCTACTAAATACACTTCCCTGCCGTTTCTCTCTGTCCGGACTAAGAAGTTCACTTCCTGATTGCCTATATCAGTTCGGATCATTTCCTCCCCAACCCGAACACCGGCATTTCTCAAAAACAATCCCCCTGAAATGGTATGGTTTCCTCGCCATCGACACAAAAGGTCACCATCCTTTAAACCCCTACGGTCCCACCGCTCCATCAACCATAATGCCAAGCGATATCACAAAAGGCTACCAAAAAGACTAAAACCCGGCCCTCCGAGAATTCTCCACAATCCTGCATCTGCATAGACAACCTGGCTTACTTTTGAGAACCTCAGGAATGGTCACTTCCAGAAGAAGCAACACCGTCTGGAGCGCCACAACACTCTCGGCCTTCACCGTAAACAGGATACCTGAGACTCACAGGGCCAAAGTAAGACCCAAACAAGGGCACAGCGGTAACCCCTTGGGCAGTCTATCTTCACGGTTACAGAGGCCTGTACCGAATGGAAAGGGCAAGACCGGCAAAGAAGCAGGAATGGTATATGACAGGAAAGCTCGTGTAGTAACAAGAAGCCGCTTCCGGAAAATGGATCGATCCTTTTAGTGATAAAAAGGAGATGGATATTCTCGGGGCTATTTTTTTGCCATAATAACATTGTTCGCAATTTTAACTACAAAGTGAGCATCATCTATAGCTTCTTTAGCATCTTCTCCCTTATATTCCTCGGTGGGGATAAAATCTATATCGCCGTAAAAAGAAAGTTCTCTTTCTTTTCGTAGTCTTTTAGATATTGTCGCTACTTGCTGGAGCTTTTCGTGGGAAATAGGCGCAAATCTATCTGCATGTTCCAAAATAAGAGAACCTACATCATGGTACTTAGGTGGTTCTATGCCTACGGCTCGTAGCATCCCTTTTGTTGCAAGCTCTACAATCTCTTGGGCCTCTCTTACCACATCAGAATAGGCTCCCTTCCGGAAAAGAACCTCAAGTATGTCCAGTCTATCTACAGCCTTTTTAAGGTAGCTCTGAGCCAACGTAATATTAGTCATAGTTCAAATATCTCCCCTGGCTTATAATCAGGCTTTAAATCCCAATACCAGGCATTACCTTTCCATATTCTTCTGGCATGAAGCTCTGACAATCTGACCTTAAGCCTTTCAAGTATTTTTCGAAAAAACCCGTCTCTGTCAAAGACTATTTTGGCATCATCAACCATATCAAGAAAAAGGGGCGAACCTGAAAGAGCCTCCTCAGGGGTCTTAAGTATTGGTGATATGTAAGTATTTATACCTTCTTTGGAAAGCTCTTTTAAAAATGGTTCAAGCCTCCGCTCTACTTTCTCAAACTCTCGTACACGCTTCATTCTGCCTTCAGGAAGGTCTTTGGCGATTATTAATACATCTACATCAGAATCATATCTTTGGGTTTGCCTTGCTACAGAACCGAATAGGACCACAGAGATAAGCCGGTCTTGGTAAAAGGCGATGAGCTCCTTTGTAAATAGCTGTTCTAATTGTTCGAATTTTTCTTTAAGCATAATACCAAAAACTTTCTCAGCTCCTCTTTCCAATAGTGGATTACTGCTCCAATCGTTGTACATACTATTTTACCATTACTCATTGCCGAAAGGCAGGCCTGGAAGGGGGTCGGGTCTTTAATTTTGGTGTTTTTGGGGAATGCTGAAATGAGAGATGCTGAAACAGGAGATGCTGAAACAAGTTCAGGATGACGCGCACTTCGTGCGCGTCAGTTCAGGGTGACGTGGGAAGAGATCCTGAAATAGTGAGGCCCTGAAACATTGAGATGCTGAAACAGTGAGACCCTGAAATGAATTCAGGGTGACGTGACCCCTGATCACGGTCGGTTCAGGGTGACGGATAGGAGGAAACGTTGAAATGATAGATGCTGAAATGAGAGATGCTGAAACAAGTTCAGCATGACAAAGTGGTATGACAATATG
>CAZMZG010000099.1:0-3567 GCA_964570785.1 uncultured Atribacterota bacterium | reverse complement strand
GCATACCAAACTTATGGCGACTAAAAATCAACCATACGAGGAAAACTATACCTGCCCCCCATAAAACCTGAACGGGAAAAATGCCTATTCTTCCAACAAACATCCTGTACAACAAGTAATTCTTAACAGGTACTAAAGCAAAGCCCCGCCCTTGGGTTAATATCATGATCAAACCTCGGATTAAAAAATTTACACCCAAGGTAGCAACCAGCGAGGAAAGGCCCAAATAGGCAACCAAAAAACCGTTGCCTAATCCCACTAACCAACCCACCAATAAAGATGCCATAAGCCCTAAAAAAGTACTTCGAAAAACCACAAACATTAGTGCAAAAACATACGCGCCCAGGCCAACTATAGAAGGAAAGGAAAGATCAATTTCTCCGCTAGTAACCATCAAAACCGCTGATGACGCCAGGATCATAGTAAGGGGAACGGTTGTAAAAACCGCTGCATAACATCGGGGAGAAAGAAAAACCCTTGGATTAGCAATTAAAAAAACCAGTAAAAGAACTACAAATGCAAAAAAAACAGAAAATTCCAATTTATATCTTCTAATAATTTTGAGAAACACTCACATCACCTCTTATATTCTCCAATTAAGTAGCCATCATCAAACCACTATCGGATATTGACCAAACTTGTGAACAGCACGAAACATTGTTGCTATGTTTTCAGGAGGAGTTTTTGCCTGAATATTATGTATCGCTGAAAAGACAAACCCTCCACCAGGAGCAAAAATCCTTATCCTCTCTTTTACTTCTCTCTCCACTTCTTCGGGGCTACCAAAAGGGAGAGTTCTTTGTGTGTCAACACCCCCACCCCAAAAAGTTAGCTTGTCACCAAATTCATTCTTTAGCCAAACGGGATCCATTCCTTCCGCAGAAATCTGTACGGGATTAAGGATGTCTAAACCTGTATCAACTAAAATAGGAAGTATTTTTGTTATTGATCCACAAATATGTTGCCAACTTTTCCAAGTTGTATGTTGATGAATCCAATCATTAATATTTCGGTAGTGTGGAGCATAAATTTCAAGAAAATCCTCAGGAGAAATGAGTTCACTTTTCTGACTACCGAAATCCCATCCATCAATAACCACAATATCTACATTCTGACCTACAGCTTTCCATAGCAACTTTAAATTTTCAAGCGTTTCCTCTGCCCTAAAGTGAATAAGCTCCTTAACATAATTTTTATCAGAGGCGATTAACATTAAGAAATTGGGGATACTCCCCACCCCACTCAGCCCAACAAATGGCCAGCATCCTAATAGCAAAGCCTTATCAGTTTCTTTTCGTAATAACTCTGCCCTTTTAACAATAAACTCCAAATTTTCTTCATCGATTTTTCTTTGCCCTTTCAGTTCCTCTAAAGAAGGTGGCTCAAAATCTTCAACAAAATGAATCAAAGAAAGATCTTCAAAATAAAGACCATCCCTTGGCATTTTTGCAACAATCGGCTTCGATGAATCTCCTCCTTCCCTCAATAAAAGGTCTCCTCTGTCATCAACTTCAACATAAAAATCTTCGGGTACAAGAACTTCTGTTCCATCAAAAAGCTTCCAAGTCTTGTAATTCTTCCTTTTTATCTTAAAAAAAAGAGTTAGCGGCTCTACAGGAAGAACGTCTATCCCAATCTTATCTACAAGATCCATTTCCACTTCTCCAAGCATCTGGAAAACATCGTAAACCTTAACCGGACGTTCCTCCATACCCAAGTATTTCCTAAGACTTGCTAAGGCCTGGGCCATGATTCCAGAAGTAATTGAACCTCCAAGATCTATAGGAACCCTGTCTGGTTCTTGATGTGATACAGATCGTAAAACTCTCTCTCGAGAAGATAAGTTTTGATGCATTTTGAAAGCCTCCCATCACTTGTGGGGGAGTAAAACAATCCCATTTTTTACTCCCCCACAAAAAGCAAAACACTAAAATACTAGCAAAAACAAATCATTACCTTATACCAGCTTCAACCAAGGGAACAATTTCCTCAAAGTTATCCTGAGTTACAAAACCAGCTCCAGTATCATAAGTAATCGGGCTAAAACCATAAGCAATCGTAAAAGCAAGACTTAATATTGGTAAATATCCTTGTAAATAAGGTTGCTGATCGGCTGTTAACTGAACATAGCCCTTTCTAAAAGCATCTATTACTCCTGGATTTAAGTCAAAACCGATTATTTTGATTTCTCCAGGTTTTTTACCCAATGCTTCCATATAAGTTTGGGCTGCGGCCAACAGTTGTCCTCCGGGAAGACAAATCAATTTAGTCTCAGGATGGGCTAACAAATTGCCAGTCAAAGTAGGAATAGCTAATTCAGGAGCTGTAGCCCACTCTGGCGGAGCTGTTATTCTTTCTACAATAATACCAACTTCTTCAAAAACTCGAGCAGTAGCTTCTTCCCTAATATACCGCCCAGGTTGGCCCCATGCTCCAAGCACCACAACTCTATCACCCTCTTTAAGGCCAAACATTTCAATAGCCTTCTTACCTAAATCCCATCCTTGCTTTTCGAGGTTCGCGCCAATATACCCACATCCAAATCTTTCACGGATTTTTGGACAATCCACATTTTGAAACATCATTTTTATGCCTTCTTTGTAAGCTTCCTCAACCAATGGCATAAGAGCTTCATCACCAGGATGACCCATCATTGCAATACCGTCTGGACGTGCTGCAACTGCGTCTCGTAGTTGTTCTACCATCTTCTCTACATTCCATCCCGAAAAAACATAATCTACCTTAACGCCCAAGTCTCTCTCTGCATCTTGAGCCCCTTTGTAGACAATCGAAGCAAAAGCATCTCCAGGATCTCCACCTACAAAGAAACGAATAGTTATATCTTCCATTTTTTTAATTTGTTCTGCAGAAACCGCCTGCAACACCCCAAACACCATCAAAATCGCAAAAGCAAGAACAACAAAAACTCTTTGCCTTTTCATTTTTTAACCCCCCAAAAGATATCTAACATTAACGAACAAATACAAATCACCACACACCGCTTACAAACCGACTAATAATTTCTCTTTGCCAAACCTCCTTTACATCTCACCTCCCCACCAATAACTCGATTAGGACTTACCTTAGAAAGCAGGAAGAGGTTTCGCTAACTGAACCAAAGGATCGTGTCTCCTGCTTCCTCGAGTCCGAAGAAATTGTTTGGATAAAAAGTCCACATTACCATGAAGGAAAAAGTCTGACTCTCCATTTCCGGCCGGGACAGGAAATATTTAGAAGAAGAAACAAACATTCTGGGAAAACTCTCTTTTTTGTGCCTTTGAGCCTGATAAGACCTGAAGGTAAGTTCGGGAAATCTTTCTATAAGTTTGGAGAAAGAGAAAAGTTCTTCAAAGTTGCAATTGTTGCTGTAACTAACAAACTTCTCAGGGTCACCTACTTCATGCTTACTCATAACACTTTTTTACTCTCCTAATCATTTACAGTTGAGCCTTCTACTTTTTAAAAATGTAACGCCTTATTTGCCACAACGAATACTTCGTTAGGGCATGAGATGTTGCAAATCCTTACCTTCTGTCTCTTCAGGAGGCTCGCCCTCAGATACATCAC
>CAZMZG010000098.1:0-3810 GCA_964570785.1 uncultured Atribacterota bacterium | reverse complement strand
TTACCCGCGTTTTTCTTTAGCCACTTTATTGCCTCGTTCATCACTCGAGGAGTGAAATAATCCTCTTCTTTTTGCCACCAAGCCCTGTTTCTAAAGTATTGGTCTAACATCTTTTCCACCCAGTCACCCCTCATAGCCTCTTTCATATATTTACTAAGATCAAAACCATGAGGGGCAGACTCGTAGGCATCAGCCTCCTGTCCTCTAATCCAACGAAAAACGTGGAATCCCTTGTGGAGATTCATCCCCGGCTTGGCAAGATGGTACGTGTCTGCGATTAAGGCACACAGGTATCCATAACTAGCAAGTATCTCTGCTATAGTAATGTCCTCTGGACCCAGCGGTTGCCATGGCCTAAAAGGAAGGGTTCTGTTGCCCGTAAAAAGCGACGTTCTCACAGGTATAGTAGGCAAACCCTCAGGATAGGCATTATCAAAAACAATACAATCCTGGGCAAGTTTGTCCAGGTTGGGAGTTTTAATCCAAGTGTTTCCATTGAAGCCCACGTGATCGTACCTCAAGCTGTCGATCATCAGAACAATCACGTTATAATCCTTACCTATGTTCAAGCTAACCGACCTCCTTTTAGGAATTTATTGCCTAAAGATATAAAAACTCTATCCTGCTTAACCCTTTACAGCTCCCTGCGCCAGTCCTTTCACCAAGTACTTGTTCAACACAAGGAAAAAGACAACGGTTGGAGCTGAAGTTACTGCTGAAGCAGCCATAACCCTCCCCCATTCCGTAGTATATTGGCCAAAGAACATTCCCAAACCCAAGGGGAGTGTTTTAAGCTCAGTTTTTGTTAAAAGAGTAAGAGCAAAAAGATATTCATTCCAAACCTGGACAAAACAATAAGTAGCAGTAGCAACCAATCCGGGCAAAGAAACAGGCAAAATTACCCTAAAAATTACGCCTAGCGTGCTACAACCATCTATTTTGGCCGCTTCATCTAATTCTCGAGGTATTGAGCTGAAGTAACCCAATAAAAGATAAATAGCGTAAGGCAAGGTTATGCCTATGTAAATTAAAACTATGCCTTGATGAGTATTCACCAGGCGAAGACGCCAAAACATAATATAGACGGGCGTTATCAAAACCACCCAAGGAAACATCTGACTACCCACTATGGTCAGTAGGATTTCTCTTCTCAAAAAAAATTTTATCCTTGACAGAGCGTAAGAAGCTAAAGCAGAGATGGCTATGACGGAAAAAACGGTAACGACGGAAAGATACATACTATTCACGAAAAACTTTCCAAAGCCTGCCTCGAGTAAACCGCGATAATTATCGAGAGTTAACACCCCAAAACCAAAATCCTCGGAAAATATGTGCTCTTCGTCTTTTAAAGAAGTCAAAAAAATCCAAAGGAAAGGAAACAACAAGATGAAAAGCACTAAAAAAGAGCCAAGGACAATAAAAAAGTCCTTTATCCAACTCCTCAAGCAATCTCACTCCTTTTCAACATCCAAGGGAGGTAAAAGCCAATCGCTACTACCAAAACGACAGTCATTACAATGCCAATTGCAGAGCTATATCCTAATCTGTAATTACTAAAGGCTTCTAAATAAACCTTGGTAGCCAAAACATTGGTAATGTCACCAGGACCACCCCTAGTACTCAACCAAACGTAAACAAAATTATTAAAGGTCCAAATACTGGTCAACATCAAAACTATAGCGATAGTAGGAAACAATTGTGGCAAGGTCACATAAAAGAATGCCTGGAAGGGTTTTGCCCCATCAACTTTTGCAGCTTCCAGTAGGCTCTCTGGAATACCCTGCAAAGCGGCAAGCAAAGAAACCACAACAAACGGTAGCTGATTCCAAACAACGATAGCTGCAACTGCGAACCATACCGTTGAAGGCTCACTAAAAAAGGCGATCCCCCCATCAATTACCCCTATTTTCTTGAGAACCAAGTTTACTATCCCATACTGCTGGTCAAGCATCCACTTCCAAATCGCCGTAGCTACAACGGGGGGAGTAGCCCAAGGAATAAGCAATAAAGACCTCATTAAACCGCTTAATCTCTTCTCAACTAACACTCGGGAATCAAACAGAATAGCAATCGGCAATCCTATAACAACCCTAAGAATCACCGTAAAAGCTGTGAGCCAAACCGCCGTATTCCTAAATGCTCTCCAAAAGCCGGGATCATGTAGCAGTCTCGAATAATTGCCAAGCCCTATAAATTTTCCCCCTTTACTTATTTCCAACAAGCTAACGTCTGTAAAACTTATCTTAAGATTGTAAATTGAAGGGACAAAAAAGAAAGCAACTAAAAAAAAGAGTGCAGGAGCTATAAGCAAGAAAGGCGCTAATTTGGGCTTCATAACTTGTACTTTCCTCCCCTTAGCCCTTACTGACCAAATTTGGTCAGTAAGGGCTGCTAATCGCTCGCCTCCTCTACTTTTTAAGAAATTCCTCAATAGAGTTCAATAGGTCCTTAGCCGCTTGCTCGGGAGATTTTTGGCCCGCTATTGCCGCCGAGAACTCTCTATTAGTCGCATCCCACATAGCCCCAACTGGCACAGGAGAAACGATATACTCATTAAACGTTTGAGCGAACTGTAATTGCCCTGCATATCCCTTGAAGGCTTCGGGGAAAGGAATTTCCCTAAGTAAGGGTATCTGAGCCGGGAATTGTTCTGTATAAAACTCTTCGAACACTTCCTTTGAAGCCAAGAAGGAAAGCAGTCTCCATGCTTCCTCAGGATGCTTAGTATATTTAGAAACACCCAAGGCCCTTCCTCCTAAGTGTGAAATTCTCTTAACCCTACCACGCGGCACCAAACCAGACTTAACGGGCAAATCTGGTTTCTCCGCCAAAACGGCTTTAAGCGTAGCAGGGGGAATAAAAATAATAGGAAAGGCGCCACTTTCAAAGCCGTGAAGTATAACGGGGTCTGCCCAAGAATTGACGCCAATAAGAGAACGCGGAGAGGCTTCTTCCTCAAAAAATTTCTTAAAGTACTTTATTGCCTCTACTACGTTATCCTCACTTAACCCCAAAGACCAAGAACCAGTTGCAGGATCCTGCTTAACAAAAGTATACCCATTGCTCCACAAATAGTAGTTAACCAGAAACCATGCTCCTCCTGCAGAAGCTCCCCCAGCAGGAAAACCAAATCCAGGAGCATTCCTCTTATGAGCCAAGCTTATTACTTCCTTTTGAAACTCATCCCAAGTGTCTGGAATACCCTGCAATCCATACTCAGCCAGTATATCGCTTCTATAAACCATTGTGAAGGTATCAACCGTCCAAGGAATGCCAAAAATTTTGCCATCTAAAACCCCTAACTCCAAACCCAAGAAGTCTTTTATCTCATTCTCAAGTGGTTGCTTAGCAAGAAAATCATCCAACTCCAAAAGAACGTTGGCTTTTGCAAGATCTCTTGTCCAAACGAAAGCTATCTGGGTTACATCTGGACCCGTACCAGCAGCAGCTTCTCTTATCAACTGGTCTCGAGCATCAGACCAAGGAACTGTCTCGAAACTCACTTTTATGTCGGGATTTCTGTGATTAAACTCATCTATGGCCTTCTTTAAACCAATCACCTCTTGAGGCGTATCGCTTTGTCTGAAAACAATCTCGGTTTTAGCCCACACGACGGATGAAAAAACGAGTACCACCAAAATTAGCATTACTACAAACCATTTCTTCACTCTTCTCTCCTCCCTTTCTAAATTTACATCCCCATGCTCCACAACACAAGTGCGTTACACAACCGGACAGCCTAAGCTCCCCAAAAACCAAATTTTCCTATTATTTTCATAGCTTCACTAAAGAAACATCGCAAAACAAACA
>CAZMZG010000097.1:0-4044 GCA_964570785.1 uncultured Atribacterota bacterium | reverse complement strand
ATCTCCAATACAACGTTCATGTTATGTTCAATCACCACCACGGTTTTGTTTTCCTTTGTGGCCAATTGTTGAATAAGAGTTGTGATTTTTTTTGCCATTTCAGGGTTCACCCCGGCTGTGGGTTCGTCCAGCAAAAGCACCTCAGCGTTATTCGCCAGAAGCCTGGATATGGACAACAACTTTTGCTGTCCGAAAGATAAGGCTTCAGCAAGACTCCCCTCATGATCCGATAACCCTACAAAATTTAACCAATATTTTGCTTTTTCCAAAAAATATTTTTCTTCAACCTTTAGCTTACGCCGGCGCAATAGGCTCCAGAGAGGCTGTTCTCCGGTTTGATTTTTGAAAGCCACCAAAACGTTTTCCAATACAGTCAGATGGGGGAAAACCCGTACGTCCTGAAACAGGCGTCCTATCCCCATTTGGGCAATAACCCAGGGCGACAAACCCTGAATCTCCTTTTCATTGTACAATATTTTCCCGCTATCAGGCTTTATCACACCCGTGATCAAGTGGAACAAGGTTGTCTTGCCCGCACCATTGGGACCAATTAAAGCGCTGATTTTGCCAGCCTCAAAGGTGGTATCAACTTCATTGACGGCTCGAAGACCGCCAAAGGACTTTGTTAAATCTATGGTTTCTAAAGTTACCATGGTCTTATCATTGAAATTGGTACTCTCCAAGCAATCCTTGCGAACGAAATCGCATCAAAAGCACAAGAATCAGGCCATAAATAATTTGTCGCATGTTTGCTGCGATGGCATCGGGAATTTGCAAAAATCGCAACACTTCCGGCAGCAATACTAAAATGATTGACCCGAGAATGGGGCCGCTAAGGTTGCCGGTGCCACCAATGATGATGATGGATAAAATGAAAATCGATTCCATTAAGGTAAAACTCGTTGGATCGATGTATCGAAAATAGGTGGCAAACAAAGCACCGGGAATGGCCGCAAACGCAGCTCCGATGATAAATGCGCGGGTTTTGAATTTCGGTACATTTTTGCCTAGCGCGGCAGCTCCAACTTCATCTTCACGAATTGCTTTCAATGTCCTTCCAAAAGGGGAATAAGTGATTAAAAAAATTAAAAATCCACAGAATATCGAGATCATTGTACTGAATATAAAAAACTCTAACAACGTGTCAACTTTCCAGCCAAAGATTTCCGGTTGCGGTATACCAGGGATGCCGTACGGTCCTCGCGTGAGTCCCACCCAATTGTAGAGAATTACAAAAACAATAATTTGAAACCCCAAGGTTGCCAGCACAAAATAGTCCCCCTTCAGTCGTAACGAGGGAATGCCAATGATAATACTTAACGCAATTGAACCCAGGATGGCTATGATTACCGCCGGCACGAACCCCAGACCAGCATTCATCATCAATAAAGTTGTGATATAAGCCCCTGCCCCATAAAACGCTGCATGACAAAGAGACAACAAACCAACGTAACCTACCACGATATTTAGCGACAGGGTGAGCACCACGTAAAGGTTTATCATAATAAGTATATGCAAGAGATAGTTCATCAGTCTACCGTCTCCTCAACTCTTTTACGTCGTCCCAACAGGCCTTCCGGTCGAAATACCAGAAAGAGGATTAATAAAGAGAAGGTTACCGCATCCATCCAGCGAGCCGAAACCTGCCAGATCACCAGACTCTGGAGAATGGCAATTAAAAAAGCCCCCAGAACCGCGCCGCCAAAGGTCCCTACACCCCCAATGATCATGGTCACGGCTGCCGTAAGTAGCATAGGCATGCCCACATGAGGGTCCATGCCCACATCCATTGCGGCCAGGAAGGCGGCGCTGCCTGCGAGCGCCGATCCCACCAGGAATACCGAGCCGTAAATCCTCTTTAAACGAATGCCCATCACTTCCGCCAGCTGTAGATTATCACGCACCGCGCGGATTTGTTTTCCCCAGGTTGTGCTTTTGATAATCCACATCATAAGGGGAAAGAGGATTAAAAATACCAGTACTTGGGCCAATTGAATGCGGGTCAAGATCACATTTCCAAACTCATAGGTCTTTTCAATACCGGGACGTAAAACTTTGGTTTCATTTCCAAATACCATGGCAATTAGATTCACCGACACGGTATAGACGCCGATGGAACTTAACAAGGCCACCAACAATGAAGCGTTTTTCTTACGCAAAGGAGCATAAACCCAGATTTCGATCAGCAAACCCAGAAGAGCGGTGCCGACCAGCGACCCCAGGAGCGCGATTGGTAAAGCTAACTGCAATACTACCGCGAACAGGTAGAGCAGATAGGCAGCCGCGGTGTAAACAGCCCCATGCGCCAAATGAAAGATGCGACTGGTGTTGTAAATCAGCGCAAATCCCAAAGCCACAAGGGCATACAGACATCCTGAAACAAGGCCATTTGCTAGTAACTGTATCAACATAATCCTTACTTTTTCTCCGCCATGATATCATGCATAATTTGCTTTAATTCCCTCAGGTTCACCGGTTTCTTCAAATAATATGCCGCACCCAGGTTTAACGCATCCACGGCGGCATCGTGATCTCGGTAAGCGCTCATTATAATGACCTTTACGTCAGGATAATTTTCTTTTATCCACTCAAGAAAGAGGATCCCGTCGCGATTAGCCGGATCGTCCTCGGATAAACGAACATCCACCAGCGCAATCCCGATGTTCCTGTTCATCTTACGCTTAGCCTCTTTTAGATTGAAGGCCTCTTCTACCTCAAACTCCCTTCGTAGAGCTCGCTTCAACGATTCCACATATTCCTTGATGTCATCTACAATTAAGACTTTCATTGCCCCTCACCTTATATGCAAATATTGTGCCATGCCAGGACCTAACAAATCCATTAAGTTTCTTTATACGCTAACAGATTGATATTACATAGTTTTGAATAAATCTTGTCCATATATGTACAAGGTTCGGCAAAACAGTAAAGACACTCATGTGTGATGATTTTGTCACATTCTCCGGTCACTATTTGTGACAGATTCGTCACATCATCTCCAATTAGGTGGGGACACCTCAACCATCATACCCAGTTATGATAATTTCCTTAGCATTTTCCATTTCCCTTTGTTAATCCCTCACTTCTTTCGCTGCATCAGTATAGATTATTTTAACTTGTTTTTCAAATTTCAGATCCGCATACGCCTTAAGGTATTTATAAACATTCGAGAGCTCGCCAACTGAGGATACCCCAATTCTTTGGAAAATAGTTAAAGCATTTTAAGGCGATATTTTTATTCCAATAACAAAGTAATCGTATTATTTTAGCGGGGGTATCCTTGAGAAAAGGAATTCGCCAAGCCTATCTAGTATTCTATTTATTTTTTGCTTTCTTCTCACTCTATCTAGTGTACATCCCTTCTCTTTAATGGTTTCTTTACTTGGAAGGAAAAACTTATTTCCTTCATGGCTTATCTCCTGTGTTAGTGTTTTTTTTATTCATAATTTAAAGTGAGCCTCTCCTCTCTACAACCCCGAAAAAAATGTTTATGGCGACGACTTATTTCTTGAAGATTGTTGTTAATGAGGGTAGCCTTTCTTTTATCATTATGTCAATTATAAGCTAGCAAGTTTGAGACAAAGCCTAAGATTAAAGAAAGAGAGCCAGAGGTTTTCAAGCTTATAACTTACCGGGTGTGGGGCGGGGTTTTTCTTTAACCAAGCAGAGAAGAAGCATCGCTCTGAGAGTTAAGATAAGGGATAATAGGAAGGGAGCGAGTTTCCCCCAGTAATCCCAAAGGAGACCCGCAAGAAGAGATGCAGGCAGGGCACAAAGTCCGATAACCATCTGAAAAGCTCCCAGGATACTGGCTTTGAATTGAGGAGGCGCCAGTTCGGCCACTAAAGTTTTACATACGGGTTCAAGGGCTCCTTTATGGGCCCCATAAAGGATAAAAGCCATAATGAGAACTAGCTTACTGCCTCCCCAAAGAAAGGCGAGACAGACTAAAAACCATATTCCATAACCCATCTACAGCACTTTTTTGCGCCCGATTTTATCCGCTAGCTGGCCGAAGGGCGATGAGGTTAAAAAGGTAAATGA
>CAZMZG010000096.1:0-4066 GCA_964570785.1 uncultured Atribacterota bacterium | reverse complement strand
AAGGTCACCCTGAGCGTTGCCAATTCTCTCTGGGCAAGAGAGGGCGTGCCCTTCTACGAAGACTACCTGCAAACCGTCCAGCAATTCTACCAGGCAGAAGCCCATCTGGTGGACTTTGCAAACCCCCAGACGGTGGCTCTCATCAACCAGTGGGTCCGGGAGAAAACCTACGGCAAGATCAGCGAGATCCTCAACCAGCTGTCGGACTGGGACGTACTGGTGCTCCTCAATGCCGTTTACTTCAAGGGAAAATGGGAGTACACCTTTGACGCTGCCAACACCCAGCCCCTACCTTTTTACTCTTCAGAAAGCACCCAGGACATTCCCACCATGTGGCAGAAAGGCTCCTTCGATTACTTCGAAGACCAAACCCTGCAGGCCATACGCCTTCCCTACGCCGATGAGCGCTTTAGCATGTACATTTTTCTGCCCCGTGCTCAGGATGGTTTGCCGGATCTCCTGGAGTCAATCAACATCAATTCCCTGAAAAGCTGGATACAAAGCATGGAAGAGCGGGAAGGCGAAATTTATCTTCCCCGTTTTCGCCTGAGCTTTGAGCGTTCTCTGAATGTAACCCTGCAAAACCTGGGCATGCAGCTTGCTTTTGATCCCCAGAATGCCGATTTCGGAGCCATGCTCCCCATCCCGCCCAACGTCTTCCTGAGCGAAGTGAAGCACAAAAGCATTCTGGAAGTGAACGAAGAAGGGACCACTGCTGCAGCAGTAACTTCGGTCATCGTGGGAATTACCGCTCTTCCGCCTGAAGAGCGCTTTGTCATGCGGGTGGACCATCCCTTCCTTTTGCTCATCCGGGATGAAGAAAGTGGGCTGTTCCTCTTCCTGGGAGCTGTTGAAAATCCGGAGGCACTTTAAAAAACGCTACTTTATCCCCAGAACTTCACCCAAAACGTCCACCATGTGGGGGTCAAACTTGACCCCCTTTTCTCTTTCCAGAAACTCAAACGCCTCCCGACAAGAAAGAGGGGCTTCTCCATAGTCCGGGAAGGTCAAAGTAAGATAAGCCTCGACAACCTGCACCAGCCGGGAAAGGAACGGTATCTCCTCGCCCTTTTTGCCCTGGGGGTAACCTGAACCATCCCAGCATTCCCGAAAAGCATAGATTTCTTCAGCCAAGGGATGTAAAGCAGGAACAGCCCGGGCAATGCGATAGCCCAAGGCCGGGTGCTGCCTGAAAAGCTCTTCCTCTTCTTCAGACAAGGCATTCTTTTTAAAAAGCACCTCCCGGGGAAAAGCCAATTTGCCCACATCGTGAAAGTTAACCAGGAGCTTCACTCGCCCCAGGTCTTTCCGAGAAAGCCCCAGTTGCTTTCCCATCTGCAGAGCAAGTTCTCTCATTTTAGAGAGCTCCTCTTCTCGTTCAATCCCTAAGCAGAGCAAAGCCCGGTACAGGATTTCAGAATGCTCACTAACCTGCGACTCGCGGTGCAAAAACTTCTTGCGGTAAGCAGCCTCTTCTGCAGCATTTATTGCCTCCCAGATACTTTCTCCCTGCTGTCTTCTGGTTGCAACGCCCAGAGAAAGGCCCAAAAAAAGCGGTTCTTTCCGGGCTTCTTCTCTGCACAACTCTTCAATGCGCTCCGCGATTCCCTGGGCAACCGGAGGAGGAGTTCCTGGCAAGACCACCAGAAATTCATCCCCACCCCAGCGAGCAACAATGTCCTCCCGGCGGCAGGAAGATTGCAAAATGTTAGCTGCCCGTTTTAACATCTCGTCTCCCCACTGATGCCCCAAAGCATCGTTTATGAACTTTAGACCATCGAGATCGGCAAATACAAAACTGATCACCGGCTCTCTGCTCCGCTCCAGGCGAGCCAGCTCCTCCTCGGCATATAAGCGGTTGTAAAGGCCGGTAAGAGTGTCATGGAAACTGAGATAGCGTATTTTCACTTCGTACTTTTTACGAGCGGTGATATCAGAAACGATCATCCCCATCCGGGAGCCATCAAGCACAAAAAGGCTTACTTCCCAGAAAGCATCGAATTCGGGAACAAATATCTCCTTGCGCAGAAACTCTCCTCTGCTCAGTAAAGAAACACTCTCATCCTCCAAAAGTTCCCCAAAGCCGGGAAAGACCTCGTTTATCAGAAGACCGCGCAGCTCCTCAGGCCTGAAGCGCAGCATGACCGCAAAAGAGGCATTAGCTTCAACGATCCGAAACCTCCGGGATTTGTCTTTGTCAGTTTTAACCTCCTCCAGGAGAACAAAGCCATCCGGCATAAAGGTAAAAAGCATTCGATAACGCCGTTCGCTCTCCACGATTTTTTGTTCCATTTTCCGGCGCTCTGTGGCATCCCGGAAAACCAGAACCACGCCCACAACTCTTCCTGGTTTATCTCTAATCGGGGCGCTGCTATCATCAATGAAAAATTCCTTTCCGCTGCGATTTACCAAAATAGCATGGTCGCCGAAACTCATTACTTTGCCTTCTTTAATCACCCGGCGCACCGGATTGAGAACCGGCTGGCGAGTTTTTTCGTGAAAAATAGGAAAAACTTCCCCTACCGGCTTCCCCACTGCCTCAGGAGCACTCCATCCGGTGAGCTCTTCGGCCACCGGGTTCATAAAAATCACCCTGCCTTCTTTATCAGTGGCGATGACCGCGTCACCAATACTTCGGAGAGTGGTCTGAAACCACTCTGCTTCCTGGGCTCGCTTTCTGGAAATGGAAAGGTATTCCAGAAAAACCCGCAGATGCTGCAAAAAAGGGTCAAGAAGATGGTAACGCTCATTGTCCTCAGACAATCGGTCCTTGAACAAACATTCTACAAATCCCTCTTCATCGCCTTCACCCGGCACCAGGAAAGCAAAAAAACCTTTATCTTTGAACTTTTCAGGGATCTCTCCCCCTGGCAGAAAGTCAGAAAGAGAATTAAGCAAAATCTTCTGCTCTTTCTGCCAGGCAGCTTGCAGATCGGGCTTTTGGAGGATTTTCTCAAGCAGTGGAAACGCCTCCAGAGTGTGTTCCTTCTCAGGCCAGAACAGTTTCTCTCCATCCGGCAAAAGCGCACAAATGCAGGAAAAGCCAAAGAAGACAGCGACTTCCTGAAAGGCGTAATCGAATAACCGCTCCAGTTCTTCATGTGCAAAAAAGCGGAGATGGATTCTCCCCACCATTTTTTCAAAGGCAAGGTGCAGAGAAAGGCGCGACTCCGCTTCACGGCGCCGCAGCACTTCTTCTTGAAGACTGCGATTGGCTTCCCACAGTTCCTTGGTCCGCAGGGCCACCTGCACTCGCAAAAGCCAGATAAAGAAGAACAAAAGAAGCAGCACACCTCCGCCAGCCCAAAGAAAGTACCAAAGCCAGCGGGGCATTTCCCAGGGCTTATGCATTTCCAAGTAGCGATGGATGGCCTGATGGTACACAGAATCCGGGTCTTCCTTGAAGCTTGCAAGCCAGCGGTCAAGGACAGAAAGCAGTTCCTGATTTTCGCCCCTGGGAGCGGCAAAGCGCAACTCGGTAGGCCTGAAGATGAGCGGGCTAACCCTTAAGCCATATCTCTCTCCAAACTGCGCCCCGAACAACCTGCTGACTACCCCAGCATCTCCTTCGCCTCGAGCGAGCAGAGCAAAAACCGCCTGATAATCCTTGACCTCTGCAAATCTGCAGTCAATGCTAAAACCGGAAGCAATTCTCAACAAATCCTGATAATAAACATCATCTTTCGCCACCAGAATGGTTTTTCCGTTCAGGTCCAAAAAAGAGTTCACCCTTAGGGAGGGAGGGGTGTAGATGACTCCCCAGTTCAGCCAGACGGTTTCCTGGTTGAAATCAAACTCTTGAGCGCGCTCATCTGAGTAAGCGATTGCCAGGAGAAGGTCGATCTCACCCCGGCGAAGCAGGTCGAGAAGCTTTGAAAACTCCTCACGCTGATACTCTATTTGCCAGCCTTCCCGGCGCCCTATTTCTTCAAGGATTTCCGGATAAAGGCCTTGAACCCGCCCATTCTCATCCCAGAAAACAAGAGGTGGATCCCAGTAAGCCCCAACCCGCACCACCAGAGCCCGGGCCTCAGAAAAGAAAGCGAAAAATAAGAACAAAAACGCT
>CAZMZG010000095.1:0-4109 GCA_964570785.1 uncultured Atribacterota bacterium | reverse complement strand
AACTCTTCCCAGGCCTCTATTTCTCATGAGGTTTTTCTTGAAAAAGGAGAAAAACTTAAAAAGTTGCTGGGGGCTTTTAAAAAAGGAATTATCCGGGTATTGGAGAATGTTGTGAGTGTGATAAAAAATCTTCCCACAAATTGTTACTTTCCTGCCAAACCTGGTCTTCGGAGGTAGACCTTAAATAAAGATGCCAAAAGACCTGTTTAATTCTGAAAATCACACAAATCAAAGGAGAGAAATTGAGTGAGTTATATACTTTCCGCTGATTTCGGCACTTCTTCTCTCAAAATCAGCATTCTTGACCACAATCTGAATCTGATTAAAAGCACTAAAGTTAACTACGCTTATGAAGTCAAAAAGGGTAAGGAAATCGAAATTGCTCCAGAAACATTGCTTCAGGCCTTCAAAAAGGGAATTGAAAAGCTGGGTCAGAAGTATGCCGAACAAATAGATTACGTAATTTGCGATACCCTCTGCCCTTCACTTATTGCAATGGACCAGGATGGCAATCCACTTTACCCAGCTATTCTGCATCTTGATAGACGCAGCACGAAACAAGCCAGAAAAGCTTTACAAATAGTCGGCAAGGATAACTTTTTGAAAATAAACGGTAACCTTCCCTTCCCTGGTGGCATCTCATTAACCAGCGTTCTCTGGCTAAAAGAAAATCATCCCGATCTTTATCAGAAAACCTCCGTATTTGGCCATTTCAACACTTTTTTGCAGAAATTCATGGTTGGAAAGTTCCTTATCGATCCAACTCATGCCTCCTTCACTGGCCTTTACGAAACTCTCAAGTGGGGAAACTGGTCAAAAGAGTTATGCAAAGAGCTAAATATTGAACTTTCAAAGCTTCCCGAAATAGTCGATTCTAATCAAATTACTGGAGGGTTGAAAAAAGAAGCCTCCTGGTTTCTGGGTCTACGAGAAGGAATACCTGTTCTGATGGGTGCCAACGACACTGCTACCGCTGCACTTGGAGCCGGTGCCACAGAGGAAGGTCAGATACTGAACATCTCTGGAAGCAATGAAATTATAACCGTTACTCTTGAAAGACCCTCACCTCATGAAAAAGTATACCTGAGGACGCACGCTGTACGTAACAGGTGGCTTCTTTTGGCCATCACTGTGGGAGGAGGAGCGCTGGAGTGGTTCCGTAAAGAGTTTTATCGAGAGATATCCCGGGAAGAATTTTATGAAAAGTACTTCCCGGAAGTAGTGAAAAGAGCCGGCAAGCCCCGGGCACGTTTCTATCCCTATCTTGCCGGAGACCGGCACAGCATCAACCAGCGCAGAGCTCGTTTTTCAAATCTTACTCTGGACACAACGAGAGAAGAAATGCTCTGCGCACTTCTCTTTGGTATTTTCGAACCTATAAATCTGGTTCTTTCCATTTATCGCGATCAAGTAAAATTTAAAGAAGAAGTGGCCCTTACTGGCGGAATGGTAAACGAAGCTTTCCTGGAATTCAAAAAGAAGATATTTCCTGAGTTCGTATTTAAGACCGTTAGAGAATGTGTAGCCATTGGTAACGGCAAGCTTGCTTTGTCAAGCAAGTCATAGTAATTCAACACAAACAACAAAACCTGAAAATCTGTAGAGGTGAGAAAATGGCTTATTCTTTTGACCTTTCGGGAAAAGTCGCAATTGTAACTGGAAGCAGTAGAGGCCTTGGAAAAGCAATGGCAATAGCTCTCGCCCAAGCAGGAGCAGATTTAGTAGTTACCAGCAGGAACCTTGAGAGTCTCAAAGAAACCCGCAAAACAATAGAACAATATGGTAGCAAGGCTCTCCCCTGCCAACTCGATGTAACTTCCATAGAGAGCATCACCCAAATGGTAGAAACGGTCATTGGCGAGTTTGGCCACATCGACATATTAGTAAACAATGCTGGTATGAACATCCGCAAACCAGCGCTAAATTTGAGCGAAGAGAATTGGGATAGAGTTATCAACACCAACCTCAAAAGCGTTTTTCTTTGTTCTCAGAAAGTGGCTCCCTACATGATGAAGCAAAAATGGGGAAGAATAATAAATATAGGCTCAGCTACTGCCGTTTTTGGTTTCCCTAACATGAACCCTTACTGCGCAAGTCGGGGAGGAATTGTCCAGCTCACTCGTAGTTTTGCTGCTGAGTGGGGAAAATATGGAATAACGGTGAATGTCCTGGCACCAGGATGGTTTCGTACGGAACAAACGCGGGTACTATGGGAAAACCCGCGCTGGATGGAAATGGTAACCAAAAGGACACCTCTGGGTAAAATTGGAGAACCTGACGAATTGGGTCCAGCAGTTGTATTTTTAGCTTCGGAACAGGCTTCTTTCATAACTGGAACCGTTTTAATGGTGGACGGAGGTTTCACGGGCTGTGACAGTGAAATAATGGACGTTTCTTATTTCCAGCAGAAATAAGGACATTCTAAAGGCAGGCTCTAAAGCCTGACTTTGGCTTAAAAATCTGTAAAACACTCTTAAAAATTTTTAGTAGTGATGTTTGAGTGGTGGAGAACAACAAACGCTTGCTCTGGGCCGCACTTTTATTGCAAAACCCGAGGTATTTTTATGTATCATAGGAACTACCTTTCCCTGGCCACTCTTGGTTTTGGAGAAATTGTAAGAGCGGTCAACATGACATTGGGTGGTACAGGTAAAATTTCGGGAGCAGTTATTGACGCCATAGCCATATGGCTATCCTCCCAGAAATACTTCATCCTCAGGAAACAATGGGTGGGAAAAATCATCCAAATCCCTTTTTACAAAAAAGAATTAAAATTCTAATTGAAAAATTTCTTTGGGTAAGCAAACTTTCACAGTAAACAGGGGATCTACCAGCTGAGACACCCCAAAATGACAGGTAGCACTCATCAAGTAATAACTTTTTACAAAGTCCCATCCCAAACACTTTTGAATGGCCCTCGAGCATTCTTGAGCCAAATCTTCAAAGGCGATTTCAAGGCTTGAAGCGCTGTAAAGAAACACGAAGTGTCGGTCGGTTTCCACTACAGGAGACTTTAGCCCTAATTGATTTTCAAGCAAATCAACCCGTACTTTGACCTCGGCTGACACCTCTACTCCAGTCCCACATATCTCCCCGTCTCCCATGGCAGCGTGTACATCGCCCAGAGCCAAGAAGGCCCCATTTTGAAAAACAGGCAGATAAACCACACTACCCTCGCAAATTTCACGGGTATCCATGTTCCCTCCATGCATACCAGGCGTGGTAGTGGGTATGCTTCCACTTACAGGAGCCACACCAATTACACCTATCATGGGCTGCATTGGAAAAACAGTTCCTTCCAAATAGCATCCTCCCCCATCAACTTGTACCATCTTAAAAAGATAATCGTTTACTCTGGAATTTAAAACACCGATATGGGGATGAGTGGCCACTATTCCTGGAGAAAAACATTTTATCTCGAGAACTTCTACCTTAAGGAGCTGTCCCTTTTTAGCCCCCTTTATAATCACGGGGCCAGTTGCCGGATTAACTTTGCTGAAATCTATGGAAGCTAAATCATCTTTTTCTGTTTTGATTTGACCTCCGAAACAGTCCAGAGTTTCAAACACACATTCCTCTCCTGGCAAGCACTCAACAGCACCGTTCATACATGAGGAAAATTCATAAATTAAAAAATCACTGGTAATTCTTTTCATATGTTTTCTCACCACCGATTTTATCGCCTTTTTTCACGATTAAGTCCATCATAAATGCACATCAATCATTCACTCCTGGACAGCATATGGATACGCCAGCAAGTTACCATACATATCCACCCTCATTTCCTTTAATTCACCAATTATTTCTATATCCGGTTTGTGAGAAGCTTCGTAGAAAAGCTTTTCTGATATTTCCATTTCCATTATCTCCAGTGTGTTCCTGATCCTGACCAATCTTATTTCCTTCTCGTCCTTCTTGACCAGCTTCATAGCAGTCTTAACTGCATACTCATCGTTTTTCAAAACTATAGGTAGAAATCCTCCCCTCAGAACGCCTGAAGTCAGGATATTGGTATAGGTGGTATTGAAATCGATCTTATCGAATAATTTTTGGGTGGTGAGGTCAGCAAGACCAATACCACAGGCATTGCCATGGGTTCTTTCGGTAAG
>CAZMZG010000094.1:0-4242 GCA_964570785.1 uncultured Atribacterota bacterium | reverse complement strand
AGATCCACAATGGGACCAGGACGTACTGAAACGCTTTCTCGAATTACATCCTGGTAATTTCCAAAACACATGTCCTGACTCTGGGGCTTGCGAGCGACCGGCAGGAAATGTTTCTCTGCAATACGACGTACTTCCTCCTTGGTAAACTCAGCCAGCGGAAAAACCAGATAAGGGAGGGATCCTCGCCGCAAGCGATAGAGAAAATAAGTCTGGTCTTTTGTTCGATCCCTGGGTTTGGTTAGAAATACCTTTCCCTTCTCTTCCACCAGCCTCGCATAGTGCCCTGTAGCCAGAGCATCAAAACCCATCCTTAGGGCTTGCTCTAAAAGCTCACCGAATTTGATAAAGCGATTACATATTACGCAGGGATTAGGGGTACGCCCCCTACTGTATTCTTTAAGAAAATGTATGATTACCTTCTTGCGAAAAAGTAAAGAGAAATCTAAAACCATATGAGGAATACTCAAATGCTTACAAACCTTGGCAGCATCCTCTACCGCTTTTTCGTCACTGAAAGCAAGCTCTCCTTCTCGCGAAGAACGAAGGCACAAAGTAACCCCTACCACCTGGTAGCCCTGCTCCTTCAGCAAAAGAGCAGCTACCGAGGAATCCACACCACCACTCATAGCTACCAGAATCTTTTTCTTGAGTCCAGCATCAGAAAACATTTATATTCTTTAACCTACCAGATGGAAAGATAGCGCTCTCCGGTATCTGGAACGATGACTACAATTAGTTTATCTTTGTTCTCTCTCCGAGAGGCAATTTCTCGAGCAGCCCAGAGGTTAGCTCCACTCGATATTCCAGCAAGAATACCCTCTTCTCGAGCCAAAAGTTGTGACATGAAGAAAGCGTCTTCATCCTCCACAGCGATAATCTCGTCAATGAGTTCCAGGCGCAAAACCTCGGGTATAAAACCAGCTCCTATACCCTGAATCTTATGGCTTCCCGGCTTTCCTCCAGAAAGTACAGCTGAGCGCTTTGGTTCTACAGCCACCACCTTAAGAGAAGGTTTTCTGGATTTTAAGGCTTCAGCAATGCCAGTTAGAGTTCCTCCAGTACCCACTCCAGCAACAACTACATCCACTTTCCCTTCTGTATCCTCCCATATCTCAAGCGCTGTGGTTTCTCTGTGAATACGAGGGTTAGCGGGATTTTTAAATTGCTGGGGCATAAACGCCCCCGGTGTGTTGCGCAGAATTTCCTCAGCCTTTTTTACTGCTCCTTTCATGCCTTCTTCCGCAGGGGTCAACACCACTTGTGCACTAAATCGGGAAAGGATCTTTCTCCTTTCCACCGAAACGCTTTCAGGCATGGTCAAAATAAGGCGATAACCTCTTTGAGCACACACAAAGGCCAGAGCAATCCCCGTATTGCCACTGGTGGGTTCCACAATAACTGTACCCTTGGAAATAAGTCCCTTGCGCTCTGCAGCTTCAATCATAGAAACAGCAATGCGGTCTTTAACGCTCCCGCAGGGATTGAAAAATTCCAGCTTGGCAACCAGCTTACCAGGTAAATCCCGACCAATTTTAGAAAGGTAGACCAGCGGCGTATTGCCGATAAGTCTGGTGATATCCTGAGCAATTTTCACCTTTCTCCCTCCAATTTTAATCTATATCCCAACCTAAACCTGAACCTAAATCCGGAGAGCAGCAATCACTTCATCCGGCAGAGCAGAAACAAGAAACAAAAACTCTCCTTCACTGGAAAGTACTTTTATACGAAGAGGTTCTTCTTTTTGATCGCAGTAGCGAGCAACTAAAGAGGCTGCTTTTCTTAAATCACCCGACTTCGGTTCCCCTTTGCCCAAACCTACCGGCCCCTTGCTGTCTCGCGGCAAAAATAACATGTCTTCCTCTTCGTAGAAACCCATAATCCTTTGATTCTCTTTCTGATTCCTGCCCACAACCAACCTGAATCCATTGCTTATTGCAAAATGCCTTCCCAGCTTCAAAAGCTCCACATCTTGAAACCCAAAAACCTCTTTTTCCTGCATCAATTTGCGAAGACGAGCACAGAAAACAGCGTCTGTCAGCAGGCAACCCCCTGCTGGAGAAGAGAAATCCTCCACTCCCCATTCTTCAGCCAGCTTAAACTGGATTTTTCTGCTCCGACCGGAGATATCCAAAAGCTTTTCTCGATCCACCCAGCCTTCTCGTTCAGGGATGGTAGGAGGTAACAGCTTAGCCGATAGAGGTCGAAGCAATAAACCTTCAAGACCGCTGTCCCGCTCAATGACTCGCAAAGACCAGAAAAGCTGTGATTTGGGCCTCTGTCCCACCACCTCTCCAGTGAAAACGAAAGAAGCACCAACTTCTTTCATCACCTTCTTAGCTTCTCGTAGCATAAAAATCTTGCAGTCAATACAGGGATTGCAATTTTTGCCATAACCATAAACAGGACTACGCACGATTTCCAGATACTCCTCAGGGAGTTTCACCTCAAGAAACTCCAACCCAAACTTCAGAGCATTTTTTCGAACATGGGGGCTTTTTTTCCAAAAAGGGCTCAAAAAATGAATACCTACCACCTTTATGCCCTGCCTGGCAACCAGCAAAGCTGCAAGAATACTATCCAGTCCTCCCGAAAAAAGACCAACCGCTTTTCGCATCCCGACTCCTCAAATGCTGTAAGTGGGAGTATTATTTTTACGCAGATGCCTCTCCAGCAGATCCTGAAGGGTGGTCGAAGAGAGCTTCTCTCTAATGCTTCCCTCAAGTTCACCCCATAAATCCCGGGTAACACAATACTTTGATCGCTCACAAAGAGAAGGATTATGCACACAATCAACCAGATCCAGCCCACCCTCCAGAGCCTCCACGATTTCTCCCAGAGTTATTTCCCGAGGCGAGCGAGCTAGTGCGTAACCACCCTTTGAGCCCCTCAAAGAGACGACCAAAGAATTTCCCCGAAGCGGGATAACCAGCTGGCTGAGGTATTTCTCGGACACTCCTTCTTCTCGAGCAATGTCCCGTAGAAAAACCGGGCCCTTGCCATAATTCAGGGCTAACCTCAACATTAACCTCGTTCCGTATCTTGAACGAGTGGAAAGTTTAATGACTCATTCCCCCAATACTACCAATTTAATAGATTTAGTGGTATTATAAGCTATATCAGAGATTTGTCAAGCAACCGAGCTTACTAACTAAATATGAGAAGGTGATAAAAGTTGCGCCAGATAGGCATGGTAATTAAAACCGAAGGAAACAAAGCCTGGGTCAAAATGCGAAAAGGGGCTTCCTGTGGGGAGGAACATTGTCCTCTTAGCTCGTCTTTGATCAATGACTCCCAAGACGATTTTTACACGGTGTGCGCTGTCAATTCAGCAGGAGCAAAAAGCGGTGACCAAGTGCTGGTAGAAATAGAAGACCTGTTCCTGCTGCGTACGGCTTTTATGGTATACATACTGCCAATCCTCGTCGGAATACTCAGTTATTCTTTGCTGAACTATTTCCTGAAAACGCCTTTGTTTACTTACGCGGGAACATTTCTGAGTGTTGGGATAATAGCGATTCTCCTCAAAAGAGCGGACAGGAAATTTAACTTTTCTTATCGCGTTGTAGAGCTAAGCATCCCCTTAGAATGCACTTCCTGCCCGCTTAAAAAGCGTGAAGGTAAGCAGAAATTAAAGCCGTGAGGCCACTCGCTCTCCACGAGAAAGACCAGACATAGCCCGCATATCCTCTTCGGTAAGCTCAAAATCGAATATTTCCAGGTTTTCTTTCTGATGCTCCAGGGTTGCCGCTTTAGGAATAGCCGCCACCATTTTCTGCTGAATTAACCACCGCAAAACTACCTGGGCAGGAGTTTTGTCATATTTAGCAGCAACATCTTTGATAAGCTGTTCCCTCACTGCCCTACCTCGAGCTAAGGGGCAGTAGGCAGTAAATACTATGTTGTGATCCTGGCAATAAGTAAGCAGCTCTCTTTGGGAAAGCAAAGGATGATACTCTACCTGGTCGTTCACAACAGGATAAGGTGAAATTTTTACTGCTTTCTCAAGCAACTCCACCCCAAAGTTGCTTACTCCTATATGACGAATTTTGCCCTTACCTTTAGCTTCTGCCATGGCTTGTAAAGTTTCCTCGAGGGGCACTTCCTGGTTGGGCCAGTGTATGAGATACAGGTCGAGGTACTCAGTCTGGAGCTTCTCAAGACTTCTGTCCAGGGCTTGCAGAACTTCTGGATAGCGCAGATGAGTATACCAGACCTTGCTGGTTAAGAATATTTCTTCTCGCG
>CAZMZG010000093.1:0-4351 GCA_964570785.1 uncultured Atribacterota bacterium | reverse complement strand
TTGCCCACTATATGTTATAAATATTGATATGAACAATCGGGCGAATTGCCATTCGCCCCTACTGTCTCCCATAAACCCATCTTCCCTTTCACTTATCTACAAGCTATAAGAACCGGAACTGGTGTCTCGTGACTGGAAACAAAAAAAAAGACCTGACGATCCAAATAAAGTGGCTAAAGAAAAACGCGGGTAAGCACGAAAAGTTTTTTCTCTGGATAGACAATTTTGATCCCCACGAACCCTGGGATCCCCCCGACCCATTCGATAAGATGTACACCGATCCTAATTATAAAGGGCCGAAGCTGATTCATCCCAAGTATGGCCCAGTAGACTGGATGACCGAAGAAGAATTGCAATACGTTAGGGGTCTTTACGCTGGAGAAGTGACTTTCGTGGACAAGTGGGTTGGCAAGCTCTTTTCCGTCATCGAAGAACTCGGACTTTTCGAAAACACTTTAATCATAATACTTGCGGATCATGGACATCCCCACGGAGATCATGGGACAATTATGAAAACTCCTGAAAACCTTTATAGTGAGCTCTTGAAGATCCCGTTGTTGATTAGACTTCCAGGTGCTTCTTGCAAGAATAAAAGGATTTCTTCCGTGGTAGCAACTCATGATATACCAGTTTCTATTCTTGAGTTTTTGGGGATGAACGTTGAAACCGAGTGTATGGATGGCCATAGCATTTGGTCTCTTGTTAAGGGTAAAGAAGAGAAAATAAGAGATTATATTGTTTCTGGTTTTTACCAATCCTACCATCGTGTGGTTAGAGATGAGGAGTGGAGTTATATAAGAAGACCGCAGGGCTTTAAGGACGAGCTTTATAATCTTAAGGAAGACCCCAAGGAAAAGAATAATCTCATAGACAAATATCCGGAAGTGGCGGAAAAGATGAAAAAGGTAATAGGTCGTCTCTTCTGGGGTCCTCCTCAAGTTCCCTTCCCAAATGTACAGCTTGAGTATGAGGTGTCTGGAACGCCGGTAGACTATGGATTGAAAAACTGGTAAAGGCTCTTTCTCTTAAAGGGTGCCTCCTTAAATGAAGGAGGCACCCTTTATTGCACTGTAGGCTCCTAATGCTTTCATTAGCTTAAATCTTTTTTGGCATGAATTGTAGTTTTTCCAAGTTCTCTATTCGGCTCTTGTAATAGGTAAGAGAGAAAGAGCTTTCGTGAAAGTTTCTGGATTTGATATGAAAGCGACGCCTTGGGCATCGTTGCGCCTTAGATTGCTGAACTTACGCATCAAACACGATTGACTTTTGTGCCTTAATGGTAGCATTTAAGCAGGGCAAAAGGCGATGAGAAGGGCTTAAACCGGTTTCTACATTTGCTAAAAAGCGGAGCAGCAAGACATTTAGGTGGTTTTTGTTTTTTAAGTTATTTCAGGGATGTTAGGCTTCTCTTTGGTGGCTCATCAGCGCAAGATGAAATAGAAGTTGTGTTATTTTGCCTCCAAGCTTGCGTTATGAAGGAAGCAACCATGTGGTGTGTAGTTAGCTTTAGGCTCTACAAATCTTTCTAATAAGTTCTGCTTTTGGTTCTTGTTTCTATTGCTTTCTGGGTGTTGAATTTGCAAGGAAAGTTGTTATAATTGTTATAACATTATAGATAATTTAGAAAATTAGAGGAAGCTTTCTCTCTGAAAAGGTTTTTGGCCTTGTGTTAGACGAGGCTGCTTTGGTGGATTGCCTTAAGGCAAATCCAGGTGGATTTTTAGTTGTAAAATATGGATAGGGGGGTGATGGTATAGTAAGTTAATGTGGTTTTTTTAGACTCTGGCTTCTAAAAATAAGCTGAGGGAGGTTTGTTTAATGAGTAAGAAGCTTGACTTTAAGAAAGCTCTACTGGTAATTTCAATATGTGCTCTTTTCTTGCTAGGTTTGGGAGTGCAGGCTTTTGCCAAGTTGCCGGTGGTAGGTATTTCTACTGGTTCCTCGGGTACTTCTTGGAGAACCATTATGATCAACTCCCTGGAACAGGTTGGCAATGAATACAAGGCGGCTGGGAAAATAGCGGACTTCAAAATCGTTAACAACGTTGTAAATGGTGATGCCACTGAACAGGCCAACATCATTCGTGACTTCATTGCGCAGGGTGTTGACATCATCCTGGTTAACCCCAACTCTCCCACCGCGCTGAACGGGGTTATTAAAGAAGCCCAGGAAGAAGGCATACTGGTTGTAGCTTTTGATGCTACCGTTACTGCCCCTGACGTAGTAAATATAACCCTTGACCACTATGCGTGGCACAAAAAGAACGTGGAATGGATCTGTTCCACTCTCCAGAAAGGAAATCTTATCCAGATTTATGGTCTTGAAGGACATCCGGCAAACATCGACCGCATGAAAGCTGCTTCCGATGTGCTCAAAAATTATCCAGATATTAAACTTATTGCTTCTACCAGTGGTTACTGGGATCAGACCAAAGCCAAAGAGGTGGCTTCTCAGATCATTGCTTCTGGCCAGCAGATTGATGGTGTGATTACCCAGGACGGAATGGCTTACGGCGTGCTTTCTGCCTTCCTCGATGCTGGGAAACTGCCTAAAGTAATGTTCGGAGATCCAGGTACTGCATTCTTTAAAGAGTGGAAAAAGTTGCGTGATGCGGGTGCGGAATTCAAGGCTTGTGCTCAGCCCAATCCACCGGGAATAGGTGGTACAGCTTTCAGAATCGCTTTGCAGCTTTATAACGGCAAGAAATTTAAACCAGGTATTTTGAGGGACAACACCTACTTCTATAAGGTAAGCATGTTCATAACTGATGAAAACTTCGAAGAAGGTTGGGAACTTCTTAAAGATAAGCCCGATGATTATCTCTTGAACGAAATTATGTCGGAAGAAGAGGTAGCAGCACTTTTTGAGTGAAACCGTTAAACACAGTGGGGCTACCTGCGCAGGCGGCCCCACTGTTTATTTCTGGAAGGTGATAAGTCTTGATAGTACTTGAGGCGAAAGGCATAAAAAAACATTTTGGGGGTGTGGTGGCTCTTTCCAACGGAAACTTGAAGTGTAGAAAGGGTCGGATAACTGGGCTTCTGGGAGCCAATGGGTCTGGAAAGAGCACCCTTTCCAAAATCATTGCCGGTGTGTATCGTGCTGATGCAGGAGAGATAATATATGAAGGAAGGAAGGTAAACTACAGAAACCCCCATGAAGCAAGACAAGATGGCATTGCTCTTGTTTTCCAGAATCTGAGTCTGGTTCCCGACCTTGCTGTCTGGCAGAATATAGTGTTGGGCATGGAGAAAAACCGGGGGCTATTCCTGGAGAATGAAGAAGCAAGAGCACTTTCCAGAAAGATTCTTGAGAATTTGATGCCTGATTTGGACATAGAGAGGAAGGTTTATCAGCTCTCTCCAGGAGAGATGCAGATTGTAGAGATAGCCAAGGCTATTTCGAGCAACCCCAGGCTTCTTATTCTTGACGAGCCCACTGCGGCACTGGAGCAAACTCAGGTTAAAAGCCTTTTTGATTGCATACGAAAGCTGGCCAACGAGGGCGTGGCCATGATCTTCACCTCTCACCGTTTGTGGGAAGTTATGGAAATATGCAACGATGTTACCATATTCAGGAATGGCGAGGATGTGGCCACTATTGATTTCGACAGGGAGGAAAGAGATCCCGAGAAGATTATAGGTTACATCACCGGTGAAACCAAAAAGGAAAGTTTAAAAACAACCCGTGGGGCCTCCAGCGATCAAACGATATTAAAAGCGAAAATAACACCACGGAGCAAAAACAGTGTTCTTAAAGATATCAACCTGGAGCTGAGAAGGGGAGAAATTCTGGGCATAGGGGGTCTTGCTGGTCAGGGGCAGAACGAGCTTATGTATGCACTGGTGGGTAGTTACCCTTTTGTTCGGTGCGAGATGGAACTCGAGGGCAGAAAAATCTTCCTTAATAATCCTGGAGAAGCTATCCAGAACGGGATTGTGCTCGTTCCTGGAGATAGACAAAGAGAAGGCCTTTTCCTCGAACACTCTGTTTATGAAAATACCGTTTTCCCAAAGTTTGGCCTTCCCGACCATCCTCTTTTTATACCGGATAAGGAGTATCGTGCCGAATGTGAGCGCACAGTAGAAATACTTTCTATAAAAGCGCCTACTATTGATGCTCCAGTAAATACTCTTTCTGGAGGAAACCAGCAAAAAGTAGTAGTGGGGAAGTGGCTTTCCTTCGATATTAAAGTTCTTCTTTTGGCTGACCCGGCCAAGGGGGTTGACGTGGGGGCCAAAAGAGACCTTTATGAATACATTGTTAAGTTAGCGCGGGAAAAGCAAGTTGGTGTGATTCTTTATGCTAGTGACAACGAGGAACTGGTGGAACACTGCGATAGAGTATTGAT
>CAZMZG010000092.1:0-4405 GCA_964570785.1 uncultured Atribacterota bacterium | reverse complement strand
CAAAAAATATCTAATGAACATGGAGCCCCGCCCAATGACGTGCAAGTAGTTAGAAAAAGTTGGCCTCTTGGGACACAAGTAAGGAGGCGAGGTGAACTGTTCGTCAGGAGCTTTGAAAGACATGGAGACCATCACCGCTACAGGGAAAAGGACAAAGGCAGCCAGCAAAAAAGCAAATAAGTAAAACCTTGCATAGTACAAAGATCCTTTCCGTCGACCCATCATAACGACTCTTCCTTTCTAAAGGTTAACCTTACATAGACGAGACTGAAAGCCAGGAGAAAGAAGAAGTCCAGCGCAGCAAACCTGGAAGCATCACCAAACCGAAAGCGTTTGAAGGCCAGGTCGTAGACATAGGTCGGAAAAATGTGCGTTCGCTCGGCCGGACCACCTCCGGTCATAACGTAAATAAGCTCAAAATAGTTAAAAGTCCAGATGAAGGTCAGAAGCAGGGTGGTCACCATTATGGGTCTCATGACCGGAAGAACCACATACCAGAATCTCTGATAGGCATTAGTCCCATCGATTTCGGAAGCCTCCAGGAGTTCCAGCGGAACAGTCTGCAAACCAGCCAGATACATAAGTGTTGAAAAAGGAAAGCCCTTCCAGATGGCTGCAAAGATGACTGCATATAAAGCCCATCTGGGATCGCTAAGCCAGGTAAGGGGTTGCGATATGATGCCCAGAACCCGTAGATAGTGGTTGAGAAGACCAAGTTGGGGGTCGTAAACCAACCTCCACACCATGCCAGCTATTACCCCAGGCATGACCCAGGGCAGGATAACGATTCCTCGTAGCAGGGTTCTTCCAGGAAAAGATTGATTGAGAAGAACAGCCGAAGCCAGGCCTAACAGGAACTGGAAACAAACCACCATCAGTGTCCAGATAATAGAATTTTTAAATACCAAGGAAAGCATCTTACTGCTCAAAAGCTTGTCAAGAGCAGCTTTTAAACCCAGGTATCGGCTTGAGGTCAACGAAACATCATAAAGGCTGAGCTGAAAAGTGCCCAATAAAGGATAAATTACCAGAACAAATAAGAGCACGATGGATGGTAAAGCAAAGCCATAGCCATAAATCCAATCTCTTTTCACCAAGTACTCACTCCCTCAATATGCAAAGAAAGGAGCGGGTGCTCAACCCCCCCCGCTCCTTTTCACCACCAACCTTTCAAGATTCATTGATTAGCTGAATAGTATTCGTTGAGCAGCTGATCGATCTCCGCTGTAGCCTCTTTGAGTGCTTCTTCAACGGTCTTTTCTCCAAGCAGTATAGCAGTAGTCGCATTTCTTTGTATTTCAGCAAGGTCGGGATATTTTGGGAAAATTGGTCTATAAAGAGCCGTGGTGAGCTGCTTAAAGATAACTTCCGGAAATCTTCTCTTTTTCTGGAGGAAAGCCTTCGCCGCTTCGACATTAGCGGGAGTTAATGAGGATACTTTTTCATTAATTTCTCTGCTCGTCCAAAATTCAATGAATTTCCAGGCCGCTTCTTTAGCAGCGGATTTCTGGTATATCACCATGTTCCATCCGCCAAAAGTCCCAATAGATTCACCATCTTCTGGCTTCGGGAAATTAGTACAGGCCCAGTCCATTTCCGGTGCCCTGGCATTAATGGTGTCCTGTCCCCACTCACCATACCAGAACATGCCCACTTTTCCAGCAGTGAAAAGCTGGAAAGAATCTTCTTCGGTCCTTGACACTTCTCCAGGAGGATTAACTTCTTGAAGTTTCTTGAAGAATTTCATTGCCTCAATCGCCTCAGGCTGGTCAAGTGTGCACTTTGTGAAGGTTTCGTCAAGGACAGAACCACCGTTTGAGAAAATCAGAGCATCAGTGATGCACTGAACAGCGTCTCCCTTACCTACCCATAGGGCCGTTCCCCACTGGTTTTCCGTGGTCATTTTCTTAGCAACTTCATAGAATTCATCCCAGGTAACTGGTGGTGCTTCAGGGTCCAGACCCGCCCTTCTAAAGAAATCTTTATTGTAATAGTTGAGCGCCCAAACACCTACATCAAAAGGTATTCCATAAAGTTTTCCTTTAAAAAGTGCTGAATCCCAGGCTCCTGCAAAATAGTTTTCCCTCTTTACTTTTTCAGACTTGGCCACAAACTCATCAAGGAGCATTATAAATCCTGCAGCAGCAAACTCCGGATTCCAGATCTGGTCCACTACCGATATATCAGGAGGGTTGCCCGCCGCAGCCGCTACCAAGAGCTTATCCCGATACTCACTGTAAGGAAAAACCGTGAACTTCACATCTATTTCGGGATATAGCTCTTTAAACTGTTGAAGAGCTTTCTCCTGTGCCTTGATCAATTCCACTTCTGCTTGTTTCATTAACCACACGTTGAGGGTAATTTTCTGCGCCCCAGCAAGGGCAGAAAAGAGAAGCAACACAACCAACATTAAACTACCAAACACCATGGCCTTTTTCATTCTTAACACCTCCAAAGTAGTTGTTATGAAATAAACAGGGCGTTAAAAAAGTCTATACGGAACCAGAACTTTCCTCACCTCCTCTCTCTTTGTTCCACTTTTCCACCAATTCAGAAACAAAACGCACTCTTTCAACATCGCACATGGGGGACAACTCATCGGATATTCCCAGAATGATGCGAGGAGCAAAAGTTTTCAACATCTTTAATGTAAAATCTTCCAGTTCGGATAAGCTGTATTCCCGCATAAAGAGGAGCATTGGCACTCCATCAAGGATAACCTTGTCACCCACTGCTTCCTTTAGCTCTTCAACCTCAATATCGCCCTGAGGGAGGGGCGTTGGTGCTTCAATTCCATCAAAGGGAAGTTCCTTGAAATAGACAAGAAGCGGTCTTAGCGAACCATCCATGTGGATGTGGCAGAATTTACCTGCCTTGTGAAGCTGGGCAACTCTTTTCTCGTAGTAAGGCAGTAACCACTCTTCAAAAATCTGAGGAGAATTGAAGCGCCCATCAATGTTTTCGCCAAAGTTGAGAATTCTCACCGGACAGGAGGCGAGGACTTCGAAAAGCTCATCTTCTGCCTCTTCGGCTTTTCTGAGGTATTCTCTCAGCCTTTGAGGGTAGTCGTAAACCAGATTAATGGTATTCTCTATCCCTGCAAACTGGAGAAATAGCCTCTGAAAAGGCGACCTTTCCCAGTAGAACTGGATTTCCCCCAATCCGTCAAGTTTATCTTTTGCTTCTTCATAAAACTCCTTGTTGAAACGATAGTGGGTGTTAGCAACGATATACTCGAGAATTTCCAAATCTTCCAGCTTCTTCACCGGGTGCTCAACGTAATGCCAGGAACAACCCCACTCACCGAGCCGTTTGCGACCATAAAGATTTCCCTTTGGGGAACGAAAATAAACGTGAACGACGTCCCCTTCGGCGACCTCTTCCACAGCGGCCCCATCGGTATACTCGAAAACAATATAAGTAGCGGGAGAAGAAATATCAATGCTTTCTCCGTAGAAATACCGCACAGAAGCCTTTAAGTCACGGTAAACGTCCAGTATGCCTGCATCCCTGAACCGCTCGGGAAGCTTACCCAAAACTCTGTTAACGTTAAACCAATGCTCCAGGCGAGGTTGCCACACGATATTCCTGTTCTTTCCCTCAAAGGTATCCAGAATATCTTGCCGAAAATCCAATTCCTATTACCCCCTTTCACGAAAACCCTCAAACTTTTTCTTTCGAGGATTGAGAACCTAAAAAGATTTTCATATAAGGTATCAACTGCCCTGCTTTCATCGACAAATCCAACAAACCTTCAAAAAAGCCTACATAGCAACACTAACCTAATTAAGTTCTAACTCAACACTATATACTTTTCTTTCTCAAAAAGTCCCAATTTATTAATCCTTCCTGCCTATAACGAAAGTGACAGAAAAGCAAAAACTATCAAAAACATTAAAAGCACGCTTTTGATATGACTGCTCGTGGGTAAAAGCCTACACGAAGCGCACACAAGCGTATGTGATTCTTAGCAAACTTTCCGAAAGTTTTCTTTTTTGCTATGATCAAAAAATGCGACTCCCTGCTAAATCACCTTAGCAAGAGGCTTTATTTATTTCAGAAATCATTAGTTCGCTTCATTTCTTTATGATCCTCATACAAGAACTGAATCCCAAAATCCCACTATACTCTACAGCGAGTCTTAGCAGAAGCCCTTTTTCTCTTCTTTGATCTCCCACTACTCGCAAGCTTCATAGCCTTCTTGACGCTATCCTCCAAACAACACAACATTGGTTTCTATAGCTTCGAACTGAACTTCGAGAGTCTAAATAAAAACAACTTATTCTCCCATATCACGCCCCCTATTCAGGGCTACCGAGAAGATAATAACCATTCCAGTAAGGATCATTTGCCAGTATGTAGAAATGTTGAGAAGCCCCATTCCATTGCTGACAACTCCCAAGAT
>CAZMZG010000091.1:0-4410 GCA_964570785.1 uncultured Atribacterota bacterium | reverse complement strand
GTTTAGCCCAATCCTTCTATAAAGAAGGGAGAAGACCAGTAATTCCTCTGATGGGATATCCGGGCTTGCAACTCACAGCTACCACCATAAAACAAAATCAATTTAATCATATAGTTCAGTTTCGCTCTCTGAGCAGGCTATACGATCGTTTTCGACCTGATGCGATGTTCTTTTTAATGGACCTTTCGGTAGAGGCCAGTGCTCTGGGCTTACCGGTGAGATTTCCGCTTGAGGAAACCCCCTCTGTAGAAGAACATCCTGTCAAAAACCTGAAAGATCTTGATCAATTTGAAAACATTGATATTCTTGGCGATGGGCGTGTGATGGTTTACCTTGAAACATTAAGACACATGAAGGTGGCCTTACCCTGTCCAGTAGGTGCTTTCGTGATAGGCCCTCTCACTTTGGCTGGCTTGCTCACTGGAGCCAATGAAATCGCCATCAAAAGTATTACCGAACCCGATTTCCTCGAGGGAATTTTACAATTTTCGCAGCGAATAATCCTCCGTTATGCCCAGGCCCTCTTTGAAGCCGGAGCAGATACCCTGATGATCCTCGAACCCACCGCTGTGATCTTCGGTCCTCAACAATTCAGAAAATACCTGGCTCCCCTTTACCGGGAGCTGGCCGGAGTCCTCGATGACCTTGAAATAACACTTCACGTATGTGGAGACACCACCCACCTCTTGAAAGAAATGGCTCAATGCGGTGTTGCTGGGCTGAGTCTTGACAGTATGGTAGACCTTGGGAAAGCAGCAGAAATAGTAGGTGAAAATATTCTACTAATCGGCAATATCAACCCCATCGAAATGCTCCAGGAAAAACCCCAAAAAATATACACAGATACTTTGCAGCTTCTTGATAGGATGTGCAAACATCCTCTTTTTGTGCTCAGTACAGGTTGCGACCTGCCCCAGAACGTGCCCTTTGAAAATATTGAAGCATTCTTCAAAGCAGGCAGAGAGTGGGCCTTTTCGGGAGATCTAAAAGGAGCCTCGAAAGACCTGATAAAAAGCAGCTGAAAAGTCAAAAATGCTATTTAGTTAAAAGAATTAAAAAATGTCGGATCCTTTATGCTTAGAATTATCAGATGTGGAATTTTGCACTTTTCAAAGACGCATCAACCGCTTTCTGGTAGAAGCATCATGGAAAAGAGGGGACATACTCCTTTCGTTGAGCAATACTGGCAGATTAGCAAACCTCCTCTTGCGGGGTAAGAGGGCATGCTTCCTACCCCGTAAAACTTTGAAAACAGAAGGAAGGCTTATCGGCGTGGAAGTGAAAGAGAATACTTTTGCACTCCTTGACACTAACCTGATGGAACTTGCTTTCTCCAGCGCTTTGACCAGAGGCTTGATACACTGGTTAAAAGAACCAAAAATACTGAAACGCAATCCGCGTTGGAAGGAGAGCAGATTTGATTTCCTGCTGGAAAGCGACGGAAAGGAATGGATATGCGAACTGAAAAGTGCGTTATTTCAAAAAGACAACGCGATACTTTACCCAGATTGTCCCTCACCAAGGGGCAGACGCCATGTCAGGGAATTAATAAGCTATGCTAACCAAAAAAACCATGCTTTACTGTGTTTTGTGACTTCGCTTCCTGGAGTATCTTTTTTCCAAGCCAACTACTCAGTAGACCCCACTCTCAAAGCATTGCTTGCTCAGGCCCTTGATTCTGGAATTCTCATAAAAAGCATTGTTTTCCGATTTTCCGCTCCTCAAATCTTCCTCGAAAACCAAGACCTACCAGTAAAACTCTAATAGGGAAAGCATAGTAAGTGATCATCCCGGAGCCGCTAATTTGCGCAGCTCAGCAAGTTGTTGCAACCTTCCCAGAACAATGATAATATCTCCCGCCCTGATAATTGTATCCGCTCGAGGATTAAATTCAAAAGTCGGTCTATTCCCAGGCTTGACAGCTACTACAATCAAGCCTATCTTTCCCGGAAGGTTCAGTTCTCGAAGGCTTTTTCCAGCCACAGGCGAATTTTCAGGAATGGTTATTTCCTCGATAGTAAGATCAAAGGTTTCGCTTTGCAGAACCAAGTCCAGAAAAGAAGTAACCTGGGGTCGCAGTGCAGCAGCAGCGAGCCTCAAACCACCAATCTTCTGAGGACAGATCACATAGTCCGCACCAGCCCGCTTTAAAATTTCGATAGACTCCGGCTGAATAGCCCGGGCAACTATACGCAGGTGAGGGTTCATAAAACGAGCAGTAATAACCGCATAAACATTATCAGCATCACTACCCAGCAAAGCCAGAAGACCTTGCGCTCTATCAATGCCCGCATCTTTCAGTAAGTCTTCTCGAGTAGCATCACCGACAATAAACAATAGATCCGGATAACCTTTAAGAATCTCTTTTACCTTTTCTTCATCTCGCTCTATCACCACAAATTTTTCCCGAGTTCTTGCAAAATATTCCACAACTTCAGAGCCCACCACGCCACAGCCGCAAACTATAAAGTGATTTTCTATCTCACGAAGTTCCATCCTTACCCTCCTCCTGAGCAAAAATTCGCCAGCTCTTCCTTCAGCAAGTAAACCCACCAAAAAAGATATAGAATAAGTCACCACGAAAACTCCAGAACCAACCAGAAAAACGGTAAAAATTTTGCCAGACGAAGAAAGAGGATGTACTTCCCCAAAACCAACCGTGGTAAGGGTAATCACTGTCATATAGAAAGCATCCAGTAAAGACCATCCTTCGATAACCACATAACCTACCGTGCCAGAAACTAAGACGGCAATAGCAAGGATAAGAATACAAAAAACCTGTCTCTCCATAGCTACGATCCCGGGATTCAGGAATTTCCCCAATCTTAAAGGGTTTTGTTAAATTATAAAGCCTCCAGGAGGTGAAACCAAGATGGCACCGGTCAAAGAAGCGGGTGAAATCTTTCGGTGTGAAATTTGCGGGAATGTAGTCGAGGTGAAAGAAGTTGGCGGGGGAGAACTGGTTTGCTGTGGTCAACCAATGACCAAGATAAGGTAGGGCAGGCAAGACGCGAAAAAAAACTTATGCTCATTGTTTGTCTATTTGTGGCTATGCTTTTACCGTCAACAGCCGTTTCCCTGGCCCACCCTCCCTCGAGCATCAATGCTTCCTTTAACCTGGAAACTAAAATACTGGAAATCTCCATTCTCCATCAGGTTGGGAATCCCCAGGGTGATCACTATATCAACTCTCTAACCATCTTACTGAGCGGGAAAGTCATTATCGAACAAGCATTCCTATCTCAGTTTACTCAAGCAGAACAAAAAGCATTTTATCTTCTAAACGATGCACAAAAAGATGATATCATAGAGATTAGAGCAATATGCAGTAAATTTGGAAAAAAACCTTGACTTACCAGGTGGAGTGAACATCAAAACCTTTCTAATTTACATTCCAAAATGGATACGGGGCTGGATCCCTTCCAGCCCCCAAAAAGAAATACTTTTACGAAGCAGCGTAGTAGGCATTCTTTTTCTACTCGTCTTTGGCACAATAGTCTTCCAAAATACTCAAAAGTCCCTGCTTGAAGACCTGAAAGAGCAATTTGCCTTTTCCTTTCAAGAAAATGAAAAGATTATGCAAACACTCTGCGAGCGGTTTGAGCTTTCCTGTAGCCATAAAGACAGAAAAATCTGTATGCCTGCCGAAAAGCTTGCAGCATACACGAAAAGCATAGTTTATAAAGATATAGCCTACGGTAAAAAGCCTCGTCAGCGACTCGATATACTGGTGCCCACAAGCATAAAGGCGGGAGAAAAGCTACCTGTGGTGATCTTTTTTCATGGAGGAGCTTGGATGCGGGGCTCTAAAGAAGACTTGCTGTATTCCCATTTTGCCAGGGAACTCACTCAAAACGACTTTATTTTTGTGAGCGTCGATTACCGCGTCTACCCGGAGGTGCGTTTTCCCGACTTTCTAAACGACCCCAAGCGTGCCATAGAGTGGGTACACAAGCATATAGCAGATTACGGCGGGAACCCTCACCATCTAATTTTGATGGGGCACTCAGCAGGGGCACACCTTGTAGCTCTTTTGACTGTTCAGGACAAGCTTCTGCCAACCCCAATTTTCTTAGACGTCAAAAAAGCAATTCTTTTGAGTGGTCCTTATCATCTACCATCTTACCGTGGCTACCTGCAAACCAAATTTCGCGGGATCGTCGAAAAAGTTTTCCTGCATCTTTTTGGGGGAGAGAAGAACCTCTTAAAAATTTCCCCGGTCAACCAGGTTGAAAAAACTCATATTCAGTATCTGATCGCCGTTGGTGAAAAGGACAAGGTTACTCCTCCAGAACAATCACGACTTCTTCATCAAAAACTGCGCGAGAAAGGCAACCAGGCGGAACTGGTTATTCTTCCCAACACTGGTCATGCTGGAACAGTTTTCTATCTGAATAGTGAATTTGACCA
>CAZMZG010000090.1:0-4658 GCA_964570785.1 uncultured Atribacterota bacterium | reverse complement strand
TTTTTTGATCGCCGAGGTCGAGAGCTCCATAAGCTTATCGAAGAGGTCACCGTTAACGAGACCTATTTTTTCAGGGAATTCCCCCAGCTTCAGGCCTTTGCTGAACACTGCCTTCCTGAGGTCCTGGAGCAGAAAAGAAAAGGTCTTATCAGTAAATTGCGCATCCTTTCGGCGGGGTGTTCTACGGGTGAGGAGCCATACACTTTAGCCATCATACTCAAGGAGATGGTGGATGACCTCGACAGCCTTGCGCCTCGGGTTGTGGCGGTCGATATCGATGGAAAGGTCCTGGACAAAGCTCTCAGGGGTATTTACGAGGCAAGGTCTGTAAAAGATGTTCCCAAGGTGTATCTTGAGAGGTATTTCGAGAAGGTAGGGAATGGTAAGTGGCGGGTAATGAATTCCGTTCGGGAGCTGGTTACTTTCGAGCAAGTGAATCTTGCGGATTATGAGGAAGTCCTGCGTTTTGGAATGTCCTCTTTTGACTTTATCTTCTGCCGAAACGTTCTCATTTACTTCTCTGAAGAGGTTCGCCGGAGGGTGGTGGAGAATTTCTATGCACTTCTTCAACCCGGAGGATACATTTTCCTTGGTCATAGTGAGTCCCTGAGCCGGATTTCTACTGCTTTTACGTTGCGGAGAAGGGGAGGATACTTGGTGTATCAAAAACCTGAAGATGAAGGTATTCTTCTGGAAGAGGTAGGGAGGAAGAGCGGGTAGTGAGCAAAAAGGTTCTTATTGTAGATGATTCGGAAGTAACCAGGAATTTTCATGCTTACATCCTGAGGAGCGCCGGCTTCAGGGTGGTCAGCGCTCAGGATGGTGCACAGGCTCTGGAGCTTTTGTATCTTGAAGGGGATGTTGACCTGGTTCTGACTGACCTCAACATGCCTAATCTGGACGGACTATCTTTTATCCGTAAGATCCGAGAATCTCAGGAGTTTTCCAACCTTCCCATCATTATTGTGACTACTCTTGACGAGTCAAGGGACAAGGAGAAAGGATTCCAGGCAGGAGCTAATTATTACCTCACAAAGCCTGCCCGGCCAGCATATCTTCTTGAAGGAATCAGAGTAGTTCTTGGAGAATAATGGACGAGTTTGTGTTTAATGAATCTTTTGTAGCTGAGCAGCTTGAGAGTTTCCGGGAAGAACTTCAGGAAAATATTCTCCTTGCCGAAGATAAGCTTCTGGAGCTCGAGAAAAACCCAGCTTCCCAGGACCTTGCTCGGGAAATAATGCGGAGTTTTCACAGCATCAAAGGGGGAGCACGGGTTTTACTTTCGCTTCTTGAAGAGGCTGAGCTTCGAGCACTGGTTAAACAAATCGAGGAAGTATCTCATTTACTCGAAGAGGTTGTGCAGCGAACGACTGCTGCAGGCAACGAGCTGGATTCGGAGTTTTTTGGCCTTGTTTACAGAGGTGTGGACATCCTGAAATCTCTCCAACAAGGCTTTGGGGGCGGACGGAAGGGCGAGATCGATTCCCTGGTTGCAGAATTTCAAAAAATGGTTTTCTCTTCTCAAAAAGGGGAAGCAGGTGCCCCTTCCGGGAAAAAAACTGTGCGGGATGCGCAGGCAGCCGACCAGGTTTTTCAGGACTTTGGGCTTCAGCTCCTTGAACTTCTTAAATCTTCGCTCCGCAGTGAATCTCCCAACTGGAAGCTTATAGAGCAAAATGCTGCTTCTTTGAAAGAATGGGCTGGGAAAAAGGGTTTCCGGGAAGCGGTAGATCTTCTTGAGGAGGTGCTGGCGGCCTCTCAGAAAAAAGGAAGAAAAGAACTCGAGGGGGCATATGAAAAGTTACGCTGCTGGTTTGAAGAGGCTGCTTCGGAGAAAAAGCTGCCCCAGACAGCGAAAAAGAAGGCGGATATCTCTATTTCTCTTGACTTCCAGAAGATACGGGTGGATCAGAGCAAAATAGATGCTCTGGTTAATCTTGCAGGGGAACTGCTCACTCTTCGAAACCGCTACGGGTACCTGCTTAAGAAAGTAGAGAGTTCTCCTTTTGCTCGGGAGTTCAAGGTGCTTTTTACTGAGCTGGGCCGCATATCGACAACCCTTCAAAATGTCACCCTTTCCATGCGCATGGTCCCTCTGGGAATGCTTTTTGACCGCTACAGAAGAACGGTGAGGGATCTGGCCCAGGAACTGAGAAAAAAGGTCGAGCTGGTAGTGGAAGGAAAGGACACGGAGCTCGATCGGGGTGTGGTTCAAATGCTGGTTGATCCCCTCACTCACCTCGTTCGGAATGCTGTCGACCATGGAATAGAACTTCCCGAAGAACGAGAAAAAGCGGGAAAACCCCCGCTGGGAAAAGTAATTTTGCAGGCTTTTCAGCGAGGAGAGAGCGTCATCATAAGGGTTGAAGACGATGGTAGGGGCATTGACCCCAATGAGGTCCGCATGAAGGCTGTGGACAAAGGTTTTATAAGTGCTGAGGAAGCGCTGGCGCTCAGTGATGAAGAGGCGCTGAATCTTATCTTCCTGCCTGGATTTAGTACTTCTTCAAGTGTGAGCGAGATTTCGGGGCGCGGAGTGGGAATGGATGTGGTAAAGGCGAACATCGAGCGAATTGGGGGACGGGTGAGCATTACCTCTCAGATAGGCAAGGGAACTCTGATAGAGATGAAAATACCCCTTTCCCTCTCTATAATTCGCGGTATTACTGTTCAGATAGGGCGTGAGGAATTCGTTATGCCTTTTGAAAACGTGGAAACCCTGGTGCGAGTTCCCTTAGAAAATATTCACGGTTACCGTGATGTTTCTTTGGTTAAGGTAAGAGGAGAAATTTTACCTCTTCTCTTTGCCACTTCTCTTCTGGAGATATCTTTACCCGCAGAGAAGAGTTATGAATCTGAAGCTCCTCTGGTCCTGCTTCGGGTGAGCCAGGGGAGATATGCTCTGGCGGTGGATAATTACGATAAGGGGGGCGAATTTCTTGTAAAACCCCTTCCCTTTTATGTTTCCGGAGGGGGCCTTTTTTCTGGAGCCACGATTCGGGGTGATGGCAAAGCCATTCTTGTTTTAAATCCGGAACGTCTGGTGGAGCTTGGGGGAGGACTTTAGGTTTTAATGGCGAAGGTGCTGGTTTTTGCAAACCATAAAGGGGGAAGCGGCAAAACAACCACCTCTGTTCATGTTGCTTTTGCTTTGGGCGAGAAAGGGTTCAAGGTTCTCCTGGTGGATCTCGATAGCCAAGCTCATGCCACTCTCTGCACAGGAGTTTTGCCTTACAAGGTTACCCGTGGAGCTTTTGAGGTTTTCTGTAGTTTTGTTGAGAAGGGAGTGGTTATGAGGGAGGTTATTTGCAGGAATCTGGGTTTTGATCTTCTTCCTGCCAATGAGGAACTTAGTGGTTTTGAGACCAAGTTTTCTTCTTTTCCTCGTCGTGAGGCTGTGGTAAAAAATTTTCTTCTCGAGCTTGAAAGTGAGTACCATTTTATCCTTATCGATACTCCACCTTCTCTGGGACTGCTTACCCTGAACGCAATGGTGAGTGGCGATTTCCTCATTATTCCTGTAAAGACGGATTTTCTCTCCCTTGCTGGCCTGGTGCAGATGATGCAAACTCTATATCGGGTAAATGCTTACTTTAACCCTCAACTCCGGCTTCTTGGAATAGTTCCAACCATGTACGACGGCAGAACCCGAGTAGCACGGGAGGCTGTACGGCAGCTTGAAGAAAACTTTGGGAGGGAAAAAGTTTTTGTTCCTATCCGCCAGGATGTGAAACTTGCGGAATCTCCAAGCTTTGGTCAGGTCGTTTTTCAGTATGCTCCCTTTAGCCGGGGAGCTCGGGATTATCGGGTTCTTGCTGAAGAGATTCTTCAGAAGGTGGGCGAGAATGAGTAGCAAGGACGGGGGCTGGAGAAAACCACCTCTGGGCAGGGGGTTGGCTGAACTTTTTGGGATAGGTGAAGGTGTTCTTGGTTCTCTTTTTGAGGAGGCTAAAAAACTTGAAGCGGAGGGAAGATTTATTGAAGCTTTTCACTACTACCTTCTTTCCTCCGAAAGAGAAGATCCTCAGCGGGCAGCTAAGGCGCTCAACAACGCCTCCCTAATTCTTTATGAGCACCATGGAGAGTGGGCTAAGGACATTGCTCTTCGCTACCTGGAAAGGGCTTTAAGCCTTGATCCTGAGAACAAAATTATTCGGGAAAACTGGGAAATTCTTCAAGGTGATGAGGAGAAGTGATTGTAGGTATAGATTTGGGGACTACCAACTCTCTTGTTGCTTGGGTCAATAAGGAAGGGAAACCAGAGATCATTGTCAATGAGCGAGGAAGTCGACTTACTCCCTCGGTGGTCCATTTTAAGAACGAAAAGCAGGTTGTGGTTGGAGAACTTGCCCGCTCGCAGATGTTCCTTTATCCCGAGCAGACGGTTGTGCGGGTAAAAAGAAAGATGGGGCTTCCCTTCCGATATACCATCTTTGGCAGGGAATACACCTCTTCCGAGATATCGGGCCTTATTCTTCGTAAGTTGAAGAGTTATGCTGAAGCTTACCTTGGGAAAAGCGTTGACCGGGCGGTCATAACCGTTCCCGCCTATTTTGACGATAATCAGCGTCAGGCCACCCTCAAAGCAGCACAACTGGCGGGCATAACTGTTATGAAGCTTCTTAACGAGCCCACAGCAGCGGCCTTAGCTTATAATC
>CAZMZG010000089.1:0-4795 GCA_964570785.1 uncultured Atribacterota bacterium | reverse complement strand
TTAACAATTGCTTCGGCAAGCTGTTGAGTACAGGGAGTACAATAATCTATCACTGCAACCTGCCCGACATAAGCAACAAAATCAGGAAACATAGGAGGAATTACTTTACCTGCAGAAACCACTCCCACCGTATAGGTGGGGTGCGTGTGAACCACCGCCCTAACATCGCTTCTTTCGCGATAGCAAAACCAGTGCATCAAAACCTCTGAAGAAGGCTTACCCTCACCAATAACCTTACCATCGGCAAGATTCACTTTAACAAAATCCTGCGGTTTCAATTCGTCAAAAGCAAGACCACTTGGCGAAATCAACATAGAATCATCCAGACGGACACTGATGTTACCACCTGAAGCAACTACAAGGCCCAGCTCCACCAGCTTGCGACCGTAAAGAACCAGATCCTCTCGTAACTTATTTTCCTGCAACTTGAACACTCCTTCTCCCAAACTAAGTTCATTATAGCTTATCTTACTTCTTGTGACTATTTCTGTACTCTCGCGATATCCCTTCTATCTCAGAAAACTGCTGTTCACTAATGGTAATGTGAAATACCTGGGCAATAACCTGCGTCCAGCCATGAATGAAATAAATCCATCCATCTTCAACATGAAGATTCTTCTCTTCTTTTTGCCGTAAAGCCTGATGCATGAAAAGAAGATCTCCTCGATAGTTTAACTCCCACACTAAACTGTAGGGAGGGAACTGAGCAGCGTCGGTTAGAGGAGAGCCAGGGCGGTCTTTGCCAAGACCAGTAGCGTTAACGATCAAAGAATATGGCTTTACCCGGGCAAGTATTTGGTCATTAATAGAGGGTTCTGGAGAATGGATATATTCAGCATTGATATCTGGGTTTATTTTCTGCATAATCTCCTGCATCGCATAAAGACGAGGTGTACTGCGATTGGAAACATAGAGCTTGGAAGGCATGTTGTCTTTTTTGCGTGGATCAAAAAGATAAGCAGCTATTGCCCGAGCACTTCCTCCTGCTCCCATGATAAAAACTTCCCCACCGTGCTCTTTCCAAAAACCAGGAGGAATGAAAGCCTCCATAGCCAAACCACTTGAAATGGGATCTTTAGCATGTCCTTCCAGCTTCCCCTGATTTTTGGAGATAGAAGACAACTCTCCAAAAAGTTGAGCATAGGGATCAAGATAGTCAAAAAGATCCTTAGCTGCTTCATAAAGGTCTATTTTGTGGGTGGTAACCAAAGCGCCAAGAGAAAGAGGATCTTCCTTTATAAACTGAACCACTTCTCGATAAACCTCTTTCGGGGCGTGAATCTCGATATCGATTCCTTTCAATACCGCGTCCTCTATGCCCAGAATTTTTGCCCACAAAGGAAAAAGCTTCATGATTGAAGATTGAGAAGTGGTAACACCTATGAAATACATAGTTGGCTGAGTAGCCTTTTCAGGAAGATTGGTCAAGCAAAACACCTCCTGTTTCAGAACTTTCTCCAGTTGGGGTTGTCCTCTATAACTACCTTCCCATTCCTCTCAAGAATTACTTTCGGAAAACCAGTTTTGTCGATAGTAGCGTAGTCGTGTCCGGCATCAGCAAAAAACACGCAGTAAAAAATAAGAGGCTCATCACCCACGTTGACCGAACGATGCGACCAACAGGGAGGAATGTAAGAAGCAGAACCAGGGAACATTTCCAAAACTTCACACTCCTTGCCATCAGGAGATGCCATAATGAGTCGTCCCTGACCCTTCAGAGTAAAGTATATCTCAGCAGTCTCCAGTTTCTCGTGCAAGTGTCCCTTGGTAAAATAGAACTCACTGCCAACTTTGCCTGGATAAATTATAGTAGTGCAGTGAGCAAGGTGTCCTGATTCTTCAGGCACTTCCGCATAGATGACCTCATACACCAAAGGATTTTCCTTAGCAAGTACTGCTTTAACTTTCTCCTTATCCAGGAAAAAATGTTGAATGTCACTCAGGTAACGGGTTATCTTCTTTCCAGGGCTCAGATTTCCAGTCTCAAAGTCAACAACTACGTTAAAAGGTTTGAAGAGTTCCATAAGTGAATCAACTCCTTTTCTATCGATTTAGGGCACTACTACTACTTTCAGGGCTTCTTGCTTCTCCATCAAAGAAAGACCTTGCTCGACATCCTCGAGAGACAGAACATGAGTCACCAGATAAGAAAGATCAATTCGTCCACTTAAAAGAAGATCCAAAGCAACCCTGAAATAAAAATTATTAGAACGAGTAGTACCAGTAACCATTAACTCTTTATAGTGAATCAAGTTAGTAGCAATGGGTACTTCTTTAACCTGAGGAGGCAAACCCCCAAAAAAGTTGATGCGACCAAAAAGTGAAGCCACTTCTATAGCTTCCATCTGAGCTCGCGGCGCTGGAGCAGCAACAACCACTACACTGGGATTGTCCACTTTACCCTTTACTCCTTCATCAGCGAGAATACCTACTGCTCCATGTTCCTCAGCAATTTTAAGCCGCTCTTCACTTAAATCCACCATCCATATATTTTTAGCCCCACTCAATTTACTTAGCTCAAGAAACATTAAACCTATGGCCCCAGCCCCGTAAATCAGAACTCTATCCTGAAAAGTTACCTGAAGCGGCAAAAAACCATGCACTACACAGGCCAAAGCCTCTACGAAAGAGAACTTTACTGGATCCACTCCTTCGGGAAGCGGAAAAATATTGCCCTGCCTTACTGCGTTTTCCGGAACCAGGAAGTACTCGGCAAAACCCCCATCGAGAGTTATCCCCAAAGCCTTGCTTTCTGGACAATGATGGGTAAGCCCTTGCGCACACATGGCACACTTCCCGCATCCAAAATTAGGAGCAACTGCAACCAGCATACTCTTTTTAAGGTCAGTTACTCTTTCTCCCAGCTCAACAATCTCGCCTACCACCTCATGCCCCAGAATTCTTTTTTCATCCTGAGCAATCGCACTGTGTCCACGACGCGCAATGCGCAAATCAGTGCCACACAAAGCTGTAGCCTTAACTTTTACCAGAACTTCTCCCTCTTTCGGCCGAGGTCTATCCAACTGACCAAGTTCAACGTGAGGAGGATAAGAAAAGATAACTGCTTTCAAGGTAACTTCGCCCCTTTGTCTTTAAATGAAAACCCCTTTAAACTTCTCAAAGACTCCATTCATGGCTTCCAGAGTTTCAAGATAATAAGGTAAATACTTTTGATATGTTTTGTACAATTCCTCATCGGGGTGGAAAACATCCACCACCTTAACCGACTCTTTAGCTTTTCTGGATAAATCTGTAAAAGCACCTACCCCAAAAGCTGCACATAGGGCAGCCCCCCATATAGCAAATTCCTCTCTATCCAGCGTAAGGTAAGGAATACCCAGAATACTGGCCTTAATCCTGTTCCAGAAGGCGGATTTAGCTCCCCCACCTATCACCCTGACTTCGTTAAAGACCAGATTGGGAATGAGCTCCCGGATTATCTTAAGGTAAAAAGCGTACTCAAAAGCAATACCCTCTAAGATTGCTCTGAAGAGATTCTCCCTCTTATGTTCCCAGCTAAAACCTGCGAAAACCCCTCTCAGATAAGGCTGGGTGGGACAATTGCGACCCCGCAAGTGAGGCACAAAAATGATTCCCGAAGGATTAGAAGCTATCTTTTCAACCTCTTCAGTAATCAGAGAAAAAGCATTATCGTATTGGGAAAGTTCTCGAAAAAGCTCGTTTTTGGCCCACTCAAGGTCCATCCCCCCACCATTTATGTAAGCCATTGGATAATAATATCCATCCAATACCGAACGAGGGAAAAGGAGTGTCTTGTAACGAATATCCGGAAAATATCCATCCACAAAAAGGCTGAAACAGGAAGCAGTACCAGCCACGTCAAAGGCGGTGCCTACCTCAACAACGCCAGCACCCAAACTGTTAGCAGCCTGGTCACCACAACCAGCCACAATGGGAATCCCTGAAGGTAAACCCATTTGCTGAGCCCATTTCCCTTGAAGCTCACCAACCAAATCCCAGGGCTTTACAATACGGGGCATCTTTTCCTTTTCAACCCCAAAAATTCCCAGCAATTCGTCATCCCAGATTTTCTTCTCAAGATTGCAAAAACAAGAAAAATGGAGATAAGTATAATCCAGGAAGGTCTCTTCGCCAGGAAGACCACAGAGTTTTTGAGCAACCCAGCAGGCAGGCACGGTAAACTTATGAATCTTCTTATATACCTCTGGCTGTTCGTGCTTCCACCAGAGAATCTTTGGTCCATGATTGATGCTTGGTCCCATACCAGAACGCTTAATAATCAGATCCTCAGCTTCCATCTTCATTTTTTGAGCATAGGGAGCAGCACGGAAGTCCAGCCAGGAATCGTAAGGAGTAACCGCTTCACCATCTTCTCCTACACCCATAATTCCAGCCATCTGACCATCGAGAGCAATAGCCTCCACATCAACAGGGTTAATTCCACTCTTTGCTACAACCTCTCTCACTGTATCCAGAACAGACTGCAACATTTCCTCTGGTTTCTGAATAACGCTCCCATCTTCACCATAAATGATATTGGAAGGGACCCGAGCCACCGCAAGGAACTTGCCTTCTTCATCAAAAATGCCCGTTTTGGTTGCTGTGGTACCCAAATCAACTCCTATAAAAAAGGACATTTTTACCACTCCCCAGAAAAGTTAACTGGCCTGCCTTCCTTAAGCGAGAAGTGTGCTGTTTCCACTACCTTAACTACCCTCCAACCATCAAGTGCAGATGGAGAGGGTTCTCTATCCTCCAAAATACAGATCGGAAGAGCGTCGTGTAGGGAAAGAGTGTAGATCTCGGTGGTCGC
>CAZMZG010000088.1:0-4870 GCA_964570785.1 uncultured Atribacterota bacterium | reverse complement strand
TTTTCTAAATTACTTACCACCACTGCGATGACAATGATAAGACCCACGGTAAAAGTCTGAAAATACGAAGAAACGTTGAGAATGTTGAGACCATTCTGCACAATTCCCAGAAGCACCACTCCCAAAAAAGCTCCTAAAACCGAACCTCTACCTCCCTCAAAGGTAACACCCCCAATGATTGATGAAGCCAGGGCACGAAGCTCGTACCCTTCCCCCGCATTGGCTAAAATATTCCCCAGACGGGAAACGAGCACCAGGGAAGCCAGGCCGATCAGGACACCACTCAGGGTATAGCTGGCAATCTTGAGACGGTCCACGTTAACCCCGGAGAGAAAAGCAACTTGCTCATTGCCTCCCATGACCACCAGCCGACGACCAAACTTGGTATTCCGCAGCATAAAATGAACCATCAAAACCACTACAAAGAGAACTATTACTGACACTGGAACCCCAAGAATTCTCCCCCGCCCCAGAAAAGTAAAATTTCCCTTTAGAGAAAGGAAGAGTCCTCCAGACACAACCAGGGCCAAACCATAATAAACATAGCTCATACCCAGCGTCACAATAAGAGGAATACACTTACTCTTGCTGACAATGACACCATTGATGAACCCGCACCCTATAGGGAGCAAGAACCCTGTCAGAACTGCCCAGAAAGGGGGTATCCCCGCCATAACCATCTTACAAATGACCACCCCACTGAAGCCCATCATGGAACCAATGGAGAGGTCGATACCCCCAGAGATAAGTAGCAAGGTCATGGACATGGTAGCTATTCCTAAAACCGCGATCTGCTGGAAAACCGCCAGGAGATTCCTCTGGCTCAGGAACCGGGGGTTTAAGGCCCCAAAGAGCACTGAAAGTATGACAATAACTACTATTAAGAAAAAGGTCTGACTGCGGAACACGGAAACTCTTTTTTCTGAGGCAATGGAAGGTTCCACAACTTGATTTTCACTATTCGAGTAGTTATACTCTCTCACTGGCAGTCACCCCAAAAGCAGAAGAAATTATGTTTTCTTCGTTCATATCCTCCGCGAAAAGCTCTCTAACGATCTTTCCCTGGCGGATAACCAGAATCCGGTCACAGAGAGCGATGAGTTCCGGATTTTCAGAAGAAACCACAATAACCGATTTTCCTCTTTGCGCCAGATCAGCAATTAAACGGTGGATCTCGCCCTTGGCATTAACATCGATACCGATGGTGGGTTCGTCGAAAATAATGATCTCTGCGTCTTTTAAAAGCCAGCGGGCCAAGATCACTTTCTGTTGATTGCCACCACTTAAAAAACGCACTTCCTGCTCCAGCGAAGGTGTTTTAACTTCCAGACTTTCCACGTATTTTGACACAAGTGCCCTCTCTCGAGGAAGAGGAATGAGGAAACCTTGAAAATGATCATCCAGAGAGGGTATGGTAACATTCTTGGCCACGCTCAACCCCAGAGCCAGCCCCGTCCTTTGCCGATCTTCAGTGATATAACCAAGACCATGGCGAACGGCATCTTGAGGGGAACGAATTTCTACCCGAGAACCCCTAATCCAAACTTCTCCAGCGTAGCGCTTTCTGAAACCAAATAAAGCCTGAAAAATTTCGGTCCTTCCCGAACCAACAAGACCGGCAACCCCTAAAATTTCTCCTCGATGCAGTGCAAAAGAAACCGGTGGAGAAGCAGGGGTGAGCCGCAGGTCCTTAACTTCCAGAACGACTTCCCCGGAAGGTGGGTGCTTCTCCCTTTTAAAAGCAGCCACACTCCTTCCTACCATCTCCCGGGTGAGCGTGGCAAGGTCGACTTTTTCCTCCCGATGGTTATGAGAAGCAACTCTAAACCCGTCACGCAAAACCGTAATACGGTGAGCAATCTTTAAAACCTCTTCCAGACGATGGGAAATATAAATAATACCAATGCCCCTGTGAGCAAGCTTTTCCACCAGATCAAGCACCATCCTGGTCTCACCGACGTTGAACACCGCTGTGGGCTCGTCCAAAATCAAAACCCTGGGTTCCAGAGCAATAGCCCGCGCAATTTTCACCAACTGCTGCTCTGCCACGCTAAGATTCTCCACGCGTTCCTCAACAGGCAAATCCACTCCTAAGGAAGCAATTAAAGATCTGGCTCGAGCAAAAGTCTCCCGATAATTGATAACACCCAGTTTTGAAGCAATCTCTCTCCCAACAAAAATGTTTTCCGCTACACTGATCTGGGGCACCAGAATATTTTCCTGGTAAATGGTTTGAATGCCCAGAGATTGGGCCAGATGAGGAGTTAAGAAATGAAATCGCTGGCCGCCAACGTAGATTTCTCCTTTGTCGGGCCTCAAAAAACCAGAGAGAATTTTAATCAGTGTAGACTTACCTGCACCGTTTTCACCAACTAAGCAATGAATTTCCCCGGGGTAGAGATCAAAAGAAACGCTCTTTAACGCTTGGACTCCAGGGAAATGCTTGACAATATCTTGAGCTTCGATAAGTGCTTGCAGTTCCCTTCTCCCTCCTTCCACCCCGGCACAGTGCCGGGGTGATTTCTTCAATCTAAACCACCAATATAGGCAACCGCTCGCTCATAGGTTTCATCGTTAATTTCCCAGGGAATTGCTTCATCAAGGTTATCTTTAGTTATAGGAATAATTGGCAGTGGGATAAACTTCGGTGGTTTAACGCCCTTTACCACGTACTGGTAAAGGTTCTTAAAGGTTAAAAGCCCCTGTAAAGAAACAGGAGCACTCATGGTAGCATCAATTTCTCCTTTGGCAATCATTTCCAGCCCATGCGGTCCGCCACCAGTAGACACAATTTTAACTTTCCCAAAGAGTCCTGCGTCCTTTAAAGCATTAATAACTCCAGTAGCCATCTGTTCGTTGTTGGCAAAAATGACATCAAATTCAAGGCCAGACTGGATAGCATTTTGGGTGACGTTCATGGCCTGTTCAGCACCCCAGTCCGTGGGTTGTGTGCCCACCAGTTCTACCGTTCCGTATTCTTCAAGTGCTCTGTGAAGACCCTGTTCATAGAGCTCAGTAATACCCATTCCCGGTGCACCCATAACGTAGAAGAGCTTGCTGCCCGGATAATTTTCACTGATAAATTTCCCTGCTGCGTAGCCAATATCTTCATACTGGCAGGCCACACAGGAAATGTAATCTAGGGATGTGTCAGCGGGAAGGGAGTTCTCAAAGGTTACAGGAATGCCGGCATCCTTGGCCATCTCATAAAGGGTTACGTCCAGTTCTGGAGTCATGGTAAAGACTGAGATTCCATCCACTTTTCTGGCAATGAGATCTTCCATTGCCGCCACGGCTTTTTCCAGATTACCCTCTGGGTCAAGGACAATCGTGTCAATGCCTTTTTTCCTGGCTGCATATTCAAAAGCAAGAATGGAATAGTTATTCCAGACGTCTTTTCGACTGTAGGCGATGTAACCAAATACCAGCTTTTTCCCTTCCTGAGCAGAAACCAAACTTAACCCCGTGCTTAAAAGGATTGATATTACCAAAAATAACCCTACTAAAATTACTCCCTTTTTCCTCATTTCAATGCCTCCTCTGTGCAGTTTTTTCGGAGCTCCAAATACGACACACCAGGTTTATAAGGCCTCATCACCTCCTTACCCTCCTATTATTGAGAGTTTTCAAGCGACTTTTGTAGCTGTGCAAGATATGCAAATGACTCCTGCACTGCCTGGTCAACAAATTCCTTAGGATGGTCAAACTTTCCATCGAACTCTATCTCTACGCTGATAGGGATGGAACGTTTTTCGGGAGGAAGCGACCCAAGAATTTTACCAAAATCCACTTCCCCCTTCCCCAGCGCAGGGAAATCCCATACCTTATATCCTCCTCTTTTATCCTTGAGGTGAATATGAACGACCCAGGGCAAACATGAGATGATGTCTTCTTCAGGGCGAACATTGCCGTAAAAGATAGCGTTCCCCGTGTCATAGTTAATTCCCACAAAGGGAGATTGTATCTCATTAACCACTTTCTGAGCCACTTCCCCACTTTTTAAGAAATCTCCATGGATTTCAAGCCCGATTTTGATTCCTGTCGCTTCGGCATCCCTGATTAGACTCCGGATGTTGCGAAGAAAAACTTCCTTATCTTCCTCTTTCTCTATGGTTCCAGTATTTACCACCTTCGCTCCTATGGATTGTGCAAAGCGGAGAGCTTTCTGGAGATAAGCAACCCCATCACTCGAAGCCAAGTCAGAATGAGCGCTCAAGCTCACTACCTGCAACCCGAAAGAATCGAGAGCTTTCTCAAGGTCTCTGAACTCGCTCTCAGAATAAGACTCCAGATCAAAATGACAAGTCCATCCCTTTACACAGGCCAATTCCACAAACTTAAAACCAGCGCGCGAAATACCCGAAAGGGCTTCCAGAAGGGAAAAACCATGATACGTATTGGTTGAAACGGCAAGAAAAGGAAACACCTGCACCGCCTCCTTTTTCTCTATTATAACCTGAACCACCCTTAACATAAAGAAACACAAAGAAAAATATTCTTGGAGAAAGCTTAGGGGTGGAGTAACCGCAATCCCACATTGGCAAATATTCAAAGGAATTTAAAAAGTACTCCTATAATAAGTTCACATTACCCTCAGAGTCACTGGACTTGAAGATGGACTATACAAAATGGGTGGAGAAGTGATGGAGATGAGAGATGGTATTGCCAGAATGGTTTCAACCGGCAATCTGGCAGGAAGCACTCTTACTTTGGATCGGGCATTATATAACCTGAAACGGCTGTTTGATCTTTCTCTACCAGAATTGGCACGAATGGCCAGCCTGTTACCGGCAAAACTCTTAAAAATCGATGATAAGCTGGGAAGTCTTGAAAAGGGCAAAATTGCTGATATTGTAGTTTTTGATGAGAA
>CAZMZG010000087.1:0-4924 GCA_964570785.1 uncultured Atribacterota bacterium | reverse complement strand
TTATTGCGCTTGGCACGGGCATTTTATGTGGTATTTTCAATGGTTTTTTAGTGGCCAAGGTAGGCATTCCTCCTATTCTGGCTACTCTGGGAACCATGCAGCTTTACACGGGTATTGCTATGGTAATTACCAAAGGTTACGCTGTGTTAGGGTATCCAGAGCAATTTCTGTTTATTGGTAATGGTGTGATAGGAATATTTCCTGTGCCGTTGATTTTGTTTGCCGCTGTAGCTGTAATTTTTGCAATAGTACTGAATAAAATGGCTTTTGGTTTCCAGGTTTTTATGCTGGGTACCAATGCTACTGCTGCTCGCTTTTCTGGGATTAACAATACCTTGGTGCTTTTGAAGACTTATTTGATATCTGGTTTTCTGGCTGGATTAGCGGGTATCATAGTTATAGCGCGTACCAATTCTGCTAAAGCTGACTATGGAACTTCCTATGTTTTGCAGGCTGTTCTGGTATCAATTTTGGGTGGAGTGAATCCCAGTGGAGGCTTTGGGACGGTTTCCGGGTTAGTCCTGGCCATCCTTTCCCTGCAATTTCTTTCCAGTGGTTTCAACATGCTTCGTTTCAGCAATTTCTTTAAGGAATTCACCTGGGGTTTTGTGTTGATTCTGGTGATGGTAATCAACTATCTCAGCGCTACCTATCAAAGTCGGCGCCACTTGACCAAACAAAAAAGACTCATGAGTGAGGCAGATAGTCTGGCTGAAGAGAGCGAGTGAATTTTCCTTAAGAACCTTACCCTGTTTTTCAGGTAAGACAATTCCTCAAGTGGAACCCCTGGGTTTTTGACATTACTACTTTGAGGGGATGTTTGCTCTTTTCATCTTTCAAAAGCTTGGTTAATAACGCTCGCACTTAACGTTTAGTTTCGATATTACTGGTTTATTCCACCCTTGATGATAAATCGTTGACACCTCTTAAAAGGTTGTGCTATATTTTCAAATGTGAATTTTCTTATTGACATTTGTAACATCCCTTAAAAGAGGAGGAACTGATTTTGTTAGCGCTGGTTCAGGAAAACGAAAGCAAGGAGAGCCTCCATCTTACCGAGGTGGAAGAACCTCATTGTGGTCCTCGAGAAGTTAAAATCAGGGTTAAAGCGGCAGGGATTTGCGGGACAGATGTTTATGGAATCGCCTCTTTGCGTCCTCCGGTGATACTGGGACATGAATTTTCTGGCGAGATCGTTGAGGTTGGTGACCAGGTTAGCGGTTTTAAAGTTGGAGAAAGGGTTAGTTCGGAAACCACCGTGGTGCGCTGTGAGAAGTGCCCTTACTGCCATGAGGGGTTGTATAATCTTTGTGTGGATAGAAAGGGCATTGGATCAGGAGTAAATGGAGCTTTTGCAGAATATATTGTGGTGCCTGAATTCACTCTGCATCGCTTGCCAGAGCATCTTTCTTTTGAAGAAGGTGCGCTTCTTGAGCCTTTAGCCTGTGCGGTGCGTGGAGTTATGGAGCAAGCCACTCTAAAAAGTGGAGAAAAAGTACTGGTTTTTGGTCCTGGCCCTCTGGGTATTCTGGTTAGCTGGGTAGCCAGTTTGTCTGGTGCCCAGGTGTTTCTGGTGGGAAAGGCTCAGGATAAAGAACGCTTTGCAATTGCTTTAAAACAGAGTATTGCGGGTGTTGTCAATGTCGACGAAGTGGATTTGTGTCAGTTTGTCAGAAAGCAAGTTAATACCTATGGTGTGGATGTGGTTTTTGAATGTTCTGGTTCTGTCCACGCTGTTTACGGGGGGTTGGAAGTTCTCAAAAAGCGTGGTAAATTAGTACAGATGGGTATACTACATCGAAAAGTGGAACTGGATTTTGATACCTATTTTTTCTCACGTGAGCTGGTGGTTACCGGTTCAAGAACTCAGACCTCTTCAAGCTGGAGGAAAGCCATAGATCTATTGCACAAGCATTCTTTACCTTTAAGAGGGCTAATTACTCACGAATTGCCCCTCGATCGTTGGATGGAAGGTTTTGAGCTGGTGCGCCGTAAGGAGGCGTTAAAGGTAATTTTGAAACCTTAGAGGAGGTAAAATTTAGTGGCTGTATTACACCGCTTTCTGGGTGAAGAAAAAGGTAGCTGGTTCTGGGAAGGCGTGGAAAAAAAAGGATACCCTTCTGGGGAAGGTCCTCAGGATCCTCGAGGAGTGAGTGTTTGCTGGCTGGTTGGCAGAAACGAGCAAGCTCCTTATTTCGCAGTGCGCTATTTTGAAGTCCAGCCTGGTGGGCAAACTATCTTTGACCAGCATCAACACGACCATGGCGTTTTTGTGTTGCGGGGCAGGGGAAAGGTTCTGGTTGGAGAGAAGGAATACGAAGTTGGTTTTGGCGATGTTATATATATTCCTCCTCAGGAAGTGCATCAGTTAAAGAATGTGGGTGAAGATATTTTTGCTTTTCTGTGTGTGATCGCAAATAAGGATTTGTTAAAAGAAATGGGCGTGCTTTCTCAAAGATGAAAGCCTTGCGTTACTACGACCGCCATACTCTCAAAATAGAAGATTTTCCAGTACCGGAAATTGCCGAAGACGAGGTGCTGGTGGAGACCAAAGCTTGTGGTATTTGCGCAAGTGACATTTTAGACTGGTATCGTGAACCCAAAGCGCCGACTTTTCTGGGACACGAACCAGCAGGCGTCATTGTTAAAACTGGTTCTTTCGTTCAGGGTTTCAAGGTTGGAGATCGGGTCTTCGTACATCATCATGTACCCTGCTTTGTATGTCGTTACTGCCGGGCTGGGGAGTTTTCTATGTGCTCCAGTTTTCGTGAAAGCAACATATATCCGGGTGGCTTTGCAGAGTTTATCAGGGTCCCGGGTGAAAATGTAAGGAAGGGGCTTTTATTGCTTCCAGAAAATGTTTCTTTTGTGGAGGCCACCCTGATAGAACCTCTGGCTTGTTGCGTTCAGGCTTTTCGACGTTCTTCTTTTAGGCGAGGGGATGCAGTATTGGTGGTTGGTGCAGGCTTTAATGGATTGGCCTTAACCCAGTTGGCCAGGGTCTATGGGGCAGACCTGGTTTTTGTAGTCGAACCCGATCCTTTTCGCAGAAAACTCGCTTCTTCTTTAGGCGCAGACGTAGTAGCTGATCCCTACCATGAAGATGTGGTGGAAATTTTAAGGCGTGAAAACAAGGGTCACTTGGCCGATGTGGTTTTTGTAACGCCACCTTTCCCAGAAGCTATCGAGAAAGCAGTGAATTGGATAGATCGCGGTGGGAGACTTCTCCTTTATGCCCCTTGCCAACCCGGTGAAAAGTTTTCTATAGAAGTAAATAGTTTTTATTTTTCCCATTTGACAATCCGCGCCAGTTATTCTGCTTCCCCCCTGGACACCCGAGAAGCGCTTTCGCTTCTTGAGAAAGGGTCGATCAGGGCAGATTTGCTGATAAGCTGCGTGCTTCCTTTTGCTGAGTTTAAGAAAGCTTTTCAGAGGGCGAGAAACGATAAAAAGAGTATAAAATGTGTGCTTACCTTTGAAAGGGAAAAAAGCAGTTTGAGGTAGGGAGAACTGAGTGATGAAAAAGTTACTCATGGGGGTAGATGTTGGTACCAGTGGAATTAAGGTGGTGATTTTCGATCTTGAAGGCGGTGTGCTTGCTTCTGCGGCAGAGGAGGTACCAATCATAAGCAGAAAGCAAGATCAGGCTGAAGAGAGCATGCAGGTTATCTGGGAAAAGACTTCACAAGCTATACGCAGATGTCTTAACTCCTGTGGTGAAGATGTTGCTTCTTCTATTGCAGCGTTGGGGGTAACCGGTCAGGGCACAGGATGCTGGTTACTCGATTCTAATCTGGACCCCATAGGAAACGCTATTGTGTGGATTGATGGAAGAACCAAGCAATTGATTGACCTCTGGAAAGAAGATGGAAAGCATATGGAGGCTTTTCGGTTGACCAGCAATAGTATTTTTACTGGTTCGCCATTAGCTATACTGGCCTGGTTAAAAGAGAATCAACCGGAGCTTTTTAGGAGGGCGCGCCATTTTGTTTTTGCCAAAGACTGGGTAAAATTCAAGTTGACCGGAAAAATTGTCACCGACTTATCCGATCTTTTTATGCTGCCCTATCCTATTGATGGTGATGTGAGACAGGTTTTAGAACTATTCGACCTCCCTGAAGTAGAGGGATTGCTACCTCCTTTTAAAGATCCCTGCTATGTGATTGGGGAAATTACTCCTCAGGCTGCTCAGGCTACGGGCCTTCCGGTAGGAGTTCCTGTAGCAAACGGAGTTGTGGATGTAGTAGCCTGTGCTGTTGCACTGGGTATACTGGAAGCGGGGCAGGCTTACTCCATTTTAGGAACTACCTGTTTCAACGCTTTTTTAACCGATTGTGTAGACGCTCTGTTTAAGCCTGAGGGAGTAGGGATTACGGTTGCTTATCCGCTTCCGGGTCTTTATCTCCGTTCTATGGCCACCATGTCGGGTACGCTCAGTCTGGACTGGTTTTTGAATAATTTTTTCTCTCACTTGCGCGAAAAGTTCTCTGACAAACAAGCTTTCTTTGCTCGTTTAGAACAGGAGATGCAAAAGGTACCTCCAGGTGCAGGTGGTATCATTTTTCTTCCCTATATCAGCCCGGGAGGGGAGAGAGCGCCTTTCATCAATCCCCACGCCAGGGGAGTTTTCTTTGGGTTAAGTTTACCCCACGATGAAATGTATCTTTTGCGGTCTGTTTATGAGGGTGTGGCCTTTTCGATTTTGGATTGCTTTCAGGCCCTGGACACTGAGCTTGGGGAAATACGTTTGTCGGGAGGGGGAGTTAAGAGTTCTTTCTGGTGCCAGATTATTTCCGATGTTCTGGGTGTCAAGGTAGTGGTTCCCAGAGCTCCTGAGCTGGGTGCGCTGGGTGTTTCCATGATTGCAGGGGTAAGCGTTGGGGTATACAAGGACCTACGGGATGCTTTTGAGAAAGTATTCAGG
>CAZMZG010000086.1:0-4969 GCA_964570785.1 uncultured Atribacterota bacterium | reverse complement strand
TGATTATCTGGTCCAGGTCGTTGGAGAGCAAAGCCTGTTCGTAGTTGTCGAAAAACTGCTCAATTTCCGCCTGCAAAACCGAGGCTGTTTCCTCAGGCACAGTAGTTATGGAACATCCTGCAAAAAGAGTAACCAGTACCAACACCACTAACCAGAAATGCTTTTTCATGGTTTTCCCTCCTTGAGTTTTTAAAGTAGTATATCAGATATCCTGCTGGGTAACCTCATTGGATTTAAGGATTCCCGCTTCTAAGGCAAAAACTATTAGCTTCATTCGGTTTTCAATGCCCAGCTTGGAGAGAATGTTGCTGACGTAATTTTTGACCGTTTTTTCACTGATGAAAAGCTCTCTGGCAATACTCTGGTTGTCTTTGCCCTGGGCAACCAGAGCAAGAATTTGTTTTTCTCTCTTACTGAGCTGTTCAAGTAGGGGAGAGACCTTTTTCGGGGTGGGGAGGTTTTTTTTGAACTCTTCAAGCAACATTCCCGAAACTTCCTCCGCAAACACCATGTCTCCCTGCAGGGCTGCCTTGATACAACTGGTGATTTTGGAGAAAGGCGCAGTTTTCAGGAGGTACCCGTTCACTCCCGCTGAGATGGCCTGAATGAGAAGCTCCCTGGAGGCGTCCATGGTGAGAATCAATACCTTGAGGTTCGGCAAACGGGTTTTAAGCTCTTCGGCAAGCTGTATGCCGTTGGCATCAGGCAGATGAATATCCAGAAGAACAATATCCGGTTTTTCAAGGGGTATTTTCTGGATAGCTTCTTTACCACTTGTAAAGATAGAACAGTGGCCAATTTTTGTTTTGCTTTCCAGGAGGGCCTTCAGGCCATCAGCGAAGAGAGCATGGTCATCCACAATGGCTATTCTGGTCTCTTCCAATTTTTTAAGCACTTTTGGGAATCACCGCCTTTAGAGTGGTTCCCTTGCCTTTCCGCGAAGAGACCCGGAACGATCCCTGAAAGAGGGCTATGGTTCCCTGGATTTCCTTCAATCCATATCCCTGCCCTGTCCTTTCCGTGATGATCCGGGAGATGTTGAAACCCCGTCCATTGTCCTTAAAAACAACGTAGATTTGATCCTTCCAGGACCCAACTTTTACCTTTACCTCAGTGGCCCGAGCGTGTTTTTCTACATTGCGGGCAGCTTCCCGTATCAGGGCCATTACTGCTTCCCGGAGCCGGGGGGTCAGCTCCTGGGTTTCCACATTCACTTTGACCTGGGTCTTAACTTTGGAAAAGATAAAGGTTTCCATCAGGGTTTGCTGAATTTCTTCCCGGAGCGGCAGATTGAGAATGGTGGCTTCTCTCAGGTTTTTCAGGATGTCGCGAGACCTCTTCAGGGAAGTAGAAAGACCCTGTTCTGTCCTTTTCATTAAGGATAGGGTTTCTTCAGATAGCTTTATGCTTTCCCTTTTAAGCAGTTCCCTGATGAGCTGGAAGTGCAACTGCAGACCTGCAATGTCCTGAGTGAGGCCGTCGTGTAGTTCCCTGGCCAGGGCAAGGCGTTCCTGCTTTCTGGCCAGAGCCAGGTTTTGCTGGAAAAGAAGCAGATTGCCGAATAGTGCTGCCCAGAGGTCCATGACCGAACGAAAGGCTATCTGGGCAAGGGAGGAAGGGGGAAAAGAGCAGAAGGCAAAAAAGTATCCAAAAGGTTTGCCCAGATGGTGGGGCCGATAAAAGACAAGAAGCTTTAACTTTCTGGATAAATGTTCAGGCAGGTATTCAGTGAGGAGAGCTTTTTCTTTTCTGGTAAGGGGGATAATGCCGTATTGCTTGAGCAGGAAATGCTTTTTGAAGTTTCTGGAAATTAGCTCTGTGATTTTGTGAATATCGAGATTTCCTGAAAGTTCGATTTTAGGATATATGTGGAAATCCACTTTCTGAAAGTTGCTGCTTTCTAAAAAAACGCTCAAGATGGCACCAACCAGCTTCTGACCCACGGAAATCAGGTTTTCAATGTAAATCTCTTTGTTCATTAATGGTGAGACCTTTGCCAGTGTGTCCAGGGCAAAACTGAGCTTTTTAAGGACTTCCTCTCTATCCTTTTTAAGCTGCATTTGCTGAAGGATTATGGCTATTTCCTGGGCGAGAAGGTTTATAAAAGAGAGAGTGTCCGGGGGGAAACCCCCCCGAGGTTTGTTGAGGGTGAGAAGACCTGTAACATTTTCTTTTTCATCGAGAAGTGGGACACAGATGGAGCACCGTTCCCTTTGCCTGCTTTTCCATCTTGGAGAAGGGGGATTATGCTCCTCATCGATGATGAGGGGCTGCCTGGTACGTAAAACATGGGCGGCGATGCCCCTTTTGGTGCTCAGGTAAGGGTTTTTCAAGCGCTTTGGATCCATGCTCAGCGTAGCCAGGACTACGAATCTGTTTCTGGAAGCATCAAAAAAGGCTATGGTTCCTGAAGAACAACCAAGAACTTTTATTGAGTTTTCAAGGAGGCGTTTTAGGATGTCTTTTTCTTTTCTGAAAATATCTTTTGCCCCCTTTTGCAATTATTATACCATCACCCGTTTTTAAAGGGAAATTTATGACTTTTTATTCCCGGGTTGTGACTTTCAGCCCTTTTATCCTATGGAAACTATGTGTTAGCTTTGTTTTATTGTTGGGGTGAGAATTGTGGGGCTTGGGCATTTTGGAGGGCGACCAATCCGAATATTTGTTGTTGAGGATAACGAGCTTTTTTTGCAGGGGTTGATCTTTTTTTTGAAAAGAATTGAGGGGGTTGAAGTGGCTGGATATTCTCTCGATGGAAAGGGGCTGCTTGATGAAATAGAGCATTCCCACCCAGACCTGGTTATAATGGATTTGTTCCTGCCAAAAAGTAGTGGAATAGCATTGACCCGAATGTTGCGCGGGCGTTTCAAAAGTTTAAAAGTGATCGTCCTTTCCATATGTGATGAGGAAGAATGCAGAAGCAACGCCGAGAAAGCAGGGGCCAGTGCTTACATCACTAAAGGACAACCTCTGGAAAGGCTTAAGGATTCGATTTTGAGGCTCGCTGCTGCGTCTTAAGGGCTTTTCTGGTGGCCCCACGGGGAATCGAACCCCGGCCTGCGGATTGAGAGCCCGCTGAACTAACCACTATTCGATGGGGCCACTTAAGTACCACCAATTATAATTTCTTCTTAAAGTAACGTCAACCATTATTTGCTTTGTGGAGTTTGGAGCTTTCTGTTTAATGCTTTTCGGTTTTCCACTTTCAAGAAGGGAGTTTGTTTTCCGCAAGGATGTGCGGTAATTTCTCGAGGGTCCTTGTTCAGAGTATGTGCTATAATCGGGAAAGGCAAGGCAGGTCTGCTTTTTAAGGGTTTTGGGGTTATGGGAAACAAAGCTTTCACTTATGACAGCTTTTTCAGAAACATGATCGGGAACTTTATTTTTCGGGTTGTCTTGAACAGCGTTCCTGACGGAGTGAGTCTGCTTGATACCCAGCTTCGCATCATTGATTTGAATTTCACCATGCAGCAATGGTATAAGCACAAGATGCCTGCTCGTGGCAAAAAGTGCTTCTGGGTTTTTCACGGCAGGAAAAAGCCCTGTCCGAATTGCCCTTCTCTTCGGGCCATTGAAGAGAAAGGGGTGATCACCGAAGTTGTGTCTTATGATGGGCTGGAGTTTCGAAAAGAGAAGGCACAAAAAATCTACGCTTTCCCCCTTTTTGATGGAAATCGGGAGGTAGTTGGAGTACTCGAATACGTTAAGAATCTTATTCCGGTACGAGAACTTGAAGAGGAAGTGCTGCTTTTGAGGAAAAAAGTGTCTTATCTGGAACACCAGAATGAAATGCTTCGCAGTCTTCTTGAGGAGAAGAAGGAAGAAGAAAGAAGACGGAAGGTTTTTTTTGAAAAGCAACTCAAAGAGTGCATTTTGCCAACCTTAAAAGAACTGGAAGCCCTTGCAAAAAATACACCAGAAGCCCGTTATTTTTCTTTTCTTTCTTTCTGGCTTGCCAATCTCTATTCCGGCTCTTACCCCGAATCTCGACAGAAGCTTTCTTTGCTGACTCCTCGGGAGCTGGAAATCGCTTTGCTCATTAAAGAGGGAAGAAGTAGCAAGGAGATTTCTGAAATACTTTCCATTTCTAAAAAAGCTGTGCAATTTCACCGTCAGAACTTGCGCAAAAAATTGGGCATTGCTGGTTCCCAAATCAATCTGGTTACTTACCTCAGAAATATTATTTGAGCGGTTTCATGGCTCTTTTTTCTCTCCATAGCCCGGTTTATTAAGCAGGGTCTTACACTGTTTAACTGGTATAAAACAGGTATTTTACTGGTGTTTTCCTGGGTTTGCCTTGTCCGGATATGAGTATATGCTTAATTTAGAAAAATTTTTTATTAAAGGAGGTCACGTTTATGTCCCAGGAACCACTGTTTACCCCTATTCAAATTGGCAATCGTGTGGCGCAAAATCGCTTTGTTATCAATGCTATGGAATGTAACGATGCGGATGAAAACGGCAATCCCACTGATAAAACCTACCGTAGGTATTCGAGGCTTTTTGAGGGCGGTGCCGGAGTGGTATTTTTGGAAGCGATAACTGTTTCTTATGAATCGCGAGCTCGCCTGCACCAGCTGTCCATTGAGCCACACAACGAGAAAGCTCTTACCGCTTTTACCAAGGAGATGAAAAGCGTAAACGACAAGACTCTTTTCATATGGCAGCTGACTCACTCTGGCGAACTGAGCAGTCCTGAGTTCTCAAAGAGAGTTTGTGTTAAGTCCTTGCCTGGCCTGGGAGGGGAGTTGCTTTCCGAGGAAGACGTGGATAAAATTATTGACCAGTTTGTGCTGGCAGCCAAGATAGCTCACAACTGTGGGGCTGATGGTGTGGACGTTAAACTCTGCCATGGTTATCTTGGAACCCAGATCCTGCGTCCTTACAACGACCGCAACTGGAAATACGGCGGTCCCTGGGAGAACCGGAGGCGCTTTGCTTTTGAAATCTATGAGCGCATCCAGAA
>CAZMZG010000085.1:0-5107 GCA_964570785.1 uncultured Atribacterota bacterium | reverse complement strand
GTATCTTTTGAGGGTGGAGAAGAGGAAGAAAGCAAGAATCAGGAGAGATAACCCCCATCAGTTTGGAGTGGTTTTTAACACTGGAGGTTGGCAGTGCCTCATCTAGCGAAGTCTTGACGCTCCAAGAATTATCTATTAAAATCATCTGTTAGTGTGCTTTTCTGTCTTGATTTTAGGTGGGGATTTTGGAAAAGCTTGTTTCCTTAGATTACCAGCTTATTATTGAAAAGCTTCCTGATGGTTTTGCCTATCACCAGATTGTGCTTGACGAGAGGGGTAAACCCGTCGATTATATTTTTCTCGAAGTTAACCCTGCCTTTGAGAAATTAACCGGTTTGAAAAGGGAAGAGCTCCTGGGGAAGAGGGCAACTGAAGTCTTACCCGGGATTGAGAATCCCGCTTTTGACTGGATTGGTACCTGCGGCCGGGTGGCCCTTTCAGGGGAAACGGTGCACTTTCAGGCTTTTTTGGAGCCCCTTTCCCGCTGGTACGATGTTACTGCTTACAGCGAGCAAAAAGGGTTTTTTGCAGCTGTATTTCGGGATATTACCGAAACTAAGAACCTGCAAGTTTTGCAGCAGAAAATCCTGGATGGCATCCCTTATCCTGCCTGCTTGATTAACCGAGAACGCCGGGTTCTGGCTGCAAATAAGGCCGCGAAAGAATTGCTCGGAGCAAAGGCTGGGGAACCATGCTGGTTGTCTTTCTTCGGGCTGGAGGTGCTTTCTAAAAGAGAAAGGGAAGAGTTTGTGAAAACTGGAGTTTGGCCTTCTTCTGCCCGGTGTTCCTTTTGCAGGCTTGATGAAGCGCTGGAGCGCCAGGAGGCAGTTGTGGAAGAAATGGAGATCGGAGGAAAATCTTATCTCGTGGGATGGATCTCAGCGGGTCATAATGAATGCCTTCACTATGCCGTTGATATTACTGAATGTAAGGAGATGGAGCACGAACTGCGCAGAGGGCGGGACCACCTTAGAGAGTACCTGAGGATTGCCGATATAATTTTTCTGGTTCTCAACCCCCGGGGAGAAGTGGTGCTTGTAAACCAGAAAGGCTCAGAGTTTCTGGGATACGCTCCGGAAGAGATTGTAGGCAAGAATTGGTTTGAGTTTTTCCTTCCAGAAAGGTGGAGGGATAAGGTTAGGGAGGTTTTTCAGCAAATAATATCTGGAAAAATAGAGGAATATAGGCGCTATAAAAACCCCGTTTTGGACCGCTATGGCAGAGAAAGGCTAATTGCCTGGCACAATACTCTTTTGCGGAATGAAGAGGGGCGGGTAGAAGAAATAATTTCTGCGGGTATCGATATCACCGAAACTCGAGAGATGGAGAAGAGGTTGCGTTATCTCTCTTTCCATGACCAACTTACCGGTCTTCATAACCGGGCCTTTTTAGAAGAAGAGATGCGCAGGCTGGATGTGGAAAGGCAGCTTCCCCTAAGTGTCATCATGGTGGATCTGAACGGCCTCAAGCTGGTTAACGATACCTACGGGCACGAGTTTGGGGATTTGCTTTTGAAATCTGCAGCCCGGGTTTTGAGGGCTTCCTGTCGCAGGGAGGACATTGTAGTCCGTTATGGAGGAGACGAGTTTGTCGTTCTTTTGCCGCAAACTACCCATAAGACGGCACAGGAAATTTGTCTTAGAATACACAAAGCTGCGGAAAAGGTAAGGGTGCAGAATGTACCCCTTTCTTTAGCCCTGGGTGTGGCCACCAAGGCCCAAAAGAGCGAGAACCTGGCTGAGGTGCTGCGCAGAGCTGAAGACGAGATGTATCGCCAAAAGCTGGCTGAAAGCAAGAGCACCCACAGTTCCATTGTCAATGCTCTTTTGAAGGCCCTGAGTACTAAAAGTCATGAGACCGAGCAGCATGTTCTGCACATGCAGAAAGCAGGAATTGCCCTGGGTCGGGAACTTGGGCTAACCCCCTCTGAATTAAACCGCCTCAAGCTGGCCATCCTTTTACACGACATTGGGAAAATAACCATTCCCGAGGAGATTTTGAAAAAACCAGCTCCGCTTGCCCCTGAAGAGTGGGAAGTAGTCAAAAAGCATCCCGAGATGGGCTACCGTATTGCCCGGTCTACGGAGGAGTTTGCCCATGTGGCTGAGGAGGTCTGGTCGCACCACGAGTGCTGGGACGGTAAGGGATACCCCCGGGGCCTGCGGGGTGAGGAAATCCCGTTTTTAGCGCGCATCGTGGCCATTGTTGACGCTTATGAGGCCATGCGCCATGGCCGGGTCTACAGAAAGCCCCTCTCTCGGGAAGAAATCCTGGCGGAGCTGCGAAGGAAGGCCGGGACCCAGTTTGATCCCCGGCTCACCGAAGTTTTTATCTCCCTGCTTGAGCGAGGAGCTCTGGATTAACTTTTTAAGCCTGCTTTTCAGCTTGTGGTCCTTATTGCTTTTCTCCCTTCCCGAAACGCTCTCAGATTTTCTTCCTCTTTTTTACCCCGGAATACCTTGAGGATGGCCCCCTCCCAGAGCTTTTCTTCCTGCGCGGGGAAGACCTTGCTGAAGGCTCCAAGCAGCACGGTGTTTGTGAAGCGGGGATCACCGAGTTTCGAGCTTATTTCGGTGGCCGGAATGGTGAAGAGATTGAATCCGGCTTCTTCCAGGCGGGAGGGAACATCCTGAGGATAGTCGCTGGCACTGGTTCCCGGTGGATAGAGGCGGAAGCGGTTCAAAAGCACCGTTCCCCCGATTTTGAGGTAGGGAATGTAGCGCAGGGCTTCCATCTGCTCAAAGGCAATCATGAAGTCCGCTTCACCCCGCTGCAGCAAAGGCGCATAAGCTTCCTTACCGAAGCGAAGATAGGTTACCACGCTTCCTCCCCGCTGGGCCATGCCGTGCACTTCCGATTGACACACCATGAGCCCCTTTTGGAGCAGCACTTCGGCGATGATTTCGCTGGCCCTGAGGATTCCCATTCCTCCCACACCGCAAAGCACAATACTTCCCCGCATTATGGGTTCACCTCCTCGATGGCTCCGAAAGGACACAGAGTAGCGCACACCCCGCACCCTGCACAGCGCTCGGCAGCGATGCGAATGGCCTCTCCCTTCTCGATGGCTGGACAACCGGTGCTGACACACAGTCCGCAGAGCTGACAGAGCGTTTCATTCACGGTGAAAGGCCGGTTTCTGGTTTTCTTTTTGAGCTGGCAGAGTCCCTCCGCCACGATCAGGGTGGGGTAGGGTGCCTGGAAGGCTTCCTGAAGAGTTGTTTTGAGCTTTTCAAGGTGGTAGGCATTGATTTTTTCCACTCGGGGAACTCCCACCGCTTTGCCAAGCTGCAAAAAATCCAGGCGCACCGTTTCTTCTCCGGAAAGAGTTCTTCCTGTTGCCGGGTGTTCCTGCCCTCCGGTCATGGCGGTGGTGCCGTTATCCAGGATGAGCACCACGATGGGGGTTTGGTTGTACACCGCATCAATCAGGGGAGGGACGCCGTTGTGTATGAAGGTGGAATCTCCAATCACCGCTACCACCCGGAGCTCGGGATGAGCACGCTTTATCCCTTCAGCGGTGGAGATGGATGCACCCATGCAGATGCAGGTGTCCATGGCAGAGAGGGGAGGCAGGGTTCCCAGGGTGTAGCAGCCAATATCCCCGCAAACGGTTGCTCCCAGGTCCTTGAGCACCTTGAACACTCCACGGTGCGGACAGCCGGCACAGAGCACCGGCGGGCGGGGAAGCAGGTATTCATCAAAAGTCAGGTATTCCTTTTTCTTTTCGGGGAACAGGGCTTCCACGATGATGTCCGGGGTTATTTCGCCGATGCCTGGAAAAATTTCCCGACCTCTAACTGCTATCCCGGCAGCCTTGATTTCCCGCTCCCAGATAGGGTCCAGCTCTTCAAGCACTAAAAGCTTTTCCACCTGCTGGGAAAAGGTGCGAATTTTTTCCATGGGCAAGGGATGGCTTACTCCCAATTTCAAAATAGAAACTGAGGGTGCCACCTCGCGCAGGTAGCTGTAAAGCACCCCTCCGGTGATCACTCCTAAGGAAGGATCTCGGAGTTCTATGCGATTGAGGGATGTTTCTTCCACCCACTGCCGGAGCCGTTGCAGGCGCTTTTCAAGTTCCCGGCGCCGGGTGCGGGCATAGGCAGGAATCATCACGTATTTAGGAGCGCATTTTTGATAAGGCCGCACCGGGACGGTTTTTCGTTCTCCCAGGGTAACCACACCCCGGCTGTGGGAAATGCGGGTGGTAGAGCGCACCAGCACTGGAGTATCAAACTCCTCAGAGAGCTCAAAAGCCAGACGGGCAAATTCCAGCGCCTCGGCGCTGCTTGAAGGCTCCAGACAGGGCACTTTGGCAAAGAAAGCGTAATTGCGCGAATCCTGCTCATTCTGGGAGGAATGCATCCCCGGGTCATCGGCCACAATACAGGCAAAACCAGCGTTCACTCCGGTGTAAGATAGAGTCATCAAAGCATCGCTGGCCACGTTCAGCCCCACATGCTTCATGGTGGCCAGGGCTCTTTTTCCGCCAATTGCGGCACCTGCGGCAACCTCAAAAGCCACCTTTTCGTTGGGACACCATCGGGAGTGGACCTCGCGGTACTGACTCAGGAATTCAAGGATTTCCGTGCTGGGGGTTCCGGGGTATCCTGCGGCTACTTCCACTCCTCCTTCGTAAGCTCCTCGGGCAAAGGCCTGGTTACCGAGCATTATTTTCTTGCGGATTTCTTTCCCCAAGGCTTGAACCTCCTGATGATTTTTCTGGATTTTAGAAGAAGGGGGAAAGAAAGTCAAACTCTCTCCATTGCTTTTCTGCACCTTCCCTGTGTTTTGGCGCTGTTTCTCCCTGACAACTTAAACCGCAACTGGGTGCACAACGCCAGGTGGTTTTACGAACAGTTCACAGTTTGAAAAAAATTTCCCCTTTTGAAAGCCAGCCTGAGTGAGAAAGCACCTTCCGGGCAAAGTCGCAAAAAACTTTAATAAACTATCGTTACTTCTTCAGGTCATCGGTCGTTTTTTACATCATTCAGTGCCTTCTCGCTTTCTTGAATGCTCTTTGACTTACCGGTATTATTTCCATGGATAACTCCTTTTAAGCCGCTGTCTACCTTCAGCTAACTTTACTGAAATCGCGGAGCATTGC
>CAZMZG010000084.1:1178-5243 GCA_964570785.1 uncultured Atribacterota bacterium | reverse complement strand
AAAAGTTTTAATAATTATACCATTTTTGGGCCTTAAAAACAAGTGTTTGTGTGTTTTTGGATAGCGTTAACTTGCTTGCAGGCTACAGTTGCGGTCGGGGAGTGAAAGTGACAAAACCACCAGGAAAGCTCGTGAACAAGCTATTTTACCTACCAAAGAGTTCTTTATCTGCAATGTTTCGTGGAATCTTAGGCGTAGGTGAAAGTTTCTTCTTTTACAATGTGGAGACGGATCAGGGAAGGTAAGCCCTCTTTTCTCTCTGGCCGTTCGCACCAATCCTTGCAAAGAGAAGTGGTCTCCAGTTGTTGATTAATGGGTAGGCGTGCCCCATAACTTTTTCGAAGAGCACGCCTGATTGATTAATTCATTTCCCAAAGCGCAACTGTTTCAAGCCTTCTTTGGTTATTTCGCGCTTCATCGGTGCTTCGGATAAAACACCAATAGCCATTTCACAGAGGTAAAGAACCTTGTTTCCGTGCTCCAGGTGGCCTCCGTAGGCTCCTTTGACATCAGACACCACGACATGGATGTGAGGTTCTCCGTTGGCGATTACCCCGTGCAAAGAAAGCAGCTCGAAAGGCCCTTCGTATTTTTCGAAATGTTCTACTGGAGGAAGACCGGTGGTGGTTACCCAGTGAAGATGCACTTCGCTCAGGGTGCCAAAGCCGGTCAGAACCACACCGTTTTTAATCTTCTCCTTTTGGATCACTTCTTCGACTGTCTCCAGCACGTACTCTCCGGGGAAGATGCTGATTACCACCACATCTTCGATTTTCAAGCGTCCGTAATCCATTCTGTTACCCTCCTGTGTTCAATGATTCGCAAACTCCTTTCTCTATTTTTCCAGACTTGAGACACAAAGTAAATAGATCGCATCAAGTCATCTAAAACGCAACCGAAAAATCGACATAGAATCCCGTTATCTTGACTTGCTGGTTTCTTGTAATAGAATTTTCTTGAATAGTTTCTGGTGTTGGGCAAAAGCGAGTGACAAGAATGCCGTCAGATCTGATTCAAATTGACAGGTGTAAGTTGAAGGCCTATGTGGAAGAAAAAGTCGGCCAATTTAGTGAGATTGCCGGCGTGTATCTTTTTGGTTCTGCTGTGGGTAGAATGAGGCCTGATAGCGATATCGATTTAGGCCTGATACTTGTGCCCGGTGCAGTAAAATCAGACAAAGAACTGGACCTTTTTTTAGGGAAGCTTTACTTAGCATTGAGAAATTTCGAGGGACACCCCTTTGATCTGGTTTCGGTAAGGGATGTGGATACCATTCTTGCTTTCGAAATTTTAAGGCATGGTGTTCCTCTTCTGATTAGAAATGAAGTGGTTGTTTCGGATGTTATAGAATCGATCAGCCGGAGATATGCAGATGTCTATCCGAGATACAAAAAAGCCCTTGAAATTATAGCGGGAGTAAACTTCTAATGCCAGAAAACGAAATTGTTGCTAAAAAAATAGCCTTTATCAAAGAACAGGTCAATGAAATAGAGTCTTTGATACAGAGCAAAAGCAGGAAAGAAATTTTGAGCGACCCCTGGCTGATCAAAGGTCTCAAGTACTCTCTTCAGGTTGCCATTGAAGCTATGATTGATATAATTTACCATATTTGCGCAAAACACTTTAAAAAAGCCCCGGTTGACGCAAGAGACGGCCTCGGCATTCTTCTCGAAAATAACCTGATAGCTGAAAAAGATTTTTTAACCTTCAGCCAGATGATCGGCTTTAGGAATAAAGTAGTTCACGGTTATCAAGAGATATCTTCAGAAAAAGTATATGAAATAGCCGCAAATGAGCTTTCAGATTTCGACCGATTCATAGATTTGATACTGAAGTACATAAAGAAAGAATGCTGAAGCGGTCGCCCGCGCTGGATATACCCTGGAGAGCAAACCCCAGTACAGGGGTTGCGAGCACTGTAGCCTTTCCTTTGGGATTTCTGGAAGAACCTTTGTTTTCAAAAATCCAGCTTGTTTAAAGCACCGCTTTCTGCTATGTTATAGGCAGTTTAAGCAAGGGAGGGGGAGCAATGAAGCGTTCAGGCTGGGTTCTGTGTTTTTTTCTGTTTCTGGTTTTTCTTTTTGCTGGCGGTGCTTACGCCAAAAGCTACTACCACCCCCGCATCGTGCAGTCTTTTTTGCTCCTTGAAAACGGCGATGTGGAGGTGAGCGAGGAGCGCTATTTTTCTTTTGAGGGGAGCTTTTCCTGGGCCGAGCTGCGCATTTTGCGCAAAGGTGTAGAGGATATCCAGTTTGAGGGGGTGTGGGACGCACAAAGCGGAGAACTCCTTCCCTATGAGGTCCTGGAGGATGCAGAGGCGGTGGGTGTACGCTGGTCGTACCGGGCACGGGATGAAACTCGTGCCTTTCGCATCAAATACCTGCTTAAGGGAGCCGTAGAGCGCTATCAGGATGTGGCCCAGTTTTACTGGAAGGTGATTGAAGACCAGCACACAGCAATTTCGGAACTTGAGAGCACCTTTACCCTTCCCCAACCCAGCCCGGAGCTTTTCAAGCTCTTTGTCCACAGCAAGGCTCCACCCGGGGAAATGACTTTTTCTGAGGACCGGCGTACGGTGCGCTTCAGATTGCAGAACATCCCCGCTGATAGCTTCGTGGAGGTGCGCCTTTTGAGCAGTCCTTCCCTTTTCAGCGCAGCTTCTCCCCTTCCCCAGAGGCGCTATGAGGCCATTCTTGAAGAGGAGCGGCGTTTGGCATCGAAAGAGTTGCGGGTTTATCTATGGGGGACGGTGGCCGCTTTTTTGCTGGTCGGTTTTGGGATTTTCTACCTGCTGCTCTTTGTGGTCTATTATTTCCGCTACGGAAGAGAACCTCACCTTGACTACCAGAGAGAATACGAACAGGAGCCACCGCTTGATATTTCCCCCTGCTTTCTGGGAGTTATTTTAAGCCAGAAGCGAGATAACTCCCTGCTCAGTCGTGCTTTTCTGGCCACCATTCTGGACCTTGCCCGGCGAGGATTTCTCACCGTGCGGGAAGAAGAGCGAAAAGGCTGGATCAGAAAAAGAGAATACCTGGTCTTCCGCTTTACTGACCGGGCTCGGGACCGGGAAACTGTATCGGCAGAGCTTAACCGCTTTGAAGCAGAGGTGCTGGATCTTCTCTTTAAAATCAGCAAAGATGGAGAGGAAGTCTCCACCGTTGATATCGAAAACTGGGGTAAGGAAATGCGGGCTAACCGCAGCAACTTCCTGCGCTTTCTCGGGAGCTGGGGCAGGGATTTGCGGGAAGAATTCGAGAAGCGCTATTTCAAACTCCTGGATCCCCTCTCTGAAAAAAAGAAAAACCTCTTTACGGCCCTGGGTGTGGTCTATTTTATAGGGGGCATTTTTCTGCTCATTTTGCTGGCTGTGATTTCTCCGCTTGTTTTTCTGGGAGTGCCCTTTTTGATTCTGGCTCTCTTTTTTGCTCTTTTAGGGCAAAAAGTTTTGCGTAGATGGAGCAGGGAAGCCGCGCTTATCTTCCGGCGCTTCATGGCTTTTCGAAAATTCCTCAGCGATTTTTCCCTGATGCGTGAGGCTCCGCCCACCCTGCTTGAAATCTGGGACCGCTACCTCATCTATGCGGTGGTGCTGGGAGTGGCTGAGAAGCTCCTCAGGAACCTGCGGCGCTACGCTGAAGAAAGCCACCGCGACCTGGTGGCGCCTTCCTGGTACTATCCGGTACACGGTGCAGCTTTTGGCCTGGCTGCGCTGGATGCTCTCTCTGGCTTAGATGCCCTCTCCCATCGTATGGAAAACCTGGCCAATCTGCGTCAGGCGTTGAGTTCTTCTTCCTCAGTGGGGGGAGGCTTTTCAGGCGGCGGGGGTGGTGGTGGCGGAGGTGGCTCATCCAGTGCCGGTTAGAAGCTGTTGATTGCAAATTAACGAGGAGGTGGGGTGTTCATGGGCTGGGTTATTCTGGGTATTTTAATCATCGTGGGACTGTACCTCATGGTCCTCTACAACCGCCTGATCACTTTCCGCAACCGGGTTGAGAACGCCTGGGCGCAGGTGGATGTGCAGCTGCGCAGGCGCTACGACCTCATTCCCAATCTGGTGGAGAC
>CAZMZG010000084.1:0-1078 GCA_964570785.1 uncultured Atribacterota bacterium | reverse complement strand
ATCGCCTATGCCCGCCAGTTTTACAACGACACCGTTTTCCGCTACAACACCACTATTGAAAAGTTCCCAGCCAACCTTTTCGCTCGCTCTCTGGGTTTTGCTAAAAAGGAATACTTTGAAGTGGAAGGAGAAGGGAGAGAGCCGGTCCAGGTGCAGTTTTGAACTTTGCTTTGCGCACTGGAGTTGCTATACTATTTAAAGTCGAAAAACACCAAAGCGAAGGGGGATCGATGATGGGAAAAGGCGATCGCAGGACCAAAAGAGGTAAAATTTTTCTGGGGACTTACGGGAAGTACCGCCCCAAGAAAAAGAAAAATGCTCAATGAACTTGAAAATTAGCTTTCCGGGGGGAGGAAAGAGAGCTTGAAAAATTCTCAAAGCTGGCTTTTGTGGCTCACCCGCACTGCAGTGCTCCTTGCTTTGACCTTAGCGGTGCAGTTTCTGGGATTGCCCCAGTGGTTCACCGGACCTCTGGTCAACGCTTTTTTACTTTTGGCTTCTTCGCTGGTGGGCATGGGAAGCGGTGTGGTGATTGGGCTTTTAACCCCCTGGATTGCTCTTTTGCGGGGGATTTTACCTCCTCCCCTTGCCCCCGTGGTGCCTTTTATAATGCTGGGGAATGCGCTTCTGGTAATCATTTTTTCCTTAATAACCAGGAAGAAGGAAGTTCCCTGGCTAAACGTTTTAGCCCTGGTTTTAGCAGCGTTTGGTAAGTACCTGCTCCTTTCCCAGGCGGTGCGCTATCTGGTGGAAGTGCCACCCCGGGTGGCTCAGGCCATGCAAATTCCCCAGCTTCTGACCGCCCTTGCCGGAGGGGCAATTGCTCTTTTGGTTGGGGGAGCAGTGAAGAGGGCGCTGAAGCGGAGTTAGGCAAGATTTTGAAAGGTGTCCTGTGAGAAAAAGTCCTGAAGAAGGAAGGGATGGTCTGCTAGATGCCCCAGCCTGGGTTACACGGGGTAACCGGGTTTTTTTAAATCTTTCTTGGTGTAAGGCGGGCCCTTCTTTTTAGTCCTTGCGCTTGAGAGAAAGAATATCGAGTTTCCCAAATAAAAAAGCCCTGCCACCTGGCAGGGCTTTT
>CAZMZG010000083.1:0-5305 GCA_964570785.1 uncultured Atribacterota bacterium | reverse complement strand
ATTGGAAGGTGATTCATCAAGACACTTTCCGGTGATAGTTTCTCGCTTTTTGGGAAAGACTCTATTTTGCTCACCGGTTGATTAAGTTTCCACAAATCCTTACAATAAAACTACAAAAACTTTTTCCGGTGAGCGAAGTGATTTACTATCTGAGTAAAGCCATAGCCCTGTTTTTGCTGCTGGTTTTCTGCCGGTTCCGGGTGAGAGGGAAGGAGCACTTCCCGCGCTCCGGCCCCTGTCTTATTGTGGCCAATCACTCAAGCTACCTTGACCCGGTTGTTGTGGGCTGTGCCTGTCCCAGGAGAGTTTACTTCGTTGCCAAGGAGGAGCTCTTCCGTAACCCTGTGGCTGCCTTTTTCCTGAAGCAGCTTGGTGCTTTCCCCCTGCGCAGGGGCGAGAAAGACACGGCAGCCGTCAAGCGGGTGCTTTCTCTTTTGCGGAAAGGAAAAGTGGTCTGCCTTTTTCCGGAGGGGACCCGCAACCAGGGAGAGATTTTGGATTTCAAGCCCGGGGTAGTGAAGCTCCTGATTAAGGTTGGAGTGCCGGTGGTGGTGGCCGGTATAAGGGGCACTTTCGAAAGCTTCCCCCGAGGGAAATCCTTCCCAAAACCCTTTCCTATTACTGTTCATTTTTCTCTTCCGCTCTTTTTGGACTCTGGAGAACCGGAAGCGGTTGAAAAAGAGGTAAAAAGTAAAATGAAGGAGTTGATTCAAGTTGTCTCTTGAAGGGAACTGGCGCCGGGTTCTAATTTTCTTTTTGGGGCTGTTCTTTCTGGTGGGAGCGTTCATGGGTGCAGATGCTCAGGAATTCGTTCTGGAGAGGGTCATAGACAGCTTTGAAGATGAAATTCCTTTCTTTGGATATCCGGTGTACGTTGCTGAAAATCCGCTTTCGGGAGAGATTCTGGTTAGCGACTGGGATAAGGATCGACTGCTGGTTTTTGACTCTTCCTGGAAACTGTCCGGAGTGGTCAAGGGTTTGCAGGGACCAGTGGGCATCGCCTTTTCTGGAGATGGAGCCAGGGTTTACGTGGTTGAGCAGAAAGCCAACCAGATAAGAGTGCTTGATGGGAAAAGCTATCAGGTTGAATCGGTAATCAAACCGGAAAAGGTTCCTCTTAAAGGACCCCGGGGTATCTGGGTAAGTGGAGGTCGCATTTACCTTACTGACACCGATAATTCCAGGATAGTGGTTTTTGATGAGTCCGGTAAACTCCTCTTCACCTTTGGTAAGGAGGGCATAGGAAAAGACGAGTTTTACTACCCCCGAGGCATTGCGGTCGATGCTCAGGGAAGAATCTGGGTTGCTGACACGGTGCATCATCTGGTTAAAGTTTTTGGCCCTGACGGCAGTTTCCTGTTTGAGTTCGGTGGCGAGGGCAGTGATAAAGAGCGCTTTAACAGGCCTCGCTATCTCTTCATAAAGGGGGAGTGGGTTTTTGTAACTGATTACAATAACCATCGGGTGAAAATATACGACCTGAACGGGAAGCTGCGCTACATCCTGGGCCAGGGTGGAGACGCTTCTTTCAGTTTTTCTCACCCTGAGGGCCTGTGGGTGGATAGTGGAGGGCGCCTTCTGGTTGCCGATGCTGGAAGAATGAGAATTGTGGTTATAGAGGCTTTTTCTCTGCTTAAGCCCGAGGTATATCTTGCTCAACTCCTTAAAGAGGACAAGATTAAGGAGTTTTTCCAGTATGTGGAGCGCCTTTCTCTTGAAGAACGGGAGAGGCCGGAAACGCTAAAAATGCTTTTTGAAGCCTACCAGAAGGTTGGAGACCTGGAGGGGATGATTGCCCAGGCGGAGCAGCTTTTCCTCAAGGATCCTGAAAATCGGCCTTCCTGGAAAAATACACTGGGGGAGCTTTACTTTCGGAAGGCGTCTTTACTGAGAGAAGAGGGGAGAGCAAGAGAGGCCCTTTCTTTTTACAAAAGGTCTTACCAGTATGGATATCGCAATGCGCTCTTTCCCTATCTCTGGCTTTCTTTTGCTCTTTTAGGAGGCGCTAACAGTCTCCTGATTATACTGGCTTTGTTATTCGTTCTGCTTTTGCTTATTTTTATCCGTCTGCGAATTCGAAGGTACCGGGAGTGGTGATCAATGGTCAGAAAACCCGCGGTAGCTGGTTATTTTTACCCCGGAGACGCTCAAGAAATCAAACTGCTTATCCAGGAACTTCAGCAATCGTCCCTTGGTCCGGGTGGAAACCTTGAAAAAGTTCCCTTTTTTGAAAAAGTAAACGGTGTGGTCGGTCCTCATGCTGGTTACATATACTCTGGAGCTGTTGCCTGCTGGTCCTTTGCAGCCCTTTCCCGGCTTGACCGGGAAACCACTTTCTGCATAATCGGACCTAATCACCGGGGTTATGGAGCTTCGGTTGCCTTGAGCGAAGAAGAAGAGTGGCTTACGCCCCTGGGAAAGGTCGTACTGGACCTTGAAGCGGCCAGTTTTCTGAAGGAAAATTTTCCGGTTTTTGCTTTCGACGAGCAAGCTCACTTTGCAGAACATTCTGTCGAAGTTCAGATACCCTTTTTGCAGTACTTCCTGTCCTGCCCTTTCAAGATAATCCCCATAGTGCTCCTTGACCAGCGGAAAAGAGTGGCCCAGCAGATAGCCGAGGCTCTGTATGAGCTTTCTAAAGAGAAAAACCTGGTCATTGTGGCAAGCAGTGACTTTAGCCACTACGAACCTGCAGAGATTGCTGAAAAGAAAGATCAGCAGGCGATATCTTACATACTGAATCTGGACGTGGAAGGTTTTTACGCCTTTTTGCAAAAGGCTTCGGTAAGCGTGTGCGGTCCGGGAGCAATTGCCATTTTAATGCTTTATCAGAAGCTTAAAGATGCTCCTCCACCCCGCCTTCTCCAGTACGCCCATAGCGGAGAAGTGAGTGGAGACTTTTCCCAGGTGGTGGGATATGCCTCCCTGATTTTTCCTGGCTGAGACACTGAGGGTCTTCCATTATCGTTGACAATTGAAGTTTCTTATGTTAAGAAAGGCAAAAACCTTAGAAAGGGTTGGGATGATGCTGGGTAAAAAGGAGATAAACGAGCATGGCCACCTGGTAATCGGGGGGTGCGATGTTGTCCAGTTAGCCCAGGAGTTTGGGACCCCCCTTTACCTCTTTGATGAAGCTTTGCTCAGAGAAAGCATGTGCCTTTATCGACAGTCCTTTGAGCGTTTTTACCCCAATTACGCTGTTGCCTATGCCAGCAAAGCATTTATATGCTCTGCTATGTGCCGCATTGTTTTTGAAGAGGGGCTTTTTCTGGACGTTGTCTCCGGTGGGGAGTATTACATTGCACGCTCTAACGATTTTCCTGCAGATAGAATCATTTTTCACGGCAACAACAAGACCCCTCAGGAGAGGGATATGGTCTTGCGGGAAGGAGTGGGGCGCTGGGTAGTGGACAGCGAGGCAGAGCTTAAAATCCTTGCTGAAGAAGTAAAAAGTTACGTTCACGGAAAGTTGCCCCTTCTCTTTAGGCTGACCCCGGGCATTGACCCCCACACTCATCATTACATTACTACCGGTAAAATCGACAGCAAGTTTGGGCTACCCATTGTTGAGGGTGTTGCCAGGAAGGTCATGGAAAAGGCCCTTGCCTTACCTCAGTTCGAGGTTAAGGGTGTTCACTGCCATATAGGTTCGCAAATTGACAGCCTGGAGCCCTTTTTGAAAGCCTGTGAGGTTATGCTTGAATTTATGTTCCAGTTTTGGAAAGAGACTGGTTTTCTTTTGGAAGAGCTGGATCTGGGAGGAGGACTTGGTGTTCCCTACCTTGATGAACAAAAAGATCAGTTTCCTTCCATCGAGCAATATGTTGAGGCTATTACCACCAGAGTCCGTGAGTGGTGTGGGGAGCATTCTTTCCCGTTGCCCCGCCTGATTGTGGAACCGGGCCGTTCCATTGTGAACACAGCGGGCAACACGGTTTACAGAGTAGGAATCATCAAGGAGATTCCGGGTATTAAAAAATATGTTGCCGTTGACGGAGGGATGACCGATAATCCTCGTCCTGTGCTCTATGACGCTCGCTATCAGGCCCTGGTGGCCAACCGCATGCTTGATGAGAGCCGGGAAAAGGTATCCGTGGTAGGGAAGTGTTGCGAGTCAGGAGATGTAATTATCCCTGAGATCGAGTTGCCCCGGTTGTTGACAGGGGATATCCTGGTGATAGAAGGGACTGGTGCGTACAACCACACTATGGCTTCAAACTACAACATGATTCCTCGTCCTGGTGTGGTATTTGTTAAAGAAGGTAAGGCTGAGCTGGTGGTAAGACCGGAAAGCTTGAGCGACCTGATAAGGAGAGATATTCTCCCCGAAAATTAAAGAAAACGGGGGTGAGGAAACTATGTTACCAATAAAGGTTCTGGTAACCGGTGCGGCAGGCAAAATGGGCAGGGAAGTAGTCAAGACAGTGGTTAGTGATGAGGAGCTTTTGCTGGTCGGCGCCTGCGACATTTCTGAGGTAGGAAAAGATGCTGGAGAGGTTGCTGGAATAGGTAAAACAGGTGTTTTAATAGAGAGCAGTCTCAAGAAGGCTCTGACAGGGACCTCTTCAGAGGTTGTAGTCGATTTTACCCATGCTCAGGCTTTTCGTGAGCATCTGGAAGTTTATCTGGAAAGCCTGGAGAAAGGGATCTCATTAGTGGTGGGGACGACTGGCCTCAAGGAGGAAGAAATTGAGCACTTGCGCCGCGCCAGCGAAATAGGTCATGCGGGTTGTGTGGTGGCTCCCAACTTTGCAATTGGCGCGGTTTTGATGATGTATTTTGCCCGCATTGCTTCGAGGTTTATGAGAGGGGTTGAAATAGTTGAGATGCATCATCCCCAGAAAAAAGATGCTCCCTCGGGAACGGCTATAAAGACAGCACTTTCGATTGCCGGAGGTAAAGCCGCCCCTGCCCAGGGTGAGGAGCTTTACTCTGGAGCGAGGGGTGCTCTGGTAAACGGCGTTCGGGTGCACAGCGTTCGCCTGCCCGGACTGGTTGCACATCAGGAAGTTATTTTTGGTGATGAAGGGCAGACTCTGACCATAAGACATGATTCGCTGTCCAGGGCTTCTTTCATGCCGGGAGTTGCTGTGGCTGTGAAAGAAGCAGTGAACAGGAAGCGCTTCTTCTCTGGGTTGGAGCCAATTTTGGGTCTTGAAGGTGAGTAAAATGCGTTTCGTCAAGATGCATGGTTTGGGCAATGACTTTGTGATTTTCGAAGAAGAAGAGTTGCAAGGAGTAAAGGATAGGGCCTCTTTTTCAAAAAGGGTGTGTGACCGCCATTTTGGGGTTGGTGCCGATGGCG
>CAZMZG010000082.1:0-5407 GCA_964570785.1 uncultured Atribacterota bacterium | reverse complement strand
AAAATAAGAACAAAAGTACTACCACAAAGAGAAAAGGTATCCTTCTATTTTGACAAGCACAAAATTTCATTTTTTGTCCACGAAAGACCAGAAGCCCCGGTGCCAACCAAGGGGGATTCTCCTTTGAATTCCCTCTCTTTAAGTCTTTCTTACCACTTTATTTATACCCTATTTTCCCTATAAAATAAATACTTTGTGGAGTTTAGAACCAAAGCCTGCTCAAAAGATAGCTACCGCAAGGACAACTGGAGGCCCCAGAGCCAGAATAGCCCTGGTCGCCATAAACCAGAACTGGACCCCTCTGGTGTCTTCAGCACCCGCTAAATAAACCGGGAAGGTTCTTGCTTTAAGGGAAGTGAAGGGTATAACCACTACTACCGGTGGCAAAACTCTTTTGAGAAAGATACCAGATGGTAAGGTCCCGGTTTTTTTACTCTGCGAAACTTAAAGCAGGCCAGTACATATCCGGCAGGTACCCCCAAAGCCATAGCAATCAGAGTGGCAAAAATAGCCACAGCAATGCTGTTCAAAAGAGCAGCCATACGACTCTCCCGCACTGAAAATTCCGTTCGGCCAGTTCCCCAGAGTTGGTAAGCATTACCACCAGGAATTCTGAGTTTCCCCTGCGAACGATCATGCACTTCATAATTTCAAAAGCATATTCTCTGTGTTACACTGTCTGAGAAAAACCCTTCCGGAGGAGAGGAGCTTTTCAAAATGCCTAAATTACTCTTCCAAGCCATAAAGTTAATCGTCCTTACTTTATACCTGTTACTTTCCCAGGCAATTGCTGCTTCTTGGTCCGGGTTAGGTGCTCGCGTGGAAACGGCGGCCTCTCTGCCAGTACTTTTTCTGGTCGGACTAACTCAAACCGCGGTGCTCAGTTACCTTACGGTTCGTTCTCGATACCAGGGATGGAAATTATACCTTGCAGTTTTCACCATCTTCTTTGGCATAACCACCGCCCTTTCCCAGATAGAAACTCTGCTTTTTCTTCGCTATCTTGTCTCTGTAGTCCCCGCTGAAATGGTACCTCGTTTTTTCCTCCAGGGCCTTCTGACTGCACTTCTTTTCAGCTTTTTCTTGCTGGCAATACACGGCAAGCTGCTCAGAAAAAAGCGATTCACAGAGGTTTCCCCAACCATTGCTCCTCGAAAGTGGCTGCCGGCAAAGCTACTGGCACTTTCTCTTCTTTATGCAGCTTTCTACCTATCTTTCGGCCTTTTTGTTTTCAGACCCCTGGCCGCTCAGGCCTTTCAGGAGTTTTACGCCGGGCTCGAACTTCCCGCCTGGATTTTACCCTTTCAGGTGTTGCGTGGTCTTGCTTTTGCGGCAATTGCTCTGCTCATCACCCGTCTTGTCACTGGAAAACGGTGGGAAAAAGCCTTGCTTTCTGCCCTTCTTTTTTCGGTACTGATGGGGTTTTTACTGCTTCTTCCCAACCCCTATATGCCCCAGGAGATTCGCTTTGCCCACTTTGTGGAGGTTACTTCCTCCAACTTCCTTTTCGGGTGGCTTGCCGGTTGGTGGCTGAGCAGCAGGAGTTCCTAAAAGAATCGACGCTCAAACACAAGTCCTTAAAATATGATGACAAGGTTTTGAGGCGCTCGGAAATGGCGTACTCAAGCGAACTAAAAGCCCGAGGGCATCTCAAAAGCTCACTCTTTACCCCTTTCCATAAACTCAGCTATTGCAGAAGCAGTATGTTCTATATCAGGATGAGTTACCCAATAGTGGGTAACCAAACGGTACTCTCCCTTCATTGGCGGGTTGATCTTGATACCCCTATCAAGCAAAAACTGCAAAAAATCGCGATGGGGGAAATCGCTTCGCTTAATCTGGAAGAAAACCATGTTGATATCCAGACGATCCCAGAAGACCTCTATCCCTTCCAGGTTTGAAAGCTTGCGGGCAAGAATTTGAGCCTTCTGGTGGTCTTCTTCAAGCCTTTGAGGCATGGTCCGCAAGGCAACAATACCCGCTGCAGCCAGGTAGCCAACCTGGCGCATGCCCCCACCCATAAGTTTGCGCATTTTGCGGGCTTTTTTGATAAACTCTCTGCTTCCAGCAAGAAGAGAGCCTATGGGAGCACACAGTCCTTTGGAAAGACAAAACATTATTGAGTCGGCATACCGGGCAATCTGTGAAGCAGCTACTTTGAGGTGGCAGGCAGCATTGAAAATCCGGGCACCATCCAGGTGGACAGGTACCCCCTTCGAGCGGGCAAACTGGTATACTTCTTGCAGGTTTTCAAGAGGCACCACAGAACCTGAAGAATGGGCATTTTCCATGCAGATCAAGCTGGTCCGGGGATAGTGGATATCTTCTTCCCGGTAAAGCCTCTCCAGGTCTTCTATCCTGACTCTCCCCCGATCATCGCACAGGGTGCGAAGCTGTACCCCGGAAATCACCGCTGGAGCTCCCACCTCATGCTCCACAATATGGTTGCTCTCCGGGATAATAACTTCGTCCCCGCGCTGGGTGTGGGTCAAAATAGCCAGCTGATTCCCAAAGGTACCCGAAGGCACAAAAAGGGAGGCTTCTTTGCCCACCATCTCTGCCCCCAGGTCTTCAAGTTCCTTCACTGTAGGGTCGTCTTCGTAAACATCATCTCCTACCCGGGCACAGAGCATGGCCTCCAGCATCTCGGGTGTGGGGTGAGTCACCGTATCACTACGCAAGTCAATCCATTCTTTGTGATAGGTTTCCACAAGTTACGCCCCCAGAAGTTTTTCTCAATTATACACCAGGATCCCCGCTTTAAAAGCCCTTCGGCTGATAGAAACCGATATATTTGCAAACAAGTTCGCTGCCTCAAAAAAACATCAATACAACAACGTCTTATAAAATGACCCTTCATGACAAACACAATCCAGACAGGAAATTGCCATAAAGCGGGGTCCTACACCCTTCTATCCTCCTCCACCAGCTCCGCGCCAATTATTAAACTGGTAATTTCCTCCGGAGTGGTTTCTCCACGCAGGCGCTCTCCCACCTTCTCCCCGCGGCGCAAAACTATCATTCTATCGGCCACCTGAAAGACGTCGTAGAGCTGATGGCTAATCACGATTATCGCCACTCCCTGGTCCCGAAGAGTGCGGATAAGGTCCAGAACCTTGCGCTGTTCGGCAACGCCCAGGGCAGCAGTGGGTTCGTCCATGATGAGGAGCTTGGCGTTCCAGTAGATGGAGCGCGAAATGGCCACCGACTGTCTCTGTCCTCCAGAGAGATTCTTAATTTTGCTCTTAAGTGAAGCTATCTCGATCCCCAGGCGGTCCAGAATTTTCCTGGATTCCTGGAGCATATAATCGTGATCCAGGACCGAAACCAGGCCCAACCACTTTTTAAGCTTCTCTCTACCCAGGAAGATGTTGGAGTACACATTGAGGTTTTCAGCCAGGGCCAGGTCCTGATAAATGGTCTCGATGCCCAGCCGGATCGCATCCATGGGGTTCTGGATCTTCACTTCTTTCCCCTCAAAGAAAATGTGCCCCTCGTCAGGCCGGTACACCCCAGAAACCACCTTGATAAGGGTTGACTTACCCGCGCCATTATCCCCCAGAATAGCCACCACTTCGCCAGGATACACTTCCATACTTACCCGGTTAACGGCCACCAGGCCACCAAAGCGCTTGACGATATCCCGCACTTCCAAAAGAGGCTTTTTCTCTTCCACCGCCTTTAACCTTCCTTTCTGTGCTCTTCAAGAAAAAACTGGTCGATTAACACTGCCATAACCAGAATAACGCCCACCCAAACGTACTTATTATAGGTAGGCAAGCCCAGATTCACCATTCCTGTTTCCAGAATGCCAATGATCAGCGTACCCAGTATTGAACCAATCATGGTGCCGGTACCCCCATAAAGGCTAACCCCGCCAATCACCACCGCAGCGATTGAGTCCAGCATCCTGGCTGCACCCGCATCAGCTCTTCCCGTAACAAAACGCAGAGTGTACATAACTCCACCCAGGGCCGCAAAAAAGGAAGAAATCATGTAAACCTTGATGAGATGCCGCTCCACGTTGATACCTGCCCGGCGGGCGGCATCGATGCTGCCGCCTATGGCATAGGTGTGCTGGCCGAACTGAGTTCGGGAAAGCAGGAAAGCAAAAGCCAAAACCACCAGCAGCGCGAAAAAGAAAACGTTGGGAATAAGGGGAATCAGTGCTCTCACCTCAGCCCTGCTTATCCCCTGAGGTGGACTCAACCAGGTAAGAGCTTTCCCCGGCAAATAATATAGAAGGTAACCGTTGCCAACAAAGCCCACTATTTTGGGAAGGTTGGCTATCGGGACACTACCGCTTATAATTTCGGCAAAGCCATAGGCAATGCCGTACATTCCGAAAGTAGCAATAAAAGGGGGAACCCGGAGCTTGGCTACCAGAAAACCATTGACAAAGCCGGGTAAAAGTCCAATAAGCAGGCAACCAGCAATCCCCAGTAAAACAGCCAGCGGTTCAGCTAACCCCAGGGCCCGCAAGGTGACCATCATCTTGGCACATACCACACAGGAAAAACCCATCACAAAACCCACCGAGAGATCAATCCCACCACTTATGATGACGAAGGTCTCACCAGCAGCAAGCAAAAGAATGGTAGTGGAAGCAACCAGGATATTTTGAAAGTTCCTGGCACTGAAAAATCCTGTACCGGCAAAACTAAAGAAAGCAGCTTCACCGATCAGGAAGAAAAGAATCCAGTATTTACCAAAGGTTTCGAGCCAGTTTTTATTTCGAACATCCAAAACTTGCACCACAACCTCCCCTATTCAAAACCCAGTTCAGGAAGGATTTGGTCCACTATCACAGCAAATATCAAAATACCTCCTACTGCAATGTAGCGGTAAAAGGGCATGATGCCTGAAGTTAGAAAGCCCACTTCTAAAACTGAGAGAATGAACACTCCCACCGCTGTTTTGGCAACGCTGCCCTTCCCTCCCATAAGGCTGGCTCCGCCAACCACCACTGCGGCTATGGCAAAGAGCTCCAAACTGGATGCAAACTGAGTATGGGTACCAATGGAAAAAATGAAAATGGACATGATACCGCTCAAACCGGAAAGAAAAGACGAAATCACGTAAATTTTTATCAGGTGCCTTTCCACGTTAATGCCTGCCCGGCGGGCAGCATCGATGCTGCCGCCTATGGCATAGGTGTGCTGGCCGAACTGAGTTCGGGAAAGCAAGAAAGCAAAAACATAAAGAATAGCTCCCACAACAAGGATAGCATAAGGACCAATACCCATCAGATCCCTCACCCGCTCATCCAGAAAACCAATGGGGCTTTTAAAAAAACTGAAGCCTTCACCAGGAAAATAATAGATCAAAAAGCCGTTGCCTATCTCGCCCACTTGAGGCGGCAAAAAAGTAACCGGAAATCCTTTGCTATAGCGCAGCGCAAACCCAT
>CAZMZG010000081.1:0-5664 GCA_964570785.1 uncultured Atribacterota bacterium | reverse complement strand
TTTTGCTTGCGGTATTGCCTTCCAAACATAATGAGACAGCCCGGATGGAACTAGCGGAAATATTTCCAGTAAATATTGCTAAAGCAAAGAACGTTTTAGAGACATCTTTTTCTAATTTGAATATGGTCGTACATTGTCCAACAATGATTTTAAATGCTGGCCGCATAGAATCAGAGAGAGGAAATTTTAGGTTCTATACGGATGGAATGACTCCTTCGGTATGTAAGGTATGTGAAATGGTAGATCAAGAGAGAATAAGAGTGGGGAGTCGATTAGGGCTCACGTTGCAGACTCAAAAGGAGTGGCTTAAAAGAAGTTATTCTCTAGAAGGTGACACCCTTTATGAGCTGCTTCAAGGAAGTCCCGTTTATGGGAAACATGGGCCTGATGCTCCAAGAATCCTTTCGCACCGTTATTTGACTGAGGATGTTCCTTACCTTTTAGTGCCTGTAGCTTCATTTGGAAGACATCTTGGGATTCCCTGTCCTTTGATAGAAAGCATCATTTTGATAGCAGGGGTTATAAATGAGCGGGATTTTTTCTCTGAAGGTAGAACTATTAATAAACTGGGGTTAGACGAGACCAAGTTGGAAAATTGGGACAAATTGCTTGATGAGGGAATATGTTAAAGAGAGAAAGAGGTGAATGCGTTGCCAGAGCCTGGAAGTATTTTCGATATACTGGGCCCTATTATGACTGGACCATCAAGTTCACATACAGCTGGAGCTGTACGTATTGGTAAGATGGCGAGATATCTAGCAGATGCCGAACTCAAGAAAGTCGAAATTACATTTTATGGCTCTTTAGCAGAAACGTATAAAGGGCACATGACGGATGCAGGCCTTGTCGGAGGGCTTTTGGGCATGAGCGTAGATAGCCCTGATATAAAAAACGCTCTAGCAAAGGCCAGAGAAGAGGGCGTTGAGGTAATTATACATTTAAACAAGTCATCTGATAAAAACCCCAACACTATAGAGCTGAATTTGATCAGTGAAGAAGGGCAAATATTTATTGAAGGGGTCACCATTGGTGGCGGTGAAATACTTATTTCTAGAATAAACGACAATCCGGTAGCTATACGAGGAAAGGAACCGCTGCTAATTTTGTTTGTTGAAGGCAGAAAGATTTCGGACGTACAAATAGATGTAGCCAAATTGGGAATTGATGTAGATACAAAGAATGCTAAAGGAAGTGGAGATCTCCTAATTTTCCCAATGATGAGATCTGCAAACAAAAACGACTTAAATACTATGGCGTCTATAAGAGGAGTAAGGAAAGTCAAATTTATTCCAATGCTTTACGATTACGGGCCGGTCAGAGGAGCTCCGCTTTTCTTGTCAATCTCTGAAATGCTCTCGAAGGCTGAAAAGCATCAAGGAGGCCTTGTCGGGCTTGTAGAAGATTATGAAATGAATAGGAGTACCCTTACCAAGAGCGCTATAAGAGAAAAGCTTAAGAAGATATGGGTAGTTATGAAAGAATCGGCCCATAAAGGGCTTACAGGGAAAAACCCCGTAGTTGGAGGACTTGTGCCGGGAGACGACGCCAAGAGACTTTTTGAAAATTGCAAGAGAGGCACAACAGTTGGGGGTAATATTTTGCCTCTTGCTATCGCCTACGCGCTTGCTGCAATGGAGATTAATGCTTCCATGGGTAGGGTTTGTGCGGCTCCAACGGCTGGTTCTTGTGGGGTGCTACCTGGAGTTCTCTGTGCTGTTGAAGAAAAAAGAGAAATAAGCGAAGAAGTAATAGTAGATGCCCTACTAGTAGCTGGCATATATGGAGCTATTATTGCTTCTTTGGCTCCTGTTTCAGGAGCACTGGGAGGTTGTCAGTCGGAAGTCGGTGTTGCTTCAGCTATGGCAGCAGCAGCTTTGGTAATTACAGTAGGGGGTCAGCCAGAGCAGACGGCTCAAGCTATGGCAATTGCCTTAAAAAATATTTTAGGCCTGGTATGTGATCCAGTGGCGGGACCTGTAGAGGTTCCCTGCATAAAGAGAAATGCTATTGGTGTAGCTAATGCCTTTGCTGCTGCAGATATGGCGCTCGCAGGAATAAAGAGTGTAATCCCTCCAGATGAGGTCATTTATGCCCTAAGGAACGTACAAACTCTTTTGCCACCAGAACTTAGAGATACTACTTTGGGAGGTTTAGGGGCAACAGAAACTGCGTTACGCCTTAAAGAAGAATGGCTAAAGAAATGCTCTAGTCTGGAGTGATTTACATATAAAAACAGGGGGAGGAAGGAAAATGTTTAAAACCAGACTTTTGAGTCAGGAGGAGGTTAAGTCCCTTGTAACTATGAAGGATGTTCTTGAGGCTGTTGAAAAAACTTTCAAAGGGATGGGAGAAGGGACGGTTATAAACCCTACTAAAGTTGGATTGGACCTAGGAGAAACAGCATCTTATCCTCCATATGAGGGTTTTATGAATGCCATGCCTGCCTATGTTGGGTGGTTGGACTCTGCTGGCATAAAGTGGGCGGGCGGATTTCTTGGTGAGCGACGTAGAATGGGTTTGCCGTACATAACGTCGTTAATACTTTTAATAGACCCCAAAATAGGTAATTTTCGGGCGGTAATGGATGGCGCTTATATAACAAATATGAGAACAGGAGCACAAACTGCTATTGCTCTGAAATATTTATATTCTAAAAAGAATCTTCGCTTAGGTCTTTTTGGTGCTGGAATGCAAGGTCATACTCAAACTATGGCCATCTCTGAAATTTTTCACATTGATGAAGTAAGGGTTTATGACATTAACCCTGATGCTTCAAAGAAATACGCGGAAGATATGAAGAATAAAGTTCAAGGCGATATAGTCATAGCCTCCTCACCAGAGGAAGCTGCAGATGCAGATGTGGTAGTTTGCGTTACCCAGTCAAAAGACAAATTTGTCAAAGATAAGTGGCTTAAGCCGGGGACAATACTTTTCCCAATGGGGTCCTATCAAGAATGCGAAGATGAATTTATTCTTAACGCTGACAAGATAATCGTTGATCATATTGGCCAGTGTTTACATAGAGGTGCGTTAAAAGGGCTTAGCGAGGCAGGGAAAATAACGGAAAAGAATATTTATGCCACAATAGGGGAAATTGTTGCAGGAAAAAAATTAGGAAGAGGAAGGGAGGAAGAAAGGATTCTTTGTATTCCAATTGGTACGGGAGCCATGGACGTAGCTGTGGCTACTATAGCGCTTCAGAGGGCTGAAGAAAAAGAGATTGGTGGATTTTATGAGTTTGTTTAAAGAAAGTTTAGCGACATGGGAGGCAGGTGAGTGAGTGGTGGGCACTCTGTTGTTAAGTCGCGAGGATGTTAGAGATCTTATTTCCATAGAAGAAGTTGTGGAGGTGGTAGAGAAAACTTTTAAAGACATGGGTGAAGGAGGCGTGATCAACCCGGCGAAATTACATTTAGATCTTGGAGATGGTTCAAGCGGATTGCCGTACAAAGCTGGTATGAACGCAATGCCAGCATATATAGGTTGGCAAAAAGTGGCTGGTATTAAGTTTATAGGAGGATGGGAGGACAACCCTAGTAAAGGCTTACCTTACATAAGAGGCATGATAATACTTGTGAATCCAGAAGATGGACAATTTTTGTCAGTAATGGATGGTGGGCTTATAACGGCGATGAGAACTGGAGCACAAGTAGCTGTAGCACTTAAGTATCTAATGATAAAGAAAGAGCGTCCTGTAATAGCTCTATTCGGGGCCGGAACGCAGGGAAGAACACAACTTTTAGCTATTTCCTCAGTTTTTGATATAAAAGAATTCAGGGTTTATGACATAAATAAAGATGCTGCTATGTTGTTTTTGAAAGAAATGTCGCCTATGACAAAAGCCCCAATTAAGCTTTTTGATTCTCCTCAGGAGGCAGCCGATGGGGCAGACGCAGTTGTCTCTGTAACCCACGCGAAAAACAAATTTATCAGAAAGGAAATGTTTAAAGAGGGCGTTACTTTATGCCCTTTGGGTTCTTTTTCCGAATGTGCTGATGATGTGATACTATCTGCTGACAAAATAGTAGTTGATCATGTAGAACAATGCCTCCACAGAGGAGCCTTGAAAGAGCTTGTAGGAGCAGGTGCTATTACTGCTGAAAACATTTATGGCACTTTAGGAGAAGTGGTTGCAGGGAAAAAGCATGGCAGAACGAAAAATGACGAAAAAATACTTTGTGTCACAATTGGCACAGGAGCCATGGATGTTTCAGTAGCTTCCATGGTTTATCGAAGGGCTATGGAAAAGGGTAAGGGAGTTTCTTTTTCTTTCTAGCAAAGTTTTTGCTTTGTGAGAATGTGGAGAACTCAAAAAGGGGAGGTGTATAAGATATACCCAAGACGTTAGTTGGTTTCACTAACTTGAAAAAGCAAGAGTTCGAGCAAGAGGAGGGTTAGGTTATGAAGATGAGAAAAGCTTCTCTGGTAGTGTTAGCAACAGTTGTTTTGTTTGTGATGTTGACGGGAGTAGCCTTTGCGGAGAAGGTATATCATTGGAAGATAGGTCATATACGCCCAACAGGAACGGAAATAGATAGAGATGTTAATTGGTTGGTCGAAAAGATAAAAGAAGAATCGAAAGGTCGCATAACGATAGAAGTTTACCCAGCTAGCCAATTGGGAGATTATACGGTAGTCCAGGAAAGGGTTTCTATGGGTGCCGTAGAAATGCAGCTGGCTTGCTTAGGTACTACAGTATCTAAATCTTTGAACTTGCCAGCAGCTCCTTATTTGGTCACTAATTACGATGAAGCTGCAAAGTTGTTTAAATCTGGTGGAGTTGTATATGATACAGTTAAAGAAATATTGGCAAAGAATGAAAATATTTACCTTATTTCTGGATGGCCTGTCTATTTTGGTGGAATAGGATTGCTTAAGTCGGTCCCCTCGCCAGGTGATCCGAACGTTCCCAAAAATACTAAAATACGAGTTCCACCAATAAAATCCTTTGAGCTAACTGCAAAAGCGCTAGGTTATCAAGCTACCCCAATACCTTGGGCTGAAGTGTTTACAGCAATGCAAACCAGAATAGTAGAAGGAGTTATTGGAGGGGGGGCAGAGGGATATTACGCTAATTTTAGAGATTTACTAAAAGAATATCACGCAGTGAATGATCATTTTGAAATGTGGTGGTGGTACATAAACAAAGATCTCTGGGAAAGCCTGTCGAAAGAAGACCAGGAACTTCTTACAAAGCTAGGGAAGGAACTAGAAACAAAAAGATGGAACGAGGCTCCATTAGCAGAAAAGAAAAATATGCAAAGGTTGGCTGATGCAGGCATAAAAATTGTTACGTTTAGCCAGGAGGAGCTCAATGCTATGGCAAAGAAGGTGAGGCAGGAAGTATGGCCAGTGATCAAGAAGGATATAGGAGAAGATATTTTTGACAGAGTGGCGACCCAGCTGCAATAATTATACTTGAATTGCGTAAAAGCAAGACAGGAGGGGGAATCGCCCCCTCCTTTTTCAATAGTGAAAGTAAGATATTTAGCAGTTGCAGAAAATAGCTATGGCTGTAATAATCATAACATTGACTTAAGAAAGGAGGACAAACAGTGAATAAAACGGAGCTTGTAAAGCTTGTAGCAAAGAAAACAGGACTAAGTAGTAAAAAAGCTACAGAGTGTGTGGGTGCGTTGCTCGAGGAAGTAGCTGCGGCTTTAG
>CAZMZG010000080.1:0-5708 GCA_964570785.1 uncultured Atribacterota bacterium | reverse complement strand
CACTACTCCCGCTCTCGCTTTCCGCCGGAAAGTCGACGGAGCTTCCCCCCTCAACTATAAAGCACCAGAAACTCGCAAGGCAGTGGTGGTTCCTACCGCAACTTCCGGTATTCCTTGATAGCTTCAACGAGGGCTACGATGTTTTCCAGGGGCACCTCATTCATAATTTCCTGAGACGGAGCAATGATGTACCTTCCTTGCCTCCCAAGTACCTCAACGCACCTTTGCACTTCTTTCTTCACGCGGTCAGGTGTTTCAAAGGGAAGAATCCTTTGGGTATCGATCCCCCCGTGAAACACCAGAACATCTCCAAACTTTTCCGCAAGGCCTTCGAGCGACATAGCATAGGGTTGAACAGGATGGAGCACCTGAAGACCTATTTCTATCATATCGGGTATTATCAGTTCTACATTTCCACAGGAGTGATGCATCACGGTGATGTTATGGTCTCGGTATATTTTCCACACCTTTGCAAGACGGTCTTTAAAGAGCTTTCTCCACAAATCCGGGGAAATCTGCAATCCAAACTGACACCCGTAATCATCCCCCGTCCGTACCGCATCTACGCCAATCTCAACGAAACGTTGAGCCAGCCCAACGTTGTATTCCGTAATCATGTCAAGCAACTGTTCCACATATCCGATATCGGTGACAACTTTCCTCATGAAAGTCTCATATCCCATGAGCGTCCAGGCACGCTCGAAGAGAGAAATATGTTGAAGTCCCACGACATAAAAGCGCTGACGTTTCTTGGGTAACTCTTCTGCAACATGCTCAAACAAGCCTGGAACAGTAGGATCAGGAGGAAGGAAGTTTCTGAGCGTATCACAATACTCCAGGGGGTGTATAAGGGGCCAGACACCATTGGGATTGACTTTCCAACCCACCCCCCAGTTGTCAAAAAGTACCCCCTTCTCTTGGTCATACTTTACAAGCCCCCAGGAAATCGCGAGCTTTGCCCTTTCCCAGTCTTCGGAACTTCCCGAAGAGTAATATTCGGCCGAGCAAAGAGGGTAAATCTGATAAAAATGATTCTCCGCCCATTGCTCGATTTCCTCATCCGAGAGGCCAAGTTCTTTACAAAGCCGCCTTTTACGAGCAGGAAGAAAATCTAACTGGCTCGGAAGGTAATCAACCGGCTCTCCCTCTATCATCAGTTGTACCCTTTCTCTTTCTTTCAAAACCACTCACTCCTCATCCCAATATCCAGTACAACAACTAACCCACTAACAGGTCACGCCCATCATCATGTGAACAATTTCAGACTGGCTGGTTTCGTTCGTTCGCTTCTCTCCCACAACTTCACCACTTCGAAGAACAACAATCCTATCGGCAACGCAAAAAACGTGCTCCAAATTATGGCTGATAAGGATAATGGAAATTCCCCTCTCTCGAAGCTCACTGATGAGTTCCAGAATTTTCTGGCTTTCCTCAACTCCCAAACCAGCTGTAGGTTCATCCATAATAAGAATTTTTGGAGTGCTCCCCACATACACGCTTCGCCCTATTGCAACAGCATGCTGCTGACCTCCCGAGAGAGTCTTCACTTTCTGACGGATCGACTTGATGGTCGTTTTCATCTTATCCAGGATTTTCCAGGTTTCCCCCTCCATGGCTCTCCTCTGAAGCATTCCAAAACGATGTACTTCCCTGCCCATAAACAGATTCGTTGTCACGTCAAGCACTCCAAAAAGAGCCAAATCCTGATACACCGTTTCTATACCCATGCTCCTGGCATGGGATGGTGAGGAAAAAACCACTTTTCTCCCTTCAAGGAAAATCTCGCCTTCATCAGGCTGGAGGTATCCAGAGATAATCTTTATCGTCGTTGATTTGCCTGCTCCATTGTCCCCCAAAAGCGCCAGAACTTCCCGAGGAAAGAGCTTAAAACTAACTCCTCGGAGGGCCTGGACTCCACCAAAGAACTTGACAAGATCTCGGACTTCTAAAAGAGGCACTCTTCCTTCCATCTGCATCTTACTCCTTGTTAATACGTAATTCCCCGCAGCTCGCGGATGCTGCTCAAAGCGATACCACCAATAAGAATACACCCAATAACCACTGTCTGCCAGTACATTGATACTCCGAAAAGCACAAGGGCATTTCGAATAACCCCCAAAAGCGCTGCCCCTATGAGTGACCCAATTACACTGCCTTCCCCACCTGTAAGGCTCGTACCCCCGATAATCACTGCTGCAATTGCATCAAGCTCCCACCCAACTCCTGCATTAGCCTGACCAGCACTGAGCCGGCCAGCAAGAAGCACTCCTGATAAACCGGCGAGGAGACCACTTAAGGTATAAGTGATAAGCTTAATTCTCGGCACATCGATTCCCATTGCCCAGGCCGCAGGTTCATTACTTCCAATGGCTTTCACGTAAGTGCCAAACCTTGTCTTCCCAAGAAGTACTGCCATAATAATCCCAACAAAACCCATGAATACGAAAAGCAGAGGCACACCGAAAAAACTTCCCTGCCCGAGGACAAGAATAGGACCATGATAAACCGGAATTGGAAAACCCTTGGTGATAACTAAGACAACACCGCGAGCAATGTTCAACATCCCCAAGGTCACAATAAAAGGGTTGATCCTGAGTCTGCTCACCAGGACACCATTACCCAAACCACAGATTATGCCTGCTCCTATGCCCGCAAGGACTGCCACCCAGCCGCCACATCCCGCATCATTAACCATTGCAGCCAGAACTCCCGAGATTGCCAGTACTGACCCAACCGAGAGGTCAATACCGCCCGACGTCATGACAATAGTTTCACCAGTCGCGATAATGGCATAGAGACTTATTTGTCTGGTCATATTGGAAAGGTTGAAAAGATCCAAAAAGTTGGGAGAAAGAACCCCAAGTACAACAAAGAGAACTCCAAAGAAAATAAAGACATTGATTTCGCCTCGAGAGAACAAAACTTTTTCCTCCCTTCCCAGGGCACGCAAGCTGATGGTGTGCTTCCATCAGCTTGCGTGAAAGCTTAAGGCTTATTTACTCGCAGGGTAAAGCTCGTCGACGTTGTCCAGGGTTACCTCAATCGTACCTGTGTCCATATTGACTGGCAAAGGTTTACCTTTTTTGGCTTTTACAAGACTCTCAACAATAAGATAGCCCCAGTTGTACTGGCGCTGAACGATGGTTACCGTGATGATCCCTTCGCGTACCCCAGCAATAATATCGGGTAGGTCATCAAAGGTAACGATGGGTATTTTCAACCCTCTTGCCTTCCACACCACGACTGCAGAAGGGCCGGCCTGGGCGTCAACTCCAAAAAGGAGATCCATGTCAGGATGTGCAGTAACCATATTCTCGATGTTAGCAGTTGTTTTCTCGGGATCTCCATATCCAGTCTGAATATCGACAATCTGGATATCCGGATATTGGGCAATGACTTCCTTAAAACCTTCAAGTCTCTGGTTGAGATTCAACTGGGTAGGAACACCCATGCTAATGCAAATCTTGCCCTTAGGAGCACCATACTTCTTCTCAAGAAGAGATACCGCAACCCTTGCCGCATGCTTTCCAGCTTCGACATTGTTTGTCCCAATGAAACAAAGCCTTTTGCTGAGAGGTGCGTCAGTATCAAAGGTGACAACTGGTATGCCCTTCTCTATAGCGGAGTTGATGTAAGGAGTGAGGGCAGTTGGATCGAGTACTCCAAGACCAATTCCATCAATACCTCTGGCAATTAGCCCCTCAACGATAGCCACCTGTTTGCTAATATCGGCTGTGTCCGGGCCAAGGACCTCAACTTCTACACCAAATTCTTTCGCTGCATCCTGAGCCCCTCTTGTCGTTTCGTTAAAGAACGGGTGTACAATGGGGTAAACAATAGCAAATTTCCAGTTCTCTCCAAAAGCTACTGCGGAAAGGCTGAACACCAGGAAAAGCACCAGTACCCAAAAACATCCTTTTTTCACTTGGAACCCTCCTTGTCTGGCTTATCTTTCATTTTGACAAAAACTTTTGTCCCTACACACCCATACCAAGCGTCTTAATCCAGCAATCCAGAAGAAAACCAATCTTTCCTCTTAAATTGACATAGCACATCACCCTCCTTATTGTTCTCACTTCCAGGAGTCATTTATCAGGATAGCCAGCTCCGACAAAGGTTTCTCCCAGGCTTCAAAAACTGCTACGATATTCTTCGAAGGATTATTCTTTCCCCATTCACACTGAGCAATAACACCTCCCTCTGGGTCTTCAAGAGCTTCCCTAACTCGAAGAACCAGCTTATATACATCTTCTGGCCTCCCCAGTGCAAGGGTCCTGCGATCAATTTCTCCCCAGAAGGCGATCTTGCCCTTAAGGCTTCGACCTATTCCTTCGATATCCATGCAAAAAAGCTGGCAATTAATAGCATTCACCCCCAGTTCCACGAAGTCTGCAAGAATCTCCTGAATATGACCATCAGAGTGAAAGAAAACGTACTTTCCATTATCATGAGCAATATCGAAATAATCCTTATACAAAGGCTTAAAGAAGTCTCGCCATAACTCGGGAGATATGAGAAGGCTCCTCTCTGCTCCCCAATCATCCATGAAAAAGAGCCCATCCACATCTGTTTTGGCCCACATTTTGGTGTATTCGAGGTAGAATTCATGAACCATATCTCTAAGCTTGTAGACCTCTTTAACGCCGTATGCCAAATCGATGAAGAGGTTCTCGGTACCCCTCAAGAACTGCATGCGCTCAAAAGGACGCGCACAAATATCAGAAAGCATGAACTTGTCGCTATCGGCACAGCTGCGGTTTACTTCCCGGAGATCCACTGTTTCGAGATAATCCCAGGGAGGCGTAAAGGTATCCAGCTTTGACCAGGTATCGAGAACTGGCTCTTTAACTTCCCCTATTACACCATCCTCACCAACGTGCCACCAACTCCCCCACTCATCTATATATTTCCCTCGCCGGGGAATAAGAACTGGGGGATGGCCTCCAGGAGCTACCAAAGCGGGCTTCCCACGTTGCCTTTCGCTAAATCCCGGCCTAAATTCTGCCGTCTCAATGTCTTTGGGAAACCTTTTCAATACACTCTCCAGTTCTTCCCTCTGGGTAAGCTCCACAGCCGGCAACCACCAGAGATCCCTGGGCACCCTGTCAGGGTACTCGAAATCCAAGGTCCTTATTACCCGTTCTCTCGAAGTCAATTTTTTCTCACCCCTTTGGCAACTCCTTGAAAACACATCCGCCAAAGCAAAGACAAAAAATCACGGAAACAACAGACAATTCACTCCAACAGACCACGTCAAAACCTGTCTTTCACATCCCTTGCTTCCCTATTTTTTTCAAGTTAATTTTGAGAATCATGAACTACTCCTTAGCACCCGCACGCTGAACCGCGCTTCGTCTCCCCTGAACTTAAGACTAAAATACTCCACCGCTATGCCACCACCAGAATAAATCACCCCCTTCATCAATAAAAGAGGCATCAAAGGGGGCAGTTCGAGAAGTCGGGCCTCCTCAGAAGTAGGCATTACCGGCTCAAAGGTCTCCTCAGCCATTACCAGATCAATACCATAGCGAGCTCTGAGCACATAGTGCAACGACTCTTTGTTAAAGTCGAAAGAAAAAATGTCCGGGACGAGCCTATAGGGAAGGAAAGAAGTTCCCAAATTAAAGGGCTTACCGTTGCCATATCTGACACGCTCGAGAACTACCACTTCCTCCCCCGGCTCCAAAGAAAGCGCCTGCTGTACCTCT
>CAZMZG010000079.1:0-5839 GCA_964570785.1 uncultured Atribacterota bacterium | reverse complement strand
AAATGGTCAGGCAAATGAACATAAAAACACCATCTCTTTATCAGAAAGCAATGTACCTTTCTGGGGGCAATCAACAAAAGGTAGTTCTTGGAAAATGGTTTGCTCGCAACTGTGATATTTACCTTTTTGACGAACCGACCCGAGGTATTGATGTAGGGGCCAAAGTCGAAATTTACCATCTCATGAACAGGCTCCTTGAAAAGAGGGTAGGCATCATCATGGTTTCTTCTGAATTACCTGAGATTCTTGGAATGAGTGATCGAGTCCTGGTGATGCGTGAAGGAAGAGTTGTCGGTGAACTCAACCGAGAGGAAGCCACACAGGAGGCTATTCTGAGTTTAGCAGTGGGGGGTAGAGTAAAGAATGCAGTCAACCAGTGAAGAAAAAGGAACGAAAAAAAGTTTTGTAGAAAGATTCTTTATTTTCTGGGATAAAGCAGGGATACTCCTTGCTTTTATAGTTGTGTGTATCATTTTTGGTGTGTTAAACCCGGTTTTTTTTCACCCCCTTAACATACTGAACGTAATTCGTCAGGTGTCTATCATTGGAGTTATCGCTGTGGGAATGACTTTTGTAATTCTTCTGGCTGGAATTGACCTCTCAGTTGGCTCTATAGTCGCTTTTTGCGGAATCATCGCTGCGGCTTTCCAGGTAAAGTGGGGAGGTAGTCTATTTTTAAGCATTGTTATCCCTCTCTTGGTCGGTGGCGGAATTGGCTTCATGAATGGTTTTATATCCACCAAAGGAGAACTACACCCTTTTATTGTAACTCTTGGCTCGATGAGCATCTTTCGAGGAGCAACTCTTCTTGTAGCTCAGGGAAGGCCTATTGCCGGGATGAGTCAAGCCTTTCGTTTCATAGGAGCTGGTATGGTGGGGCCTATCCCCTTCCCGGTCATCATCTTTATTTCCATAGTCATAATTGCCGGTATAATACTGAAACGTACCGTTTTTGGACGCTACATTTACGCCATCGGCGGTAACGAAGAAGCTGCCTTGCTCTCTGGTATTATGGTAGACCGGTATAAAATATCAGCATTTACCATACTCGGCTTTCTCTCGGGGTTGAGTGCTCTCATTCTTACTTCCCGCCTCAACTCTGGAGAACTGGTAGCAGGTCAAGGGTATGAACTGGACGTAATTGCTTCAGTCATAATTGGTGGTACCAGTCTTATGGGTGGTGAAGGAGGAGTGTATGGCACCCTGGTAGGTGCGCTGCTCATAGGAGTTATATCTAACGGGCTTAATCTGCTTGGAGTTCAGCCTTACTGGCAAATGATAGTTAAGGGCTTTATTATAATTCTTGCTGTCTTGCTTGATAAACTGAAAAGACGTTTCAGAACGACTTAACGACTTAACAAGAAAGGGGGTGCTCTGGTTTTCAGGTAAGCTAAAAGTCAAAATCAACCTTGAAAAAGAAGGAGAAACCTAATTGACTTTAAAAAGGAGGTCGATGATTTATGAAATGGGTAACTAAGATTATGATCATAACAGTAGCTATAGTAGTGCTTTTTGGGGGAGTGGCAATTGCTCAAAAGTTAACTATTGGATTATCCTTTCCGAGTCTCTCTTTTGCCTGGTTTGCCTTTTTGGAAGACGCTGTTAAACAAAAAGCTCAGCAGCTTGGAGACATTGAGGTAATATCCTTAGAAGCTCAGAACGAAGTTTCTAAACAAATCTCCATAATTGAGGACATGATTATTAAGGGTGTAGATGGTGTTTTGCTGGTGCCTATTGAGGTTGAAGCAGTCATTCCCGCTATTGAAGCTCTGAACAAAGCCAATACACCTGTTGTAACTGTGGATAGAAGAATTAAGGAGGGCGCTCCGGTTGAAATCCTCTGCCACGTAGGAGCTGATAACACCGAAGGTGGTCGCAAAGCAGCTCAGTTCATAGTGGAAAAACTCAAGGAAAAGTATGGAGAGCCAAAAGGCGTGGTAATTGAACTTACTGGTACTCCAGGAGCAGGACCTGCCATTGACCGAAGTGCTGGTTTTCATGAAATTATTGATCAGTACCCTCAAATCACCGTCAAAAGCCAAACTGCTAATTTCCGACGCGATGATGGAATGAAAGTTATGGAAGATTTCATAATGAGCACTCCCCAAATTGATGCAGTATTTGGAGCTAATGATGAAATGATTTTAGGTGCTATCCAGGCTATGGACGCAAGTGGCAAAGTTGATGTAAAAGAAACTATAACTGTAGGTTTTGACGCATTACCCGAAGCTCTTAAACTCATCGAAGAAGATGTTCTTGATGCAACCATCGAGCAGTTCCCCGGCAAACAAGCGTCGACGGCCTTTGAAATACTGGTTAATTATCTTAGAAAAGGTGAGAAACCAGCACAAAAAGTAATGCTTATTGAACCAGCAGTTATAACCAAAGATAATCTCGACCAGGCTGAAAAGAGTTTTTAAGTCTGAAAGACCTGATAAGTTGGTTTGCAGAACAAACACTAAAAAAGAGGGGCAAATTTGCCCCTCTTTTTTAGTGCAGCAGATACAATAATTTAGCCGACCTATGCTTCCCAAATTGCCAAATACTGATAAAATTATGTTACTATGGCTTTAAAAACAACTTTAAAGCATGTCAATAATATAATCCTCGAGTTTAAGGGAATAACCAAGCGTTTTCCACCTAATAACTTAGCGAATGATCATATCACTTTTGGAGTTGAAAAAGGGAGCATTCACGTCATCCTTGGAGAAAATGGAGCAGGTAAATCAACCCTCATGAACATTCTCTACGGGCTATATCAACCCGATGAAGGAAGCATTCTGCTTCGGAGTAAGGAAGTGAGTATTACTTCACCCAGACGAGCCATTGAGCTTGGTATAGGTATGGTCCATCAGCATTTCAAGCTGGTCGAAACTCATACGGTACTGGAGAACATCGTTTTAGGACTGAAAAACGCCCCTTTTAAATTACCTGACAAAAAGCTTGAAGAAGAAATGCGCGTTATGTCAAAAGCTTTTCAATTGCCTGTAGATCCCCAGGCCAGAATTTGGCAGCTTTCCCTTGGTGAACAGCAAAGGGTAGAGATCCTTAAAGCCCTTTACCGAGGGGCTGAAATCCTCATCCTTGACGAACCAACTTCAGTACTTACACCCACAGAGACTGAGGGGCTTTTCTCAACGCTGCGTTCAATGAAGGAAGAAGGGAAAACTTGTATATTCATAACTCACAAACTCGAAGAAGCGATAAAGATCGCAGATACCATAACTGTGCTTCGCAAAGGAAGAGTGGTTGGTTCTTTCAAACCCACTGAAGTGACCCTGCGAGAACTTGCAGAACTTGTAGTAGGCAAAAATATTGAATTAATCACTCCAAAACCATCAGTTCCAGAATTTGGGGAAACTGTTCTCGAGGTATCAGATCTCTGGGCAACCGGAGATAGAGACATCCCCGCCCTGCAAGGAGTATCTTTCCAGGTGCGGGCAAAAGAAATCGTTGGTATAGCTGGAATATCCGGTAATGGCCAGAAAGAATTAGTGGAAATACTTGCCGGGTTAAGAAGTCCTAAAAAGGGTAAAATAATAGTGAATGGAAGAGAATTTACCAGGATACAACCCACGGATCTTTTACAAGAAGGGATAGCCTACATTCCCGAAGATCGAAGGTTAGCCCTTGTTGAACCAATGAGCATCAGCGAAAATCTGGTTTTAAGGAGCTTCTATCGCAGTCCTTTCGCAAAAGGGCCCTGGATAAACTGGAAAAAAATAAGGGAGAAAGCCGTGCGACTCGTTAAGGAATATGCTATTAGCCCTCAAAACATTGAACTACCGGCAGGCCTACTTTCGGGAGGTAACAAGCAACGAGTAGTGCTCGCCAGGGAGCTTTCTCGACATCCTCGATTAATCATTGCTGCTCAACCAACAGTAGGTTTAGACATTGCCGGTACAGCCTTTATCCATCGCTTACTCCTTGACAGTTCTTCAAGAGGTTCAGGCGTTTTGCTTGTGTCGAGTGATCTTGATGAAGTGATGCTGCTTGCGGATGCGATTCTAGTATTTTTTAGAGGAAAGATAATAGGTAAAAAAGAAAGGCCTCAGCAAGGATGGAGTGAAGGGGATCTTACTCAAATAGGTCTCTGGATGGGCGGCGTAAAGGAGGAAAGGGCTTGAAAACAAAGAAATTGACTCTGGTAGAACACTTGCAGCCTGTACCAATCAGTGTGATCAGTATATCCATTTTAGCCCTTATTGCTGCTTTGGGAATCGTTAGTTTGATTTTTATTGCCTATGGAATTAGTCCTTTAGATGGTTACCGAACACTATTTAAAGGAGCCTTTGGTAGCTGGTATGCCCTTTCAGAGACTTTGACCAGAACCATTCCCCTTTTAATAGTGGGCTCAGGACTAACATTGGCTTTTCAAGCCTCCATCTGGAACATTGGAGCAGAAGGTCAAATTCTGCTTGGAGCGTGCGCCGCTACCTGGGTAGCCCTTTTCTCAGGTTTGCCATCTGCCTTAATAATTCCTGCAATGTTTTTTTTGGGTTTTCTCGCCGGAGGGATATGGGCCTTGTTACCTGGTTATCTCAAAGCCAGATTTTCGGTCAATGAAACCATAGTGACCCTGATGCTTAACTACGTAGCCTCAAACCTTGTGCTTTACCTTATCCATGGACCCTGGAAAGGAAAGAGTGCGCGGGGCTTTGCTTACACCGACATGTTTCCGAAAGAAGCTTGGTTAAGTACCATAAGCAGTACACGAATTCCCATCTTGACTCTGGTATTTGGTTTTTTGGCAGCTCTTGCATGTTATATAATACTTCGCTACACAACCTTTGGTTTTCGCCTTCGGGTAGGTGGACAAAATCCCCAAACTGCTAAACTGGTAGGCATTAAACAGGCAATGGTCACCCTGTGGGTAATGTTTCTCTCAGGGGGCTTAAGTGGCATGGCAGGAGCTGGTGAAGTAAGTGGTATTCATCATCTTCTACGGCATCCTTCGCATATTTCATTAGGATATGGCTATACAGCCATAATTGTAGCCTGGCTGGCCAGAGCCAATCCTTTAGCGGTTCCTCTCTCTGCGTTTCTGTTTGGAGCCTTAATGTCTGGTGGTGACGCACTGAAGGTATCATTGGGAATTCCTTTTCAAATGGTGCACGTTTTCAATGGATTGATCATCTTTTTCCTTATCGCAGGAGAGAGGTTTATGCGTTACGGATTAGAAATAAGAGAACAGGAGGTAGAGATTTAACCTTGGATATCATTTCCTGGATAGAAAGCGTTTTGATCCGTTCTTTGCTTTATGGTACGCCTCTGGTGATCGCCACTCTTGGTGAAATTTATGCAGAACGCTCTGGCGTTCTTAACCTTGGTGTAGAGGGAATGATGCTTCTTGGCGCCTTTGCTGCCTTTGTAACCACTTACCTTTTTGCTAATCCCTGGCTTGGCATGATAGCGGGAATGATGGTAGGTGGGGGCTCCTCGTTAATACACGCTTTATTGAGTATCACCTTGAGGGCAAACCAGGTAGTTTCAGGCCTGGCTTTAACTATGTTTGGGCTCGGTTTAACCGGTGTTTTAGGAAGACACTTTGAAGGAAAAACGTTACAGGTTAGTTTGACTAAAATCCGTATTCCCTATCTCGATAAAATCCCTTTATTGGGCAAAGTGTTGTTTGAAGGGCAGAATGTTATGGTTTATGTTGCTATAGTGTTGTCAATTTTCCTCTGGTTTTTGTTGTTTCATACCAAATGGGGCAATTCCATAAGATCCGTTGGTGAAAACCCAGCCGCGGCTGATGTTATGGGAGTTAACGTGTGGAAAGTGCGATACGTTTGTGTGTTTGTAGGGGGCGTTATGGCAGGCCTTGCTGGAGCTTACC
>CAZMZG010000078.1:0-5895 GCA_964570785.1 uncultured Atribacterota bacterium | reverse complement strand
CAGGCACGTACAAACTCGATTGTGGAAAGTGGAGTTTCTCGAGAGGGCTTAACCACTACCGTACAACCCGCCGCAAGTGCTGGAGCAACTTTCCAGGAAATGAGACTCACCGGATAATTCCAGGCTGCAACCGCAAAAACCACACCCACAGGTTGACGAATGGCAATACTCCGCAAATTTGGAGCATTAGGGGGAGGAACTTCTCCTAAGATGTTAACCGCAAGATGTCCATAATATTCGAGACAATCTGCAGCGCCAAGCACTTCTTTGCGAGCATCCACAAAGCTTTTTCCCTGTTCCTGAGCAAGAAGTTTTCCTATCTCCTCCGAACACTCTCTAACCCTAACTGCACACTTAAGAAGTGCCCTGCTTCGCTCGAGCGCAGGTGTGCGCGACCACTCCTGAAAGCCCTGATGAGCTTTTCCAATAGCTTCAGCAATTTGTCCTCTACCAAGCTTAGAAACAGTGGCAAAAATTTCTCCACAAGAAGGATCGACAACATTTATGAATCCCTGGTTACCCTTTACCCATTCCCCACCAATCAGAGAATGATATTCCAGCATCAAGAAACCTCCTCTCCAAATCCTTCGAAAACAGGTTGCAACAAATCATGCATCTTCTTGAAACGTTTATAGGCCTTTTCGTACTCCACCTTATTTGAAGGATAAAACCGTTTTTTCTCCTTAACCCAAGCTCGAGCAACCTCTCGAGGATCGCTTCCCGAAAAACCAGAGAAAGCCAGAACACCAGCTCCCAGGATACCACCCTCACTTTCTACCAGAGTAAAAACTTCTTTCTGATAAATATCAGCTTTAATTTGATTCCACAAATCACTCCTGGCTCCACCACCAATACAGGACATTTCTCTAATTTCACCTGGGAAAAGACGTTCAATCTCGTCGAGGCTCATTTTCAGGTCAAAACAAACTCCCTCAAGCACAGCCCTCGCGAAATGGGCACGACAATGATGAGGCAAAATACCCAGAAAAACACCCCTTGCGTTCGGAGAACCAAGCAAGCGTTCTCCAAGAAGATAGGGGAAAAACATTAATCCTTCAGCTCCCGGTGGCACCTGAGCAGCCTCTTTATCAATAAGTTGATAAGAGAGCTCTTCTCCATTATTTCCTAATCTATAAAGTGCATCTCTCAACCAGCGCACACTTCCTCCCCCGCTGTCGAGAATGCCAAAACTTATCCAACCGGGGATAGCATGATGCAAATTCATAAGCTTTCGCGACAAAAGGGGAGAGGGTGTAAATACCGAAACATCTGAAGCCGTTCCTCCAACATCACAGGAACGACCTTCTTCAAACATTCCCCCTCCAAGAAGCAAACAAAGCATGTCTCCTGCACCACAAATCACTGGTACCGACCTCTTAAGGCCAAGAAGTACGTTAACATCCTTTCTGGTAACACCTATAATGCCAAAGGAAGAAACTATCTGGGGAAACTTCTTCCTATCCAATTCGAAAAGTTCAAAAAGATCGTCGTCCCAAGTTTCCTTTTCCCATGAAAAGAGAAAAGTTCCCGAAGCCTCCGAATAGTCTGTAGCAATCTCCCCAGTCAACAAGTAATTAAGGTAATCCTTGGCAGTAAGGAAATAAGCTGTACGTTCATAAACTTCGGGGAGGTTTTCTTTTATCCAGGCCACTTTGGGACCAACCCAGTTAGGTATTATCAAATTCGCAGTTTTTCGAATCTGCTCTTCTGGATTTAGTGACATAGCAACTCGCTTGCATACATCCAAAGAGCGCTTATCACACCAAATAGGAACCAGGTCCAGAAGCAACTCACCTCTAGAATCTACAGGACATACTGCATGCATTTGCGCACTTACACCAATGGCGAGAACCTCGAAATCAGGAAAACGTTCCAAAAGTTCCTTTATGCAAGCTACTGAGAGTTCCCACCATTCCCGAGGACTCTGCTCGGCCCAGGATGGACGTGGAGAAGAAAAAGAAGGATTCCTACTTGCAAGCGCCAGAATTTTTCCCTCTTCGTCGATTAAGGCAACACGCACAGTCTCAGTGCCAATATCTACCACCAAAGTCCCCTGCAATTTGGACACTTCTATCCCTCTTTCTTCACCGTAACCCATACATAAGAAAGAGCATGCGAATAAGGATTTTCGGCACGGTGAAACTTACCAAAAGGTATGTAAACCACATCTCCCGCTTTAATCTCAAATCTATCCTGGTCTATTTCCATCATTCCTTGACCGGAAAGCACAAAGTATACTTCTTCAAGCGGAGGGTGCTGATGTCCCCGCGTGGAACAACCTGGATAAACCACCGTATAGCCCACCTGGATCCTCTGTGATTCAGAATCGTTCTCTCGAAGTAACATCCAGGTATCTCGCACCACGTTGCTCCCAATTTTGGTTAAAACTTCTCTAAAGGTATTACTACCTTCCTCGGGTTGAACTTCTAATAAATTTTTTTTGTAATAGTTCATTTCAAAGACCTCCTATTTTCTTTTGGCCTTCCTTCAAGAAAAACCTTATATTCGTACTTGTCAGCCCTGATAACTGAAATATCCACTTCAAAAGGAGTCCCATCCTCGAGGTAAACAACCCTCACCGTATGAAATAAGGGCATTTTTTCAGGGATATGCAAAAGATCCGCTTCCAAGGGACCGCTCATGTAAGCCTCAATGGTCTCAATCGCTCTATGCAACTTGAGACCATACTCTTCCTCAAGTAGCTGGTACAAACCCCTGGTACGAAGGGCCTCTTTCTTCTTCTCTAACTCGGGAACTATACGAGGAAGAAGGTAGTTGGTAATAAAGGCAATGGGCAAGCCTCCGGTAACTCGAGTACGCTGCACCAGGTAAACCAGTTCCCCCCCCTCAAGGTTTAGTGCTCCAGCTACTTTTGGAGGAGCAGGAACAAGTTCAACAGTAAGAGTACCAGTGGCAACTTCTACGCCTTTGGAACGCAAGGTCTCAGTGAAGGAGCTAATGTAGTTTAGGTTTTGAGCGGTTTTGGGTTCTTGGACTACAGTGCCCTTCCCTCTTTTCCTGAAAATTAGGTTATCTCTCTCCAATTCTTGAAGGGCATTGCGGATGGTGGTTCTGCTCGCCTGAAAGATTTCTGCCAGCTCTTCTTCAGAGGGCAAAAGATCGCCAACCTTGTATTTACCCCTCTCAATTTCCTCGCGAAGGCGTTGATAAATTTTAAGATACAGGGGTATATCACTGCGAGCCAAAACGTTCCCTTACTCCCGTCTTTTCATTAATTGCTACTTTTCAGTGAATTTGTTACTACTATTAGTGTAGAGTAACTTTCAAAGTATGTCAATAGCATTTTTTGAAAGTTGCTGAAAAACCTGGAATTTGATAGTTTTTCTCCCAAGAAGAGTCTTATAAAGTTTTTGTCGAGTTTGTTACTACATATATCTATGGATGTATCATAAAACTCGAGAGTCTCTTCAGAAACAAAACACTGTGTTAAAATAGGAAGGTTGGTAAACTGATCTAAGACAAGAAAACTTACTGACATCTCTGAACTAAAGGTAGTTTACACAAAGGAGGGGAAATTTTGGAAAAAACCAGCTTGCCAAAATTCATCTTGATTTTCTCTCTAATTTTTTTCCCAATCTTTATCACCGCAAGTGCTTTTCCAGGGCAAGCTACTCCAACAATACTTGAAATAAAAGAACTGATCGTAGAAGAGTTAATCATAAGAGATAGCCAGGGGAGAGCCCGGATAAGAATAGGGGTAGACTCTACAGATTCTCCTGTCATCTTCTTTTACGACCAAACAGGCAAAAAGCAACTTTCTCTATTCGCTGGACCAGTCGAAAAAGAAACAGCAAAAATCACACTGTACAGCGAAAACCAGCCCATCCTGGTGGTAGAATCCAAAAAAGGTAGAGGGAAGATTACCTTATATCACGCAGCTTATCCCGAGCTTACTTCAACAGTCGACTCCTTCAAAATAAAGGTGCTTGAATTCAATCTACGACAGAATTCAATAAATACCATAACCAGCAAATTAGTTCAGTGGTCCCTCTACGCCACGCCCCTTGGAGAAACTGATACCGAAGGACTTGCCATTTACGTTGAAACCAGACCTACTCCCACCTGGAAGGTAAACTTTGAAGGAGGTACCCTCTCAACAAACACCGAGGAAGTAAAAAGCGCTTATCAAGAAGCTGGGAACTACCTGTACAAAAAAATCTTGCAGCCAAACTTCCCAAAACTGGGTCCAGAAAAATTTATAATACATTTTTCAATATATGGTTACAAAGTAGGAACCTGGCAAAATGGAATAATGAAGCTCGCTGGAGAGAAATAAAAACTAAGCCTAAAGAAAAAACCGCAAAATTGAAAAAGGGCCTTTTAAGGGGGACTTCAACTCTGGTCGGGGCGAGCCGATTTGAACGGCCGACCTCTTGAACCCGAATCAAGCGCGCTAACCAGGCTGCGCTACGCCCCGATGGATTAAATATAGCACAGAAAAAAGAACTCCGCAAGAATGGTCCCTATTCTAAACTGTAACTTACTAAGCTAAAAAGCTTTTGAAAAAAATAACCTCCGAACAGGCTTAAAGCCTGTTCGGAGGTTAGGAATAGATAAGTTGTTCCCTATTTCTCTACTTCTATTTCCACTTTCTTTGCCTTAGGCTTGCTGGGTTCAACCTTGGGTAAAGAAATGGTTAATATTCCATCTTTGTAGTTGGCCTTTACTTCATCCTGTTTCACTTTAGCAGGAAGAGCAATGCTCCGTTCAAAGGTGCCACAGTAGCGCTCTCTACGGCAATAACCAACGTCCTTTTCTTCCCATTCGTCTTTGATTTCACCTTTTATTTCTACAGCATCCTCAGTAACATTTACCTCGACATTCTTAGGATCAATACCTGGTATTTCTGCCTTAACCACGATTTCGTTCTCAGTTTCTGCTACATCTATAGCTGGAAAACCAGTACTCCACAGAGGTCTGGCTACGAATGGTGCCTCCATTAACTCATCAAAAATTTCATCCAGATCACTGCGCAAATCAAAAAGGTCCCAAAGTCTCCTTATCGGACTCCAGGCTCGGTCTTCTCTCCGAGCAGGAACATTTCTTCTAACCATCACTCGTCCCTCCTTTCAAAATTTGTCTTTTTCAAAAGTCGCTTTTATTATAATCAGTAAAGGTCAAAATGTCAATAGTTTGGTCAAGAAAGGTCAAAAAAATTTTTAAACCAAGTGAGTTTCTAAAACCTGCCGTACTGAAAAACCAGGTTGTTTTAAATAATACGAAAAAATCTCAACTATAGCTTCAAGGGGCACCAAACCTATAATTTCCGTCTCTTTGACAGAAACACCATACCTCCTTGCTTCAAGCTTTATTATTTCAAAAACCTGGTACACTGGATTTTTACGATAATCAAGAATATTGCAGGAAACCTGCACCATACCCCTTGAGCGAAGCTCTACTCCAATAGCCTTCACAAAACCTAATCCACCCACTTTCTTTCTGATACGGCTGGCGATAGCCCTGGCTACTTTGACCTCCCTGCAATCCAGGTTAACATTAAAGGCAATTAATGGCTCTCTTGCTCCTATCACCGTTGCTCCCATAGTGGGGTGAAGCGCTGGAAACCCAATATCAGGCAAAAGCCTGGGATCTTCCTTTATGGCTTTCTCCAACCTTTCCCACCCACCCTTTCTTAAGAAAGAAAGGTCTTTATGCCAGGGTACCCGGGCCGCCTCTCCATAGAAATACACCGGCACCTTAAAACTTTCAAAAACCTTTTTGCCAAGTTCCCAAGCCAGAAAACAACACTCCTGCATAGTAGAATTCTTCCAGGGAGTGAAGGGCACAACATCAACCGCACCAATGCGAGGATGTTCGCCTCTGTGTTCTTTAATGTTTATATAACGAAGGGCTACCTTGTAAATTTTCAAGATA
>CAZMZG010000077.1:0-6136 GCA_964570785.1 uncultured Atribacterota bacterium | reverse complement strand
TTACTGGCGGATCTTTGAAGTTCAAAATCTCCAGGAAGCTCAGAAGAAACTGGAGCTTTTCTGCAAGAAGTGACAGAGAGAAGAACCGGCAGCGATCAGAGCTTTGCAGAAAGGAAAGGAAAAGCTCTTTGCCTGTTTGAGTCTTCCTTACTGCTGGAAGCAGAGAGCAAGGACCACCAACCTGGGAGAGAGTTTCTTCAAACATCTGAGGACTTTCCTGAGACCTTTTCCAGGACTCAAAGATGAACAGCATGCTGACTATGTGATGACTGCTTATCTTTTGAGTTTAGAGGAGAAGAAAGCAAAAACCAGGAGAGATAATCCTTATCAGTTTGGAGTGATTTTCAACACTGGGGGTTGACAGTGCCCATCCAATGCGGCGCATTGAAATTAGCTTTTATATCTGCTATCATTAAAACATCCTATTAGATTTTTCAAAGGGGGGAGAACTGTGAAGGTTTTCTGCAAAGTTTTGCTCGTTGTATTGTCGGTTGTGCTTGTCTTCTCGGTAGCCTGGGCTGCTGAAAAGACCTGGCAGTCTCAGGAAGGTGAGTTTAAGGGTAAGACCATCACGGTCTTGATTACTGATCCTCATACCGCGGTGGTTGAGGCCTGGAAACCGGAATGGGAAGCCTTAACGGGGGCAAAAGTTGAGATAATTGTTGTGCCTTATGCATCTTTATTCGACAAAATGATGACCGATTTTATCACCGGTACCGGGGCCTACGACCTTATTTGCTGGCCTTCTACCTGGGCTGGTGATGTAATGGGTGGAGGATGGGTAATTCCACTCGATGATTACATGAAAGAATATGGTTATCCGGATTGGGACGATGTGATGCCAGCTATCAAAGTGGTGGTTTCCTGGGCTAACAAAGTATACGCTTTCCCCTATGATGGAGACTGCCACATGTTTTACTATCGCAAAGATGCACTTGAAAATCCTGACTATCAGGCGCAGTTTGAGGAAAAGTATGGTTACCGCTATAACATTCCTCCCAAGACTTGGGAAGAGGTAATGGATATTGCTGAATTCTTTAATGGATGGGACTGGGATGACGACGGCGAAACAGAATACGGTTTTGCTTTTATAGCCAAGCGCAAAACTCAGGCGATGTGGTCTTATCTCGACTTTGGAATGCAGTATGCAGCACAACCAGGAATTGCTCCTTTCTTTGACCCGGATACTATGGATCCTTTGGTAGCTAACCCTGGTTGGGTTGAAGCTATGCAGATGATTCAGAAGGCTTCCCAGTTTGCCCCTCCAGGACTTTTGAGTTATGGATATAGCGAACTTCGGCAAGCTTTTGTTTCGGGTAATTCTGCAATGGCTATTGACTGGGGAGATATTGGCATTATGGAGCAGTCTCCAGAAGAATATGGTAGTAAGGTGAAAGGTTTGCTTGGTTATGGACCCCTTCCAGGAGCCAAAAAAACGTATGATTTCAGAGAGGGCAAATGGATTGAGGGTTACAATCAGGTTAACTTCCTGAATTTTGGTGGTTGGGTATTTTCTATTTCCAAGTACTCCAAAAATCCTTTAGCTGCTTACAAATTCGCAACTTACTTCACTGCCCCAGAGCGTAGTATTCTTGATGTTTGTGGAATTCATGGATATACCGGTGCTAATCCCTGGCGCTTTTCACACTTTGAAGATGTGGAAAAATGGGTTGAGGGAGGCTGGAGTGAAGAGTCAGTAGAAAAATATCTCAACACTATTCGCACTATTTTGTCCGATCCTAAAGCAGTCACTGATTTGAGAATCCCTGGGGCTGCAGAGTACTATGATTATCTGGATTTGCACCTTGCTGAGGTTCTTTCAGGGCAGACTGATCCAGAAGCAGCCTGTAAAGCGATATATGAAGACTGGGTTAAGATTACTGAAACCTACGGCAAAGAGGCACAACGCAAACTTTACCGAGAGTCTCTTGGTATTGATTAATATTGATTAACAAAAAGGCCGGGCTCCGAGCCCGGCCTTTTTGTTAAATAGCCCTTTCAGACCACGTCGGAGGTGGTTCAGTTTGCGCTCTTTTTCCAGAAGCTTCGTAAAGTTTTTTTTCCTGCTTCCTGGTCTGGGTTACTTGGCGGCTATGGCTGTTTTTCCAATGATTTGGTCCTTGACCTTGAGTTTTCAGCGCTGGAAAGCAGCAACTGCTGCTCCCCGGGTCTTTATAGGTTTCCAAAATTTTTATAATATTCTCTTTAAAGATGCTCGTTTCTGGAACAGCTTGCGCTTCACGGTTTTTTATGTGGCTCTGGTTGTGGTTTTAGAGCTCTTTTTGGGTTTGCTTCTTGCCTATATTCTCAACGAACGTATTCGTTTCCGTAATTTTTTTAGAGTTCTTTTTCTTCTGCCTATGGCTTCTCCTCCTATTGCTGTGGCTTTTATATGGAGAATGCTTCTTAATCCTGACGCCGGTATCGTAAAGGTCATTTTGAGCAGGTTGGGAATAAACGTGGTGGACTGGCTTACCAATGCTCGCCTCACTCCCTTTGTTTTAATTGCTGTAGACGTTTGGGAATGGACTCCTTTTATGTTCCTGGGTTTGTTGGCGGCATTCCAATCCTTGCCTGTTGAATTATACGATGCAGTTTCTGTAGATGGCGCTTCCCGTTTTCAGGCTTTTAGGTACGTCACTTTTCCTCTACTCTTCCCAATCATGGTTACTCTGATTCTTCTTCGAGCTATTGATGCTTTTAAGCTTTTTGAACTTGTTTTCGGTATTACTGGTGGAGGGCCTGGAAGTAGTACGGAATCTCTTTCTTACTATACTTATACAGTAGGTTTTCAGTATTTTGACCTGGGTTATGCTTGCAGTCTTTCCTGGATTTTTTTGATTATTGTTCTGGTAATTTCTTCCTTCCTTTTGCAAAGATTGCGCAAGGAGGTCTAATATGGGCAGAAAGAAACTATCTACTTTTTATTGTTTTGCCTGGGTGGTGTTGATTCTCTTTTCGGTTTGGACTGTTTTCCCATTTTTTTGGTCTGTGATTACTTCCTTTAAATCGCCAGGAGAGCAATATTCTTCTGCTTTTTTACCCTTTTTGCAGTTTAAGCCTTCTATCCATGCCTGGAGAGTTGTGCTTGGTGAGGCAGAAGGTGAACGTACTTTAAGAGGATTAAGGAATAGTGTTTTGATCTCTTCAATAAGTTCGCTCATTGTTCTTTTTTTGGGTGCATTTGCTGGCTATTCTCTATCCAGGTTTCGCTTCAGACACTGGAAAAACAAGGATATCGCGGTTTGGATTCTCTCAAATCGTATGTTTCCTCCTATTGCTGTAGCTATTCCCTTCTTTCTGATCATGCGTACTTTGCGATTGCTGGATACTCTTCCAGCTATTATTATGGCACACACTGTTTATAATCTACCGTTGGCTATATGGTTAATGATGGACTTTTTCAGAGAGTTACCTGAAGAGGTTGAGGAAGCAGCCCTTATTGATGGTTGCTCAGCGCTGCAGGCGTTTTTGAGAGTTGCTCTTCCTTTGGCCCTACCTGGTATAGTTGCTGTTTATATACTTTGTTTTATATTTTCCTGGAATGAATTCCTGTTTGTGATAACTCTTTCTTATAAAAATACTATGACTATGCCAGTTGTCATTGCAGGTACTCTGACCGTTCGCGGATTGGATTTCTGGAAGGTTTCTGCTCTTTCCTTGCTCTCCATCGCTCCGCCTGTTATTCTGGCAGCTTTGACTTCTCGTTATCTCATAAGGGGCCTTACACTTGGTGCAGTAAAAGAATGACTGGGTTTTCCCTGTTATGTTGTGGTAACTGGAGGATCCTGATAGTAAGTAGTGCTTTATATTCGTTGTTTTGCTAAACTATGGAAAACTCCAATGAAATGGAGGGAAATGCGTTGGAACTTAAGCATTTTATGGTACCCACAGATTTTTCCAAGTTTTCAGATTTGGCAATTCGTTATGCTTCTTTTTTAGCAAAGTCGTTCAACGCCAGGTTGACCCTCCTCCATGTTTTGACTATTAGCGAGGTTAATGCTTTGACTTCCCAGCCAGGCAATCCTTGGGAAAACGTTGTGGAGGAGTTCAACAATCGTATGTACGAGGAATTTTTAGATAATACCATTGATAAAGAAGCAATCACGGTGAATTTTGAAGTTGCAGTTGGAGACCCTGCGGAAGAAATAGCAAAGTTTGCTGAAAGCAACGATGTAGACATGCTGGTTATGGGTACTCACGGGCGCACCGGGTTGGCCAATATATTTTTAGGTAGTGTTACAGTGGGGGTTATCAAAAGAACTTGTGTGCCAGTTACAGTTGTCAAGTGTTTTGAAGCTCTTAAGAGTTGAAAAAGAGGGGGCGCTTCTGGTGCCCCCTCTACGTTTATCCAGTTGCTTAGTTATTTTATAGCTTCTAACTCTTCCTCGAGTATCAGTACAGGGTTTCCTCGGGGTTTTTGATAAACAAGAGTTTTGCTTTTAAAGGGCAACTTCTCCCGAAAGATGGGTTTTTGCTCTTTGTAAAAAATACCGAGAGGTATCTTATCTCCCCATTCTAAAGCTTTGCTGAAGGCTTCTTTTTTGTTGCTGCAATCGAAGTTTTCAGGCAAATAGTACACTCTCTTTTTATACCAGTCGTAGGTGTTAGTTTTGTTGAAAGTTACACAGGGTTGTAAAACATCAACAATAGCAAGCCCCTTCCAGGTAATTGCTTCTTCCAGAATTTCGGTTAATTTTTCCGGTTCTCCGGCGAAGCCACGTGCTACAAAACTTGCTCCTTGTGATATCGCCAGGGTTAACGGATTAAGAGGTTGGGACAAGCTTCCAAAAGGCTGGGTTTTGGAAATAAAGCCTTCCTGAGATGTGGGTGATGCTTGGCCTTTAGTAAGGCCATAGACCTGGTTATTATGAATGATAACTGTAATGTCTGGGTTTCTTCGGATTGCGTGGAGAAAGTGATTGCCCCCTTCGCCATACATGCATCCATCTCCAGATTCTGCAATCACCACTAAATCAGGGTTAACGGTTTTAATTGCCAGTGCTGCAGGTATGCTTCTTCCGTGAAGACCGTTGAAGACGTTAACTTTGAGGTAATGTGGTATCTTAGCAGCTTGTCCAATTCCCGAGGAAATAACCACTTTTTCAGGTTTGAGCCCGAGTTCGAAAAGTGCTTTTTTGAGGGACTGGAGAAGGCCAAAATTTCCACATCCTGGACACCAGGCTATTGGTACTTGATTATCAAAAATATTTTTAATCATGATAGTGCCTCCCTTATTTTTGCCAAGAGTTCTTCCACGAAGAAAGGCCTTCCATTAAATTTGTTTATTCTTTTTCTGAATGGAAGGAGTATTTTTCGTTCTAAAAGATTGGCCAGCTGGCCGCGATAGTTATTCTCTATCACCACGGGGTCGGGCAGTTCAGAAAGAATTTTGAACTTCTCTTCTGGAAGGGGGTGAAGCTCCGAAAAATGAAGGTGGCCTATATCCAGACCTTCTTCTCTAAGCATCCGACAGGCTTCTTCAACAACTCCAAAGGTGGACCCAAAACTGACGAGCGTTGCTTGTTTTCCTTGTAGATAGTAAGATTCGGATATTTTTTTAGCCATCAATGTTTCTTTTTTCATTCTTTTTTGTTGCATTTTAACTCGTATATCGAGGTTTTCGGTAAGGTGGCCCTCTTCATCGTGCTCATCACTGTCGGTCACTACAACTTCTCTCCCAAAACCAGGTATGGCTCTTGACGATATGCCGTTTTCGGTCAACAGGTAGCGTTTATAACCTCTTTTTGCTTCAACCCAGTAGGGTCCAGCAGGATTTTCTTTGAGTTTTATTTCAGAATACGTGAACCTGGAATCAGCAAGATACTGGTCAGTCAATATAATTGCTGGAACCTGGTATTTGTAAGCCAACTCGAAGGCTTTGATGGTTAAGTTAATCGCCTCTTCAGGAGTGGAAGGAGCGAATACAAAGCGAGGGAATTCATCGTGAGAGGCGTTGAGTACAAAGTCCAAATCTCCTTGAGAGGTCCGGGTGGGTAGGCCGGTGCTCGGTCCAGGGCGTTGGGCATCGACTATAACGATTGGGGTTTCAGACATTGCTGCAAGCCCCAGGCCTTCACACATGAGACAAAAGCCCCCTCCAGATGTGCCTGTCATGGCTCTTGCTCCGGTAAAG
>CAZMZG010000076.1:0-6242 GCA_964570785.1 uncultured Atribacterota bacterium | reverse complement strand
GTTTAGCCCAATCCTTCTATAAAGAAGGGAGAAGACCAGTAATTCCTCTGATGGGGTATCTGGGCTTTATGGATTAATCAAGAAAACCACATTGTAGTAAGGATGTTAAGAAATCCTACCTTGCTCAAAAAGGAGGTGAGAAAAGAGAACCCAAAATTACTCAGGGAATTAACTTCTCGTGTGTTTTTCAAAACCCTTTTTGGCTTTGAAGATACTCTGGAGAGGAGGATTTGCCTTGCGAAAAATACTATTAGAAATATCGATTGTGAGTTTGTTGGTTTTAATCTTAAGCGGGATAAGTTTCGGATACGATATTAAGTGGTCTCCAATAACCCCTCGCATCACAGGTCCAAATTACCTGATGCCTGAAGGCTTAAAGGAGGCAATTAATGAAGAAGGCACCAAAGAAATTGTAATCTACAATTGGGGTGATTTAACGTGGGATCCTGCCACGGTCTTGAATGGTAACCTCTATACTCAGATGACGGGCGTAAAAATTCAGTTTGTCGGAACTCCCGATGAACAAATGCAACCTAAACTACAAGCCCTCTTTTTGGCACGCTCACCCGCAGTAGACGTTGTACCTCTTGACGAAACCTTATACGTTGATTTTGTAAATGGTGGATGGCTAGAGCCAGTGGACTTTCTATGGGATGAGGAATCTTTCTCTCACTACGCGAGTGGTCTTGCATCAACGATCATTAATGGTCATCACTATAGTGTGCCTCAAGTGGGGAGAATCATTGACATGCTTTATTACCGTCCCAGCATGTTGGAAAAGGTTGGAGTTACCGAACCACCTAAAACTTGGGAGGAATTTGATCTCTTGGCTCAGAAGTTAACCCAAGACTTTGACGGAGATGGAAATGTTGACCAGTGGGGATATGCTTTTCGTGCAGGTGGAGTACTTGATGGTGCGCTTACTTTAAAAGCTGCCTCCCTGCTTCTAGGAATCAATCCTGATAACTACAGAGGCTCTGGCAAAGTAGTATATAATGATCCGAAAACTATCCAGGCAGTTGAGCGATTTGTCAAAATGCGCAATGATTGGAAATGTGTACCTCCCGGTGTTACAGCATATCAACATGGCGACGTAGCTGATCTCTTTTTGGGTGGTAACGTAGCTATGGTTATCGATCCCACCTATCTTTATGCACGTTGTGCGGCTCCAGATTCTCCAATAAAAGACGATTTTGCGATAACCAAGCAACCCCTTGCCTATCCCGATGGACCTAAAACTCAAATAATGCATTGGAACGGATGGGCAGTCAGTAAATTTTCCAAGAACAAAGCAGCTGCTTTTGCCTGGCTTGATTGGTACAGAAGTCTTCCCGCTCAAGTGAACGAATTTTACATTGAAAATAATGATGTTTTCCTTCTTGATGCCTACGAAGATCCCCGTGCCAAACTGGTTCCTTACTACAAGTTAGTCCAAGAAATTCTACAGGATGTAGTGGTAGATCTCTATGCTAAGCAAGGAGCTGTATATAAAGCGGTTATCCGAGAATTTCAAAAAGCATTAGTAGGAGAAAAGAGTGCGGAACAAGCCATGAATGATGCCCAAAAGGAGATTAATAATATTCTTGGCCAATCTGATAGCGAAATTGAAGGGCTTTTATCTCTAGAATAAGGGTTTTTGATGGCATTGTGGAAGTATTATACTTCCACAATGCCATCAAAAAGGAGGTTAGAAGATTCGTTTTATGAAAAAAAGAAAACAACACAAAAAAATAAGCAAAGGCTTTCTATTCGTGCTTCCAAGTCTGATTTTTCTTTTCCTCCTTGCAACTATACCTGCAGTGTATGTCATTTGCCTCAGCTTAACAAAAACCGATATTACGAGCAGTAGGTTCGTGGGGCTCAAAAACTTTGTGAAGCTGTTCGCCGATGACAATAAATTTTATACCTACTTACTCCACTCTTTTGAATATGTAATCGTAGCGATAGGTATTGCCTTTATAATTGCTTTAGTAGTGGCACTGTGCCTTAATCAGATCCGCAGGGCCGGTTTTTTGAGGGCAGCGAGCCTTTGGGCATGGGGAATTCCCCCTGTTATAGCATCTTTAATGTGGAAATGGCTATTAAATGACACTAATGGGGCTATAAACGATATCTTAATGAGGATAGGAATTTTGAGCAGCCCAGTTCCCTGGCTCTCGCACGGGTTTCTCACCATGACGATTCTTTCGCTAGTTCATTCTTGGACGGCTATCCCCTTTATAATGGTAATTTTACTTGCTGGACTTCAGGGCATTTCTGAAGAATACTATGAAGCAGCTATGCTTGATGGAGCAAGTTCAATTCAGAAATTCCGTTTCATTGTCTGGCCACTATTAAAACCATATGTTCAGAGTTCCTTAATGATTACCTCGATCTTTGCTTTTAGAACTTTTGATATTGTATTTACTTTGACTGGAGGAGGGCCTGGAGACACTACAGAAATGTTAGTTACCTACGTTTATGAGAAAGCTTTTCGTTTTCTTGAGTTAGGTTATGCCGCAAGCATAGCTGTAGTCATGGTAATAATTTCATTCGGTATTGTTGGTTTTTACAATATCCTTCTCAAGTCTGAAGTTTGAGGTGACAATTATGGGTATGGGGAAAGCACGCGCTACTTTAGTTGGCAAAATAGTAATTTTTGGGGTTCTGGGTTTTTATTTGCTTATTAACCTCTTCCCTATTTACTGGATGTTTGCAACATCTCTTAAAACGGATGAAGAGGTCTATCTTCCTAAACCCGTTTATTTCCCACGCAATCCAACTTTCCATAATTACCAGATAATATTTACAACCCGCCCTTTCGGGAAATACACCTTCAACACTGCTTACATATCAATCTGGGTTGCCGTTATATGTGCTTTATTTGGCTCTCTTGCTGCCTATGGGTTTAGTCGTTTTCGTTTTGCGGGACGAGAGAGTCTGAGGTACTTAGTTTTGGCAACAAGAATATTTCCCCCAATTGCTCTGGTTATACCCTTTTTTATAATTTTTGGGCACCTTGGGCTTATAGATACCTTGACTGGTCAGGTTTTAGTCAACGTTTACATGTGGCTTCCTTTCTCGATTTGGATACTGATAGGCTTTTTTAACTCTTTGCCCAGAGAGCTTGATGAAGCAGCTCTGATTGATGGGTGCAGTTATTTTCAGGTTTTTTCCAGAATACTTCTACCTCTTATCTTTCCTGGAATAGCAGCAACAAGTATTATCGCCTTTATGGGGACTTGGAATGAGTTTCTTTTCAACTTAATCATGGCTCCCACCCCTGCTGCCAAAAACCTTTCAGTAGGAGCAAGTGATTTCATTGCTGATATGTTTATATCTTGGAACCAGATGGGAGCTGGGGCTATGATTACCAGTATACCTGCTTTCGTTTTTATTCTTTTCTTCCAGAAATACATTGTGAGTGGCTTAACAAAGGGCGCTATAAAAGGATAGGGGGTGCAATGTTTGAAAGCTTTTCTTTGCGACGGTCCCGAAAAGTGTGATATAACAGAAATACCGGAATCTCGGCCAGCTCCTGGAGAGGTAAAGCTGAAAATTCTTTACGCTGGAATATGTGGCTCTGATTTTGGAATTATCCATGGGCGTAATCCTTTCGCTTCTTTTCCTCTTGTGCCAGGTCACGAGTTTTGTGGAGAAGTTATAGAAAGCGAGGCAAGCAATCTAGACATTGGTCAAAGGGTTGTTGTAATGCCAGTTATGGGATGTGGAAAGTGTTCCTCGTGTAGGGAAGGAAATGTTAACCGTTGCCCCAAAGTAAAACTTTACGGAGTGCATTTAAATGGAGGTTTTGCTGAAAAGGTTGTAGTTAAAGCATCCCAGGCAATTCCCTTTCCTGATTCTTTGGATCCTAAATACGCTGTTTTTACTGAACCGCTGGCGGTAGGAATCCATTGTGTACGTAGAGGAGATGTGAAGGTAAATAATGATGTTGCCATCATAGGTGGAGGAGTCATAGGACTAACTATCGCTAGTATGGCATCGTTCTACGGAGCCAAAAGAGTATTGATATCAGATATTGTTCCTCAAAGGCTTCAAAAAGCTAAAGCACTGGGAATAAACCTCACCGTTCAAGAGAACGAAGAAGGAATAGTAAAATTTTCACGCAAGCTTGGTTTAAATTTTGATGTAGTTTTTGACACAGTAGGTAGCGAGCAGAGTCTTGAAGATTCTCTGAATTTACTAAAGCCTGGAGGCAAACTGGTTTTAGTTGCAGTTCCGAAAGGCGGAAAAAAACCAATTGGTCTTGCAAAACTTTTTGCCGAGGAAAAAGTTTTTACTGCTTCCCGCACCTATACTATGGAGGACTTTAAAAAAGCTCTTTCTTTGATTGTCTCTGGGGATTTCCGTCCAGAAAAGCTAATTACACACTATTTTCCATTTGATAAAATCCAAGAAGCTCTCTTTACAGCTGAACACGAAAAAGACAAAGCATTAAAGGTGGTATTAAAGATTGAAAATTGAAACTTTAAATGATAAACTTAGCGTTTCGGACTGGCACCTAATTCTCAAGAAGACTACAAGCTTCCTACTTGAAATCTTGGCTTTTCCAAGTCTTCCTGGAAAAGAAGAACCCTTGCAAAAGTTTATTTATGAAGCTTTCAAGGAGCTTTCTGTCGGTAAAACAGAACTTGTACCTCTTACTGAAGAAATTAAAAATGATCCAGAATATTCAAAGCCTATGAAACCACTCAATTACCGAGAAAAACACAATGTCCTCCTTACAATAGGGAAGGGGAATGGTAAGTCTTTGATTTTAAACGCTCACTCCGACGTTGTTCCAGGAAAGGAGTGGGAAAGGGCTTTTAGCCCTGTTTGCGTTAAAAATCGTATTTACGGGCGAGGAGCAGTAGACTGTAAAGGCCAGATCGCTGTCATATACGCCATTCTCTTAGCTATGAAGGCTTTAGGCTGGGAGCCCAAGGGTAAGATTTTTGTAGAAATTGTTGTTGAGGAAGAAATAGGGGGGAATGGAACCTTGGCTTTAGTGAGAGAAGGACCTCGAGCAGATAGCGTGATAGTACTTGAGGCATCCGATGGCAGGATTTATGCGGCAAATAGAGGAGCACTCTGGTTTAAGATAGAAGTGAAGGGAAAATCGACTCATATGGGTCGTAAGTGGGAGGGTGTTAGCGCGATTGAAAAAGGAATCGAAATCATTAAAGCTCTTATGGAATATGAGAAAAGGTTGCTGGCTGAAAGCAAGCACCCTCTCTTTGATAGTTATAAAAATCCTGTTCAAGTTAATGTGGGGAAAATACAAGGAGGCGAATGGCCTGCCTCAGTTCCAGATTATTTGGTTCTCGAAGGAGGAATTGGATTTTTGCCAAACAAGAATATCCCGCTAATTAAAAAAGAAATTAAAGCAACTATTAATGCAAAAGTATCTGATTGGACGCGCAAAAACCACTCGATTTCTTTTGATGGGCTTCATAACGAAGCATATGCTATTGATCCTGATCACCCGCTTGTTAAAACCCTTTTTGAGACTGCCAAGATTCATTTTGGTAAATCTGAAATTGCCGGCATGTCGGCTAGTTGCGATGCAAGGCTTTTTTGGCATCTTGGTAAAATGCCTGTGGTTGTGTTCGGAGCAGGTTCTCTAGAAAGAGCGCATTCTTATAACGAGTGGGTTTCAATTGAAGAAATCGAAAAGACTGCTAAGGCTTTATTAGACTTCATTTATAACTGGTGTGAAAAAGTGCCTTGAAAAGATGAATAGCCCTTTTCCTCCATAAAGGAAGACACTTTAGATATCTAAATAGCTAAGTGCTCAAATAGAAAATGATATGAGGTGTTCTTAAACCAGAGTAAAAAATAAATATCAGGAATTTCTCTAAACGTTCTTAGGTGAGTGCAACACCGATTCGTGAAACCCTGGAAAAGCCGGTAAGTGGAGACTTTTGGGAAAATAGGTCTTGTTAAGGCTATTTCGTGCGCGTGTATGCTCACCAAGACATTAAAAAGTTGGTAGAACAGGATTGATGATCAAAACATACTGCTTCAGGTATTTTCAACATCGATTTAGGAATTCTAGACAAAATATACAATATACAAGATAATAGAAAAATTTTGTTATTTTCGAAAAACAGAAGCAACTCAGTTGCTAAAGAAGCATGTTTTATTTGCTGCCGACACCGTAAAAGATGAGTTTTCCGTACATTCTATATAAAAATAACGGAGGTGTTTATTTGTGGGTTTTTCATTTCCTATAGAACCCAAACAGGTAAAGAAAATTGATA
>CAZMZG010000075.1:3452-6606 GCA_964570785.1 uncultured Atribacterota bacterium | reverse complement strand
AAACACCCTCTTCCCCTTTTCCCAAAAATGTTCTATCCTGGAAGAGGTGATAAACCATGAAAAGGAGCACAAGAATCTTTCTTATTCTGATTAGCTTGCTTTCCTTGCTGGTTCAGCAAGCATTTGCCAAAAACAGCTTTCAGGAAGCACGTATCAGAATGGTTAAAGAACAGATCGAGCAAAGAGGCATAACCGAACCCCTTCTTCTCTCTGCTTTGCGCACCGTTCCTCGCCACGAATTCGTGCCCGAAAACATGCGTCACCTGGCTTACGAAGATACACCGCTTCCCATCGGTTACGGCCAAACCATTTCCCAACCCTACATCGTAGCTCTGATGACTGAAAAAGCCGGAGTGGAACCTGGATCTCGAGTGCTCGAGGTGGGCACCGGCTCCGGATACCAGGCAGCCGTTCTCTGTGCTATGGGGTGCGAGGTGTACAGCGTAGAAATCATTAAACCCCTGGCAGAACGCGCTCGGAAAACACTGGAGCGGCTCGGCTATCCAGCAAAAGTTCACTGGGGAGACGGCTATTTTGGTCTCAAGGAATTCGCTCCCTTTGACGCCATAATCGTTACCTGCAGCATAGATCATCTGCCTCCTCCTCTCATCGAGCAGCTTAAAGAGGGAGGCAGAATGGTAATTCCGGTCGGCCCTCCCTGGAGCATCCAGAGCCTCCTTCTGGTTGAGAAAACCGCAGAAGGCATTCGCACCCAGGATCTGGGGGCAGTTCGCTTTGTACCCCTCACCAGGACACTCCGGGAGAAATAATTCTACCTGTAGCTCATTTCCCACCAGAAAATCAAGTATGCAAAAAGAACCACCGCAAAGGCCCAGCTCAGCCCCCAGAAAACGATCACAAGGTGAGCAAGCAACGAAGAAACCACTGAAAAGAAGCCGTTGTAGGCGAAGACCAGCGGGAAAAGCGAAGGAGCACGCTGGCGCACCTTTTGCGAAAGAAGAGGAAAAGGCATCCCGCTTAAAAAAGCAACCACCAAAAGCGGTAAAAGGGCAGCCAATGGGAAAACAAGGAGCTTTTCTTTGAAAAACACCAGGAAAACAAGGTAGCCACCCAAACCCAAAAGATGGAAAAGAGCAAGCTTTTTTGTGCTCTTCCGGTCTAACCGCGACTGCACCCAGGCACTTCCCCAGCCTGAACCCACAAGAAGAATTATCAAGAGGAGAGAAAAAGTGTAAAGAGGAATACCCACAAAAAGCGAGAGAAACACAAAAAGCGATATTTCCAGAAACATGAATCCAGAACCAGTACAGATGCCGCTCCCAATGAAAGCCCTTACTTCTTTAGAAAAGGGTTGCCGTTTCTCCCTCCAGAAGGGGTAAAAGAGAAAAAGCAAGGAAAAAATGGTCACCAGGGCAAATACGGCAAGCACCAGTAAAAACCCAGCACCCCCAAAGGGTAACCAGCGCTTTTTCAGGTTAAGCCAGGTTTCTCTGAGCTGCGCAAAAGCGAAAAAGTTTCGAAAATAAGGGCGCAGGTCGCTGGTCAGCCTTACCTCAAAACCAGTTTCGTATTTCTCTCCCCGGATTAACTCCTGCACCACCCGGGCATAGCGCTGGCCGGTCTGAAAAACCCGCTCCATATCTTCGAGCTTGCCCCCGGGGAAATATACCCAATCGAACTGGTGCTTTTCGAGTTCCTCAGACAGCGAAGCTACTTCAGGAGCTTGCCAACCACCCTTCTTCACAATAAATAAAGCAAAGTCCAGGTTTTTAATCACTACAAGGCTCCGGGCAAGCCTTTCTTTTCCATAAGCGCTAGCAAGCAAAGCAATGAGCTTGGGAAGTACAGAAGGCGGGTTTTGAAGGAAAAAAGTAAAAACCACCATTCCCCCCTCCTGGGTACGTTCAAGCAAAAGCCGCACTCCCTCTACAGTAAATAAAAAATCCTCGGCAAAAGAAAAACTTCCTGGAAATACGGAAGCCCTCCCAACAGGTACCTTCACGAAAATGGTGTCGTATTGCTCCGCATTTCGCTCCAGAAAATGCCGTGGAGAAGCAACCACCACCCGGGCAGGAAAACGGGGTACAAAATCCTTTATAAACTTAGAAAAGGATCGAGAAGCAGTTACCAGTGTAATCTTTTGAGCTCCAGCGTGTTGAGCAAGATAAGCTCCCAACCCCTCCTTCCCTTCAACAACCAGGACTTTCCCCCTTTTTCCAACCTGCAAAGGCAAGCGGAGGAGCAGTGCATCGAGGAAACCCTTAGATACCTCTTGAGGAAAAAGTTCCAGCTCGTGATGGTCAAAAACCAGCGCAAAGGCTGAAGGAGGAACACCCTGAAAACGGGTGCTTAAACCAGAACCAACGCGCATTGAAGGAACTGAAAAAACCTCAAGTACCTCAAAAGGATTGCGGTAAGTGCAAAGCAAAGAGCTTTGCGGAATAAGCAATAAGCTCCTGGAGGGAAGATAGGGAGAAAGACGCATACCAACTGGGAGCAACAAGAAGGCAGCAATCAAAGAGGCAAAAAACCATCGCTTTTTCGAAAAACTACCCAGAAAACCCAAAAGGGCAAGAAGGAGCAAAACTCTGGCTTCGCTGAACTTGAAAAGAAGTAAAAGGGCCAGAACTACCCCACAGGCTGAACCCAGTAAATTTAAGCCGTAAAAATAGGGAAAGCGCCGAGGAAAGCATTCAAAGGCAACTACCTGCAAAAGGCCGTGAGCCAGGAAAGGCAGAAGAGCCAGCACAATCAAAAGGGCAAAAGGAAAGAAGTGGTAAGGCTTCACAAAGAGCTCATACACATCAAAAGGAAGAAATACCAGAACCATCCAGAAAAGACTTACAAAACATCCAAAATAAAAAAGGACATCATCCTTGAACCAACTCGGAAAACGAGGAGCAAAACTCCCTGCTATGCCGTATCCCAGAAGAGCCAGGGCTATCAAGAGGGAAACAAAGTGATAACCAAAAAGAAAAGTAAATACCCGGAAAAGGGCTGTTTCAAAAGCCAGAGCACCCAAGGAAATCAGAAAAAGGTTGAAGGCTAAACGTTGCTCTCCCCTCACCTCGCCCACCTCCTCTATCGCACCGCATGGAGGCAGAGGAGCTGGGTCCCTTCAGGCTCCGTTTGCCGCCAGCTCTCCAGACTGGTCTATTGTGGTCAACTCCACCTGCCTACTCACCAGCCGTGG
>CAZMZG010000075.1:0-3442 GCA_964570785.1 uncultured Atribacterota bacterium | reverse complement strand
TCCTTCGATGAAGTAGCGCTGCAAGAGCACAAACAGGAGAATGGTGGGTACTGAAGCAGCCAGAGCCCCGGCCATAAGGCTCGGGATATCCGTTCCAGATCCTGCCCGAAAGCCCTGAAGCTGCGCAAGACCAACCATTATGGGTCGAACATTCATGGAACGCGTGAGGACCATTCCAAACATGAGGTCATTCCATATCCAGGTGAACTGGAAAAGGAAAAGGACTGCAATAGCCGGCTTGGAAAGCGGAAGGTATATCTTCCAGTAGGCCTTGAAGTTAGAGCAACCATCGAGTTTAGCCGCTTCCAGGACTTCTCCAGGCAAAGTCAGGAAGTAGTTGCGAAAAATAAAGGTGCAAAAGGGGATACAGATAGCAATGTAAAAGAGCATCATCCCCAAAAAGGTGTCATACAAGCCCGTCGAAATGTACATCTTAAAAAGGGGAATCAGGTAAATCTGGAAGGGGAAAATGGTGCCACTCCATATTAGGAAAAACCAGCCAAAAGCACCCTTCACTTTGAGCCGAGCAATGCTGAAAGAAGCCAGGGAAGAGAGAAAAATAGCCCCCCAGGCACCAACAAGGCCATACAGAAGGCTGTTTATGAAATACCTTCCCAATTTAGCCTGGTTCCAAGCTTTGACGAGATTAACACCAAAAAAATTCTGAGAAGGCAGCTGCCAGAACTTCTGGGCTCCAAACTCCTCATTGCTCTTAAAAGCCAGAAGCACTGTGGGCCAGATAGGAAGAAGCCACAGGAACCCAAGCACGATCATGATGATGTAAATAATCAGGTTTCTCACACTCATGTCTCATCCCTCAATAGTGAACTTCGCGTTTAGTGACCTCACGAATGTATATCCAAGAAATGGCAATAACGATTGCCGAAAGGAAAATGGCAATGGCTGCACCATAGCCCATGTGGAAAAGAACAAATGATTCCCGGAACATGGTCACCGCCAGGGTTTCTGAAGAACGGTATGGACCTCCATCCGTCATGACGTAAATGATATCAAAAATATTGAACGAATTAATCAAACTCATGGCCACCACCACAGTGGTGATAGTGCTGAGCATAGGGAAAACGACGTAGCGGAACGTCTGCCATTCAGTCGCTCCGTCAATTTTACAAGCCTCAACCGGCTCGGTGGGTATGGCCTGCAAACCAATAAGAAAGATCACCATGTTCATCCCCACCGTCTTCCAGGTCCAGGCCCAAATCATAGCGTAGGTGTTGAGAGGTACCTCCGACAACCAGGAGCGTCCCGAAAGGCCCACTAAGCGTAAAAGCGTGTTCACCACTCCGAGATCCGGGGAGTACATCCACATCCAGACAAGGCCAGTAGTGACTGCAGAAATGGTGAGAGGAATGTAGAAAATGGACTTGAACAGGTTGGCAAACCGGATACGGTTAACGAAATAGGCCACCAGCAACCCCAGAAAAACAGAAAAAGCCAGAGTAAAAATAACCCAAATAACGGTATTCTTCAAAGAGGTGATAAAGACGTGGTCTTTGACAAAGCGCAGGTAGTTTCCGAAACCAATAAACCGAGGTGCACCCAGCCCATCCCACTTTGTAAAGCTAACCCACACTGTGTAGCCAGCAGGGATCAGAAGAAAAATCATCACCATAGCCAAAGCGGGAAGAATGAAAAGATAGCTGCTCGCTTTCTCTCCAACCAAATTGAAACCCTCCCAACCAAAAATGAAAAATGAAAACGGGGGGCAGTGCCCCCCGAAGCTCAGTGAGAACTCCAGTAGGTATCGGCTATCTTCTGCAGATCTTCCAGTATCTGGTCCATCTTGTCAGGGTTCAGGATAAACTCTGCAAACTTATCCACTGCCTCTTCACAAAGCTCCATAGGAGTGGCTTCCCAAAAGCGGTTAATCAAGCGGTAATTCCCCTCGGTGACCTGTTTAACTATTTTCTGCATAGGTGCAGAGAGAAAATCCGTGGAAGTCTTCTTATTGGGGGGAACAAACCCCATCAGCTTGCACCACTTGTACTGAGTCTCGGGGCTCATCCACCAGTCCGCAATCTGCAAAGCCTTTTCCTTATTGGGAGCATTTTTGCCCAAGAGCATTGGAGCTGCCTCATAAATAATTACATTTCCTACCTTAGGATCCACAGGGGGGAGAATGAAGGCGCCAACGTCTTCGCCCACCTTAAGCCCCGTTTGAATCAGTTGACCTTCATACCAGTTGCCAATCAGAATCATACCCGCCTTACCCTGGGCCATAAGGCGAGGATAATCAGCAAAAATGTCTGTGCCAGGGTCCGAGAAATACCCCTTATCAAGCATTTCTTTCCACAAAGCGAAAACCTTCTTTACCGGTTCGTCAGTATACTTCGCCTTGCCCACCATGAGGTCGACGTAAACATCAGGGTTAGTCCGGATCATGAGGTCTTCGAAGTAAATGAAGGTGGGCCATCTCCCCTGAACGGTGATTCCCAGAGGAATAACGTCGTTAGCTTTTAGGACATCGCAGATTTTGATGAAGTCTTCCCAGGTTCTGGGCTCTTCAAATCCAAATTTCTGGAATACCGGAATGCTGTAGTACACCACCCAGTAAGCAAGATTGGTAGGCACACCATATACCTTTCCATCGAATTCGAATGCATCTCTGAACGCTGGATCGTATTCATCCTGACGCTTTTCCCACAGAGCCGTCACGTCTTCAACGAGACCGGCATCCACCAGTGGTTTCATCCGGAAATCCGACCACCAGGTAAAAAGCTCGGGTGCCTTACTGGTGGGCAAAGCCGTCCTCACCGCCGACATGAATACGTCAGTGGTGGGAAAAGGAGTCGGCGTAAAGGTGAACCCCAGCTCCTCAGCACAAATCTTGGCCATTTCAGTAAACGGTGTTTGCCAGTCAGGAGCTCCCCCCTTGTCGTGCATCAGGACGATATCTTGTGCAAAGGCTTGAAGCTGGAAAGCAACCATACTAAAAAGCAACAGAGCGACCAACCACCAAAGCTTTTTCATGACCATACCCCCTTGATGAATTCTTGAAGAACTGTGCGGGATTATTATACAACAAGATTGGAGACAAGAGAGCAATGCCCTGCACTTCCCATAACCCATAAAAAGATGGCCTGTGGTTATAGATGCACTTTCTATTGCAAAAATACAAAGCAGCCTAAAATCAGAAGGGGGAACGCAGCTAAAAACGGCTAACCAGTAAAGGTTCTCCACAGCACTACCTGTTCTAAACCAGACCCCTACCGGAAGAACCTATTTTTCCGAAGCCTTTGCTCTGAGGAAACCCAAAACAAATTTAAACTAACTTTCTACTCCTCGAGCTCGCTTTTCATGCGCTGGTATTCTTCTTCGCTTATTTCACCGCGAGCATAACGTTTTCTTAAAATCTCCAGGGCTCCGTTCTTGTCTTTTCTCGGGCTTTCTCCAAAAAAGCGGATCACCAGATAAACAAGAAGCA
>CAZMZG010000074.1:0-6761 GCA_964570785.1 uncultured Atribacterota bacterium | reverse complement strand
AGCCAGGGTAACTTATCTTTCCTACTGGAAAAACGATATATTTATTTTCTATTTTAACCACGAATCTTCCGAGTGATGGTATCAATTGCCGCAGCGCCGATGATGATGCCTCCAATGAGGGTAGTTTGCCAAAAAGGTGAAACTCCAAGCAGTATCAGACCATTGCGGAGTATCCCAATAATCAAAACGCCAATGACAGTACCAATTATGGTCCCTTCTCCTCCAGCCAGAGAGGTTCCACCTATTACCGTAGCAGCTATGGCGTCCAGTTCCAGGCCTGCTCCCACAACCCCCTGGACACTGGAGAGAAAGGAAAGATTCAATATTCCGGCAAGTGCAGCAAGCACGCTTATGAGTACAAAAGCAATGGACTTTGTCCTTTCAACGTCAATTCCCGAAGCCCTTGCTGCGCGAGCATTGCCTCCCACCGCCCTGAGGTGGAAGCCAAAGAGAGAACGGTGACAAACCAGATACCCAAAAATCACAATTCCAATGAAAAAAATGGCAAGCATGGGAATGAGGTTAAAAATTCTACCCTGTCCCAGGAAGAAAAAAACAGGAAGATGAGGATCATGAACCGTCTGGGGGCTCACAAACACTGGAAGTCCTCCAGTTAGAAGCAAGGAAGAGCCTCGAACAACATTAAGCATACCCAGAGTAACGATAAGGGAGCTGATCTTTACATAGTTTACCAGTGCTCCGTTAGAAAAACCAATAAAAGCCCCAATGGCAATGGCCATAGCCATAGCAAGCCAGATTGGATAACCAGCCTTCATTGCAAGACCACAAGAAATCGCTCCGATTCCATACACTGCCCCTACTGAAAGATCTATCTCACCAGAAATGATTACCATAGTCATTCCGGTTGAAATTATGCCCAAAAGAGATACCTGGCGTAGCACATTGAGAAGGTTGGTAGCCCTCAAAAAATGTGGCGTAGCCAGAGAAAATGCTATAAAAAGGAAAAGCAAAGCAAGGACAATACCCTGTTCTCTTATATGAACAAACAGACGCAAAAAGCCTCCTCTTTTCAAAGAGACCACCCTCCTAATTGTTCAATGTTGCTCCTCGTTCTTCTTTAATTGTTTCAACCAAAGCGACGACGTTTTCAATAGGCACATCCCGCATTATTTCTTGAGCAGGAGAAATGATTAACCCTCTTCCCCTACCCAGAGTATGAATAACTTCTTTGGCCCTGGCTTTAACCTCCTCTGGGGTACCATAGGGAAGTAACTCCTGGGTGTCTATACCTCCATAAAAGGTTATATAATTCCCAAACTTTTCCTTAAGATAAGCGAGGTCCATAACTGGTTGCACAGGTTCGAGAACGTCAAGCCCAATGTCGATCATATCACCAATGATTTCGGTAATGTTTCCACAAGAATGATGAATAATAGGAAGACCGGCGTCTTTGTAAATACGCCACACTTTTGCCCAGCGGGGTTTTATGTACTTCTTCCACATATCTTTGGAAATCAGAAGTCCTCCCTGACCCCCAAAATCATCTCCGGTATGGGCGCACTTAAAACCAGCTTTTACCACCTGTTTAGCTACCTCTACCTTGTAATCCGTAATATCATCAAGGAGTTTTTCTGCCCATTTTGAACCAAGAGCGAGATCCAGCATAAACTCTTCAAACCCACGCAATGCCCAAGCTCTTTCGAAAATTCCATTATAGCCAGTACAGACAACAAGATAATCCCCTGAATGCTTTTTCAAATCCTCAACAGCCATAGAAAGTAACCCTGACTTCCAAGGATCGGGAGGGCGGAAACGCTTGAGCTCGTCATCGTCTTGCAGAGGAAAATGACGAATGCAAAAACCATCTGAGTACATATCAAAACCGACGCCCCATCGGTCATAGACAATGCCATTTTCCCAGTCTACCCGGGCAAACCCCATTTCTTCCGCCTTTTTCAGTAATTCATGATCCTCGTGGTATCTGAAAACGTCATCCATAATAGAGGTCAAATAAAGGTGATTATCCAGATATACCTCGAGGTCCTCAAGAGACGAAAAGCCAAGTGCCTTTTGGAGAGCTTTTTTGGTGTTCTGGGAAGCAAAATAAATCTGGCTTGGCAGGTAATCTATTTCTTCCTTGTATATAGTCCGCAAAACTCTTTCCTCTTTTGTCATCTGAGTCACTCCTCCCTAATTGGTACTGACAGAATTCTGTTTTGCTCCCATAGCATAAGCAAGAATTAATTCATCCGAAAACTCTTCTCTAGCTACTTCTCCCATTATTTTCCCCTTGTACATTACAAGAACACGATCGCATAATCCTATAATCTCAGGAAGCTCTGAAGATATAAAAACAATCGACATTCCTTCTTTACGCAAATCCTGAATGATTTTGTACATTTCCTGTTTTGCCCCAACGTCAATACCTCTTGTCATTTCATCCACGATGAGAATCCGGGGCTGAACCGCAAGCCAGCGAGCCACAATCACTTTCTGCTGATTTCCTCCGCTGAGGTTCCTCACCATCTGCGAAAGCCCGGAAGCCTTAATGTTCAATCTTTTTACAAGTGGCAGAGCCACTTTGGAAAACGTGGCAGGGGAGAGAAAGCCATGTCTCGTCAACTCCTGAGCTTTGACTACGTTAATATTTTCCTTTACGTCCATATTCAAAAAGAGACCAGTCCTACGCCTGTCTTCAGGAATCATGGCTATACCTGATTGAACTGCTTTCTGAGGGCTTCTTATTGAAATAGGCTCGCCGTAAAGGAAAATTTCACCTTCATCTGGAGGGAACAGGCCAAAAAGAGTTTCAGCCAATTCGGTTCTCCCAGAACCCTGTAATCCATAAATACCCAGAATCTCCCCTTCATATAGAGAAAAAGAAATATTCTGAAACAGCTTGCCACGACTCAGATTTTTAACTTCCAATGCCACTTTGTTCAGTTGATCTTGAGGATATTCGTAGTGAAACATTTCCACGAGAGATTTACCAATCATGAGACGGACCAGTTCTTCAGGATTTGTCTTATCTTTCTCGATCGTCGTCACGTATTTTCCGTCCCGTAATACAGTAATTCTATCCGCAATATTAAAAACTTCTTCAAGCCTGTGCGAGATGAAGATAACCGTAGTCCCCTCTTTGACCAGCTTGCGAATGATTTCGAAAAGCTGTTTTGTTTCTCCAACGGTCAGGGCTGAGGTGGGCTCATCGAGCACCACTATTTCAGAGCGAAAAGCCACAGCTTTGGCTATCTCCACAAGCTGCTGCTTAGCCACGCTTAGATCTCGAACCTTGATCCACAAAGGAATATCCACCCCGAAACTCGCAAGGATCTCGCTTACTTCCTCCGCTTTCCGACTTTTCTCCGCTCCGGAGAGTTCTTTGCCCAAAAATATATTTTCAAGCACCGTAAGGTTCGGGCAAAGCATCAACTCCTGATAAACTACACTGATACCAAGCTCTCTGGCCGCGTGAGGGTTAGGGATCGTAACAGGTTGGCCCTTGTAAAGCAGAATTCCACTATCTGGTTGGATCTCACCCGCAAGAATGTTCATTAGGGTGGATTTACCAGCCCCGTTCTGCCCAACAACGGCATGTACCTCTCCGCGCTCTATATTAAAACTCACTCTATCCAGAGCCAAAACCCCAGGAAAAGCTTTCGTAATTTCCTGAAAAGCAACAATTGTATCCTTCATCTCGCACAGGCTCCTCATTATTTAGCCTATTGGCTCGCCTTTTTCAAGCTTCTCAAGATATTCATCCACATTCTTCTCGTCAACGCGTAAAACTCCTGTATCCACGCTCTTAAGAGGTACTCCTTTAACGATAAATTCATAAAGAGCCTTTACTGGTAGATAACCCTGCTTGTAAGGATCCTGGCTCAAGGAAGCGTTGGTGGCACCGGCCTTAATGTTTTGGAGTGTTTCTGGCAAAAGGTCATGGCCAACATGCTTTATTTTTCCCACCAGATTGTTCCTCAATATGTACCTGCCGACAAGAGGGGTGGTTACCGCATCTAAAGTAGCAATTCCTGTGACATCGGGGTTTGCAAGAAGTGCATTCTCGACAGCTGCATAAGCAGTGTATTCTTCGACTCCGGTATTAACGGTATTGAGAACCTCAATATCGGGATATTTTTCAAGAACTTCACGTACACCTTTTTCTCTGTCTAGAGACCAGGCTGCTGCTGCATCACAGCTAAAAATCAAAACCTTGCCCTTTGTTCCCATGTATTCCACCAGAATTTCTGCCTGTGTACGGCCAGACTGAACAAGATCCTGGCCAAAGAACGCAAGCCGCTTGGAACCAGGAGCATCGCTGTTAAAGGAAACAGTGGGAATGCCCGCCTTTATGGCTCTTTCAATAACTGGATTTAAAGCTTCAGCACTAACATTGGAAACTGCCAAGCCATCAACTTCACTTGCAATGAAGTTCTCAATCATTGCCACCTGAGTTTCAACATTTGGTTCCACAGGTCCGGTAAATTCAGCGTTAACTCCAAATTCTTTCGCTGCATCCTCAACGCCTTTCTTGAGCACCATAGCAAAGTTAATACCAGTGTTATGGTACACCACCTTAAAATTAAGAGTTTCCCCTTTTTTCACTTTTTCAACGATGCGATCTGCCAGTTTAAACTCATCAGCTATCGCAACCTGAAGCGAGAGTAACACAAACAAAGCTAAAACAATCATACTGATGATCAATCGCAGTTTTTTCATTCTTTATCACTCCTTTCTTAAAACTAAAGTTACAGAATGGTCCCCATCAGCTTAACCCATAAAATAGCATCTCCGCGTGCCTGCCAATCACCCCCCTTCTGAAAATTGAATACACGATTCTCTCACCACAAGCTCCGGTTCAAGAACTGTTTTTTGAGGAAGTGCATGCTTCTCTCCCCGGATAGAGCGGAGCAACATATTCACAGCAAGCTCACACATCCCAAAGACAGGTTGTCTAATGGTAGCTAAGGCTGGTTCGTATATCCGGCTAAGCCATATGTCATCATAACCTATTATACTGACCTCTGAAGGAATCCCGATCCCTCTTCTCTTCAAAACTTCCATAGCCCCCAAGGCCATCAAATCGTTGGCAGCAAAAATTGCATCTATTTTAATTTCAGAACTCAAGATGGATTGCGCAGCCTTTGCTCCACCCTGGAAGGTAAAATCACCCTCAAATACCAACTCTTCTCGAAAGGCAATACCGTTTTCCTCGAGCGCTTTACGATAACCAAGCAATCGCCCTGAAGCAGTAGAAACCTCCTTTCGCCCGGAAATAAAAGCAATATTCTTTTTCCCTAATCGAAGCAAATATTCTGTAGCCATCCTGCCTCCTTTTTCATTGTCACACAAAATCAGCGGTACCTTAAGATTTTTAACTTCACGGTCAAGAACAACTATGGAAATGGAGGCCTTATTAACACGCTCCAAAAAAGTTTCGTCACTTCTTCCTGAAGGAATCAGGATAACTCCGTCAATATGGTGTTTTTCCAAAAGATCAAGGTATTTTTCTTCCAAATAAACGTCTCCAGAAGTGTTGCATAAAAGGAGGAAATAGCTCAAGCGAGATAAAAGAAATTCTACGTTCTTTACCAAACCAGAAAAAAAGGGGTTTTCCACATCTGGAACCAGCAAAGCCACTGTCATGTTCTTTTTCTTTCTTTTTTTGAGAACCTCTGAGGAAAAGCCCAACTCCTCAAGGGCACGCTCGATTTTGCTGCGACTCTCCAGAGACACCGAGTGCTTGTCTCTGTAAAACCTTGAAACGGTTGCAACACTTACCTGAGCTATCCTGGCAATCTCTTCAAGCGTTGGCCTCATTTCAGCCCTCCTCTTTAATTGTAAAATTTTTCGTGAAAAAATCAATAAAATTTCACGATAAATTACAAAGCCCGACTTTGAAAAACTTGTGGTACTTGTAACTTTTAGATCCTTCGGATAAGAATTACGATTTTTCCGCAAGGAATAAACTTTTGTTATAAAAACTCAACAGCGCCAAAAGCTGACACTGAAAGTATGGTCTCTCATCTTTCAATAAAAAATTTTTGGGGTACCCCTGCCGGGGGAAGAATTCCTCTTTTTTGGGGTTGAAATAGAGAAATCAGCTAAAACAGAAAGGAGAGAGAAGGTCATGCCAACTTATGAATACCGATGTAAAACAACAACTCTTCTTTTTGTTTCTAAGTGATAGTAAATATGATGACTCCCTTTCACTCTATCCAGTACGAATCCTTTCTTTTTAAGAGCCTTGATAACTTTTTCAGGAGTGAGTGAGGGAAACCTATGCATAAGTCTCTATGGTTAACGTGTATTCCAGAGTTCCTTCTTCTGTCGGTATCTCTTCACCATGTTCTTTTAAACTTTCTATATACAGCTCTATAGCTTCTTTTGCCATCTCTATTGCTTCCTCTATTGTTTCACCATATGTAATACATCCCGGGAGGGACGGAACTATCACTGTGTAACCCCCTTCCGGCTCTTTTCTAAGCAAAATTCGATAACTTAACCTCAAGCCAATCACCTCTTCGTTTATTAAATTGCAAATTTCATCAGCGCTCCAAATCTTTTCACTTCAAACATCTCAAAGCCGATTACGCCTAATCTACCCGTATGCCCATCGCTTATACCTCCAAACTGGTAGTATATGTGAAATACTGCGTATATGCATCCCCCTGTGTGAAGCCACAGTTTTTTCACCATTAACGAATCCAGCAGGTTCTTTATGCTTGCAAAGCTTATTTTGCTTACATGGGTGTAAATCTTTGCGATCTCATCGCTTTTATGCTCAAAGATTCCCATGT
>CAZMZG010000073.1:0-7001 GCA_964570785.1 uncultured Atribacterota bacterium | reverse complement strand
AGGGGTGGCAAAAGCTTTATTTGGAAGAACAACCGCTTTACGCGCAGGAAGTTGACGACTTTAGTCGCTGGTTGATTGAAGGAGGTTCTTTTTCATTAAGTTATGAAGCTGGCTTGAGAAACATGAGGGTTGTGGAAGCCATATATCAGTCTTGTTTGGAAAAAAAGGTTGTACAGGTATAAGTTCACTAATCCTTAAGAAAAGGCTATGAAAGAGTGGGGAGACTGGTTGGAGTATAAGCGAAAATTTTACTTTGATTGAGAAGGAAGAGTTTTTTGTGTCAGGCCTTTCTCGAGCTAAACGTTTTTGCATGCTTTGTAACGAAGCTTTCTATCGGATTATTTTTTGTTTTTGGGAGGGTGTGAGAACATGCAAAAGGAGGATTTTACTTTTTACGACTTGATAAACAAGGAGTGGAGTAAAGACATTAATCTTTTCTTTCCTGATTGGTGTGAGGGAAAAGAAAAGGTGGTTGTGTTTGCTCCCCATGATGATGATGCTATTCTTGGTCCGGGGTATCTCCTGCAAGCGGTTCAGCTTTTTGGAGGAGAAGTGCACGTGATGATTTTCTGTAATGGTTCTGGAGGTTACAGTGTAATTGAACATAAGAATTTGATCACTGCTTTGAGGTTCAGGGAAACTGTCAGAGCATACCGCAAGTTAGGCATACCTGAGATACGCATTCACCGTTTAGATTATGAAGATTACAGTGTATGGCCTTTTATCGGCTGGCATCTTCCCGGAAAGGAAGAGGGTACTCTCAGAAAGGTCTTGCCTCTTCTGCGTCGGATAGGAGCGACTCGCTTGCTTTTACCCAATGGTTATAAGGAGCATCTGGATCATACAGCCACTTTCTTAGTAGGAGCTTTTGACGGACCGCAGGTTGGGGATCCGGTAATGGCCGATTGGGGTGAAGCTCGCCCTATTTCTACTTTTTTGCAGTATGCAGTGTGGAGTGATTTTTCTCCGGAAGATGCTTTTTTGCAGAGCAGAGACCCTGATATTCGCGCTAATCTGGCTATTAAGGCTCCTTATGAAGCAGAGGAAAAAGTTCGCGATGCCATGCGGGAATATGAAAGTCAGGCCCGGATAGTTGCAGGTCTTCTGGAGGCTCGGGAAGAGAGAAAAGTGAATGAAAAAGAAGTAATAGAGGTTTATCTGCGCTTTAATCCTCGCCCTAAGTGTGATTATCGAAAATACGTGAATTACCTTATCTCTATGAATAAGTGAGGTGGTAAGCGTGAAGAAGATAGCTTTACTGGGCTCCGGTTTCATAGCTTCGGTACATATGGAAGCCTGGAAGAGTATAGAAGGGGCAGAAGTAGTTGCTTTCTTTGAGGTTAACCCTGCCAAAGCTTCTGAATTTCAGAAGAAATATTCTTTGCCTCATTACGGATCGTTACGAGAACTTTTTGATAATCAAGAAGTGGACGCGGTAGACATCTGTCTTCCCACTTTTTTGCATCGTGAATATACTGAAATGGCAGCTCTGGAGAAGAAGCATGTTTTTTGTGAGAAACCCATTGCTCTCAATCTTGAGGATGCTCAGGCTATGCAAAAGGTTTGCAAGGACCAGGGTGTATTTTTGATGGTCGGTCATGTGTTACGCTTTTGGGGAGAATACGTTGAAGCGAAAAAACTCATCTCTCAGGGGGCGGTGGGTAAACCTCTTCTTATAAATGCCTTTCGACTTTCAGTAACTCCAGCCTGGTCGGTGAATAGCTGGATTTTAAGACCTCAACTGAGTGGAGGAGCATCTCTGGATCTCCATATCCATGATCTTGATTTTGTGAACTGGCTGGCGGGCAATCCCCGGGAGGTTTTCGCAAGAGGTATTTTTCGGGAGGATTCTCTTGACCATGTGATTACTACTGTTAAGTACGAGAATGAGATAGTAGCCTCTGTAGAGGGTGGCTGGATGATGCAGGGGGATTTTCCTTTTACCTGTGGGTTTCGAGTTCTGGGTAGCGAGGGCGTTCTGGAATGGATTTTCAGAGCTGGGGTAAACATTGAAGAGCGTGCTCAAAGTAGTCCTCTTTTTCTGTATCGCCGTGGTAAGCAGCGAGAATTCATTGAGGTAGCAGCGGAAGATCCCTATCGGAAGGAACTAGCTTATTTTTTAGAGTGCGTCGAGAAGGGTACGCCCCCAGAATTGGGAACTCCGGAACAAGCTATTGAAGCTCTTCGCCTGGCTCTTGCTTCCAAAACTTCGGTTGCTAAGGGTGAGCAGGTCCTGCTGGAGGGAAGCTGTTAACCAGTGAGCTTGTGCAAGGTTTTGATTGTCAGTGAAGATCCTCTTTTGCAGGGAAAGATAGCGGATATTTTGAGGGACGAAGGCTACTATGTGGTAGTGGTGCGCGACCGAAACCTGGCTTTGAATTGCCTGGAGCGAGAAGAAATAAACATCGTACTTGCTGAAGAAGAAATCCTTGCCAAGGAGGGCTTTCAGTTTCTGCGTTCTGTGCGAGAGCGCTTTAGCGAAGTAGTAGTGCTTGCTGTGGGGAGTAGCGATAACTCCTTTTACGTAAGGAGTCTTCTTAACAAAGGGATTTACGACTATCTTTCCCGGCCGCTTACTCCCCTGCGCCTTCTTTCCACTATAAAGCGAGCTGAAGAACATCTTAACCTGCTCGCCGAAAACAAGGACCTTAAAAAGAGGATAGGTACCCGTTTTTCTTTTGCTGGAATCACCGGTGTTTCAGAGAAGATGCAACGCATTTTCGATCTGGTGCTTCAGGTGGCTCAGGTGCGGAGGCCGGTTTTGATTTTTGGAGAGCAGGGAACGGGCAAGGAACTGGTAGCCAGGGCCATCCATCAGTACTCCTTCCCAGAAGGACGCCCCTTTTTCAAAATCCTGTGTCCTGGTTTAACCTCTGGGTTTTTGAAAAGGGGCGAGTGGTTAAAGAGGGAGGAAACTCCTAAGAAAGTACCCGATGAGTTTCAGGGGACTCTCTTTTTTGAAGATGTGCACCTTTTGCCTTTTCCCGTCCAGGCTGAGGTAGTAGATTTTCTGGAAGAGCACCGTTTTGGGGGTGGCTCAAAGGACTTTCGGATAATTGCTTCTTCGGAAAGTCCCCTTGATGAAAAAGTGGCCACAGGTCGTTTTCGCAGCGATCTTTACTACTTTTTAAGCGCGGTGAAAATAGAGATTCCCCCTTTGAGAGAGCGCAAAGAAGATATTCCCTTTTTGATAGAGCATTTTTTGCGCGAAATTGCTCAGGAAACCGGTAAGGAAGTCATCTCTATCGACAAAGAGGCTCTACAGGTACTCATGGAGTACGATTGGCCGGGCAATGTCATTGAGCTTCGCAACGTTCTTGAAGGGATGGTCATACTTTCTCAAAACCAGATTTTGACGGCAAAAGATGTTCCAGCTCAGATTCGCAAGGGCGCGAATTTTGGAAAAATTGTGCCCGTGCGGGTGGGTATGACTTTGGAAGAAGCTGAGAAAATACTTATATTAGAAACTCTACGAGCCAACCGCTTCAACAAAAGCAAAACTGCCCAGATGCTGGGTATAGGGTTACGGACTCTTTATCGAAAGATTGAACAGTATGATCTTTCGGTAAACGAATTTTCCAAAAAGTGATTGTGTCAATTTGACAAGGTGTGTAGACCTCTTTTGCCATTTTGGCAAATATAATCAGCCTCTTTTGCCATTATGGCATAATTTTGACTTTGATTGATTTTGTTTTTCTCTTGCAAAAAACGGTCTTCCGGATTAGAATAATGAGCGGTCTTGAAAAAAATCAGGAAAGGGGTGACACCAAAGTGAAGATTAAACCACTGGGAGATCGAGTTCTGGTAAAACGCACGGAGGAAGAAGAAGTGCGCAAAGGTGGTATCATAATTCCGGATACCGCCAAGGAAAAACCTCAACAGGGAACAGTGGTGGCTGTAGGTACTGGCAAGGTTGACGAGAATGGAAATCGCAAGCCCCTGGAAGTGAAAGAAGGGGACAGAGTGCTTTTTGGCAAGTATGCCGGCACTGAAGTAAAGCTTGATGAAGAAGAATATCTCATCATGCGCGAGGATGATATACTGGGCATCATTGAAGAATAACCGATAAAGGAGAAAGGAGGTCAGCGGATAATGGCCAAACAGATACTTTTTGAGGAAGAAGCACGTCAGGCTATATTGAAGGGCGTTAAAACCCTGGCTGATGCCGTCAAAGTTACTCTGGGCCCTAAAGGGAGAAATGTGGTTATTGAAAAAAAGTTTGGTTCGCCAACCATCACCAAAGACGGAGTTACCGTTGCCAAGGAAATAGAGCTGGCTGATCCCAATGAAAATGTAGGTGCCCAGCTGGTTAAAGAGGTTGCTTCTAAAACCAGCGATGTTGCTGGTGATGGTACCACTACTGCTACTGTTTTAGCCGAAAGCATTTACAGAGAGGGTCTGCGCAATGTTGCTGCAGGTTCTAACCCCATGCTCCTCAAGCGTGGAATCGACAAAGCGGTGGAGGCAGTAGTTGAAGAGCTCAGGAAGATGAGCAAGGAAGTCAGCGACCGCAAAGAGATTGCTCAGGTTGCATCCATTGCTGCTAACAACGACGAATCCATTGGAGGTATTATTGCTGATGCTATGGAGAAAGTGGGAAAAGACGGAGTAATTACCGTTGAAGAAGCCAAAGGATTGGAGACCACCCTGGAAGTTGTGGAAGGCTTGCAGTTTGATCGGGGATACCTCTCTCCTTACTTCGTTACTGATCCAGAAAGAATGGAAGCAGTTTTGGAAAACCCGCTAATTCTTATTTACGAAAAGAAGATTTCAGCGGTTAAGGACTTATTGCCCTTGCTTGAAAAAGTGGTACAGCTAGGTAGACCGCTTTTGATCATAGCTGAGGATGTGGAAGGTGAAGCACTGGCCACCCTGGTTGTAAACAAGCTTAAAGGCGTTTTGAACTGCGCTGCAGTGAAAGCTCCTGGTTTCGGAGACCGCAGGAAAGCAATGCTTGAGGATATTGCTATCGTGACTGGCGGTCGCTTCATTTCCGAAGACCTGGGCATCAAGCTTGAGAACGTTACTGTGCAGGATCTGGGCCAGGCCCGTAAGGTAGTTATTGATAAAGAGAACACCACCATTGTTGAGGGTGCTGGCAAGAAGGAAGATATAGTGGCCAGAATGAACCAGATCAAGCGCCAGATCGAAGAAACCACTTCCGACTACGACCGCGAGAAACTGCAGGAAAGGCTGGCCAAAATCGCTGGTGGTGTGGCGGTTATCCGTGTGGGTGCGGCTACCGAAGCTGAGATGAAAGAAAAGAAAGCCCGAGTTGAGGATGCACTCCATGCAACTCGTGCAGCAGTTGAGGAAGGCATTGTGCCTGGAGGTGGCGTGGCACTCATTCGCGTAGCCAAGGCTATTGATGAGCTGAAGCTGGAAGGTGATGAAAAGATTGGAGCCGCGATCGTCAAGAAAGCCCTGGATGAGCCTGCCAAGATGATTGCTGAAAACGCCGGAGAAGAGGGTTCAGTGATCGTTGAACGCATCAAGTCCTTTGATAATCCTAATATGGGTTACAACGCTCTTACTGGAGAGTTTGTGAATATGATCGAAGCAGGAGTTATCGATCCTACCAAAGTAACCAGGACTGCACTTCAGAATGCAGCAAGTGTAGCTTCAGTGATGCTCACTACTGAGTCGGTAGTAACTGAAATACCAGAAAAGGAAAAACAGCAGCAGACACCACCAATGCCTGAGTATTGATAGGGTATAATATGTGGAGGGAGAAGCCCGGTAGGGGATGTTCTCCTTTGCCGGGCTTTTGATTTTTGGAGGTGTTGGTTATGCCAATTTATGAATATCAATGTATAGATTGCGGGAGGACCTTTGAAGAGTTCCAGTCTTTCAGCGATAGCCCTATTCAAGAGTGCCCTTTTTGCAAGGGTAAAGTAAAGCGTCTGATCAGCAAGAGTGTGGGCTTTGTCTTTAAGGGCAATGGCTTTTATTGCACTGATTATCGTTCTTCGAAGAGTGGCTCTGAATCAAGCAGCAGTTCTTGCAGTTCCTGCACCTCCAGTAGCTGTTCTACCTGTGGTAGCAGTAGCTCTTCTTCTGACACCAGCGATAATAAATCTTAAAGAATTCTTATGAATACTTTTGGGTATTTGTTGCTTATAGGTTTTCTGTTGCTGGGTGCTATTGTCTGGAGCGTAAGACGTCGAGGCAAGGAAGTAGACGTAGCTGAGTTCTGGGCAGAGAAAGAAAAAGAATTTGGCGAAAAAAGAGTTCTTTCTTCGTTTGCGCGCTATTTGGGAGGTCATCCCCGTTTTGAGACTAAAACGGAGGGCCTCCTTTATTTAATGTCCAAGAGTCTCTGGTTTGAAAACTTTGAAAAAGGGCCCAATATCTTCGGCATTGCTCCCCCTTTTGAAAAGGTGATTTTTCGAATCCCCCTCAACTCTATAACTGCAGTTGAAGCAGTTCCGGAGAAGGAATTATTTCGTAGAGACAAAAGCCTCCTTTTTCTCAATCGAAGGCGTATTAACCAGAAACCCGAATACCTTCTGGTGCGTTACCGGGACGAATGGCAGAGAGAACGAGAGGTTTACTTTGACAGCATGGTAGAAATAAGTGCTTGGCAAAAAAACATTGCTGAGACTCAAAAGAACATGCCCTCGGAAGCTCTGGAAAACAAGCCGGAAGAAGTGGGAGTTTGTCCTAACTGTGGTAAGAAAGTGTCTCCGGATTTTAGGCTCTGTCCTTATTGTGGCTGTAAACTTTCCTGACCATGGTTGAGCTGGAAAGCGGCGTCAAGGTTGGTCATTATCAGCATCGGAGTGCCCCGAGTGGGTGTACAGTTTTTCTTTTTTCGGAACCCAACCGTGCAGTAGCCTCTGTCCTGGGAAGAGCTCCTGGTGAAAGAGAAGTGTCGGTGTTGCACTCCGGTAATCTGGGGGAAAGTGTTGATGCTATATTTTTTTCCGGGGGTAGCGCTTTTGGCATCTGTGTTGGAGAAGGAGTGGTTTCTTTCCTTAAAGAAAGAGGGAAGGGTTTTC
>CAZMZG010000072.1:0-7274 GCA_964570785.1 uncultured Atribacterota bacterium | reverse complement strand
GGTCACTGCCGGAGAAAACACGGAAGTAGATAAGAAGGTTCTCGACGCGCTTTCCGGAGCAATGCTCCATCTGGTTCGAAATGCCTGTGATCATGGCATCGAATCTCCGCAGGAACGAGTCGCTTTCGGAAAAAGCGAAGAAGGCACCGTATCCCTCAAGGCATGGCACAAAGGCTCCTTTGTGTACCTTGAAGTTTCAGATGACGGGAGGGGTTTGGACCCAGAAAAAATCCTCAAGAAGGCTCAGGAGCTCGGCTTAGTTGCAGAAGGGGCTTCCCCTACCGAAGAGGAGATCTTTAACCTGATTTTCCAGCCTGGTTTTTCTACTGCTGATTCGGTTTCTGAAATCTCTGGACGCGGCGTTGGGATGGATGCAGTAAAAGCGGCGGTGGAAGAATTGCACGGCAGTGTAGAAATAAGGAGCATCTTCGGGAAAGGCACCTCATTTATTCTCAAGGTTCCAGTTCGGCTGGGAATTACCACGGCACTCCTGGTAAGAGCGAACGGAGAACAGTACGCCCTTCCCGTTGAAGCCGTTGCGAATATCACCAGCCTCACTAAGAAGCAAATCCACTTTGCAAGAAAAACCCCCGTGTTTTCTTTCCAGGGAAGAATTATCTCCCTCTGTTCCCTGGCTTATCTTTTAGGCCAGCAGGATGCTGCCTTCCCGGAAGAAGCCAGAATAGTAGTTGCAACCAACGGAGAAAAACACATTGGCCTTGCCGTCGACGAAGTTCTGGGCCGCCACAACATGGTTACCAAGCCTCTTCCGAAAGTTCTCTCTCGGGGACCATTTACAGGTAGTGCAATTCTGGGAGATGGGAGGGTGATCTTTGTAGTCGACCCATTTAAAGTTATCCAAACCAGCCGGTTATCTTAGCTCAACCTCTCCTTGTGTGAATACAGCGAGGAAAAACCTTTCAGCTGTTCCGGAGAGGAAGTAAGAAAAAAGGAGTTTTCCGCACTTCTTCTACCGGGAAAGTGTAGATATTGAGTTTTTTTCAGCTTTAAGCTAAATTTAACAAAAACGAGGAGGGTAGAAGAAGTGTGGGAGGTAGAATTTTTGTCTTTTTTAAGTGAGCAATCCATCGCAGAATTAGAAAATGCCTATCAGACCATCAGAGATTTCCTCCAATCTCACTCCAAACAGGCTTCCCTTGAAAAACTTCAGAAGATCATAGAATTTCTTGAAGGCAAAAGAAACCTCGCCCTCCAAGAAGTCCTTTCCATCCAAGAAGATCTTTCTCGGTTAAAAGAAATACAAAAAAAGATGACCTTTTCTTTGCACGACTCTTCCAATTCCCCCTATCCTTACACTCAGAAGCTCTTGCTCCTTGCACGATCCAAAGCAAAGTATGCTGAAAACTGCCCCCTCACAGCTACGGAAGTCGCAGCGCTGAGCAACACCACACTCCCCAATATTATCCTTCTGGCTAACAAAGGACTCCTCAAAGGAAAAAAGAAGGGCAAAGAGTGGCACTTTCCCAAGGAAAGCGTGAAAGAGTACCTGGAGAAAGTGGGGAAGGCTAAAGTGTAGCTAACCCGAAGAGAAATTACTTGGGGACGAACCCGGGACGAACTTCGGGTTTTCCTACAAAGTAGCCCTGAATGAAAGACACGCCAAGTTTTGAAAGTTGGTTTGCAGTGTCAGCATCCTCCACAAATTCTGCTATGGGCTCAGCTTCGATTTCCCGGGCTAAATCCGCCATGGCCTTCACGATGAGCCGGGTTCTTTCATCGCACTTTATCCTCCGGATCAGGGCTCCGTCAATTTTCACGTAGGCAAAGTTAAAAAGTTGGAGGTATGAAAAGGAGGAAAAACCGCTCCCAAAGTCGTCCAGTGCAAATCGAATCCCCAGGGATTCGAGAGAGAGAATGCTTTCTTTTAAGGTTTCGATATCCCGGATAGCTTCTCGTTCAGTGACTTCAAAAACCACTTCAGAAGGAGGAACATCAAGCTTTTCCAAAAGACCCGCTATTTCTTTGACAATTTTTCCACGCTCGAGTTCCCCCACTGAAATATTGAGAAAAAGCAAAGTACCTGGAGGAAAATATTCTTTCTTTACTCGAAAGGCTTTCTCAAAAATAATGCTGTCCACCCGCTCAATAATCTTTTCTTTTTCTGCGGCACTGATAAAGACTGAGGCAGGGACAAGGCGTGATCCCACATCCACCCGGGCAAGCACTTCATAAGCCACCACCTCATCCTTCCCTGTATCCCGGATTGGTTGAAAAGCAGGAACGATGCTTTTGGGATCCTGGAGAGCTTTACGAATAAGAACTGCTCCTTCGTGGATCTCTCTAACTCTGCTTGCGCTACCCGTACCCGGAACAATCACCTCCACCCTGTTTCCACCCCTCATTTTCGCCAGAATCAAACCAGAATCAGCCGCAGCCATAAGGTCACTCCAGCTCTCTCCATGTCTCGGAAAAGAAGCCACACCACAGCTCGCCGTCACCCAAAGGTCTTCTTCAGGAAGGAATTCGAGTTCTTGTATGCTTTTCAAAAGAAGTTCCATCTTTCTCAAAACCGTTTCTTCTCGTTGGACAAAAACCAGACCAAACTCATCTCCGCTCAATCTCCCCACCACTTCTGCTTCCATTTCTTCAATAAGAGAAGCAATCCCCCGGAGTACCAGATCGCCTACCGGATATCCGTACACGTCGTTCACACTCTTCATTCCATCAACATTGAGAATGGCAAGAACCAGAGATGCGCCCCTGAGCTTTGCATAATCGAGAAAATAGAGAAAACGCTTTTCGAAAGCGTGCCGGTTATAAAGGCCCGTTAAAGGATCAAATCTTGCCATTGAGTGTAGGCGTAAAGCAAGACCTTCTCCATAGCCTCTCCCCACCGCTATTCCCAGAGGGAGGAAGTACTCGATAAAATCTCGCCATTGCCGTTTTTGGAAAGGAAAAGAGCGGGAAAAGCCTTCTTTCTGAAGAAGCTTACTAAGGAAGTGCTCTATTTCTTGGATCAGTTTTTGAGGGGAATACCCCTCGAGAGCAAGCCTCTGCCCTATCGAGGCAAAATGAAGCAATTTCCGTTTCTTTCTTTTTTCAAAAGATACCGGGTCAGAGGAGAAAGACTCACTCCACTCTTTGAGAGCAACTTCAAAAACTTCTTTCCAGGAGATCAAACTTCAGACCCCCCTTTAACTTCCGAGTAGAATACCACGCAGTTTTTGCCTCTCCTTTTCGCCTCATACATGGCCAGATCAGCCAGTTTCACAAGCTCTTCGGCTGATTGAACCTTCTCTTCGGGAAAAACCACAACTCCCATACTCAAAGTTACGGACTCTCCATTCGGGAGCTTCACCTTCTCCCGCACCTCTTTTCTGAGGCGTTCAAGCGGAATCCTTACTTTCTCATAATTCGCCTTGGGAAGCACCAGCACAAACTCTTCTCCGCCCCATCGAGCCACAAAATCCCCTTCCCGCAGGCTTTCCTGCATGACCTGCGCCAGAGCCACCAGCACTCGGTCGCCTTCATCATGACCGTAAACATCGTTCATAACTTTGAAATCATCAATGTCCACCATAACTACGCTGATGGGGTACTCCGCCTCTCGACTGCTCGCAAGAAGGCGTGTGAGTTCCTGATACAGGTAAAATCGGTTGGCGAGCTGGGTCAGCTGGTCCTTACGCACATCTTCACGCAGGGCAAGAACAAAAACATCCATGGCAACCATAGCTTGGGCAAGAAATTCGTTTGCCCTTTTAATGTATATCCATTCCACCTTTTCATTATCAAAGCGAATGTTGAGGATATCCTGCAAAGCAGAATTGTGAATCTCAAGAATGATTCCGGCTTCGGCAATATCCTCACTCATGAGTCGCACAAGGCAATCGTAGGCTTCCTGAAGCGTTTTCTCCCTGGGTTCAGCAAGAAGAAACATTTGCAAATATTTTCTGTACTCCCGGGCAAATACCTCAAGGCTGCCCTCTGGGGTGAGAACTTTCTGGTCCTTCAACCACGAGCACACAGGCATCATCCTCTTTCCGCGAAAAATATTTACCAATCTGCTGGGCTACCCTTTCCGGAGTTAGCCCTGCAACCCATGGAAAAAGCTGGGGGTGAAATCGACTTTCTATTCCATCAGTACAGACAATAAGGCGACTTGCCGGAGCGAGAGACTCTCTCTGAAAGGTGGGGTTGATTTCAACTCTCCCCACCACTCCAGAATCTCCCGCAAGACTTTTAAACCCGCTTCCCCGCTTCAACCAGGCCCGCAGATTTCCCATGAGAAGGTACTCCATCCACTCCCTGCGCATAATAGCCAGAAAAAGCATACACCCCCGGGTTGCTTTCAACAAATCGTGCAGGCGAGAATACAAAACTGCGAGGCTTTCTGCCCTCTCTTTTTCAAAAAAGGGTCGCATTTGCTGGGCTACAAGAAAAGCCCGCTCTCCATGTCCCAGAACATCGGCAACCAGGACTCTCAAGGTTCCCCCTTCTTCTCGCCAGAGAGCTATATCTCCCCCCACCTCCTCACAAAAATGGGATTTGTTGAAAAGCCCTATCTTCCATCCTGAAGAAGAGAGAGAAGAAAGAGCCATTCGAACAACCACAGTAACAGCCTCTCCATTTTCATCTTCCTGAAAGACAACTTCACTGGCATTTTTTTTTATAATTTCAAGCCCCAAACCAAGCCCCTTCCGTGCCTCTTTTTTGCCCCAGCTCTGGGTCACAATTTCAAGCAAACCAGGTCCACGTAACACTTTTATATTTCCCCGCCGAGCATACTTTCCTATGTTAGTCACCAGCTCTCGAACCACAAGAATAACCCTGGATAAAACTCCAGGATCTTTAATAGCTTCTTTAAGGTGATGTTCAGCGATAAGGCTATCAAGTGGAGAAAAGACCTCAAGGGAAAGCATGCATTCAAAAGCGTCTCTGTCGTTTTTCAACTCTGACAATGGTACCCTTTCCTTTTTCCGATTCGACCTCAAAAACATCCATCAATCTTTTGACACCGGAAAGCCCCAGACCAAAACTTCGCGAAGATGTCGAGTACCCCCCCCGAAGCACCGTACCAAGATTTTCAATACCCGGTCCTTCGTCGTAAGCGACTATTTCAAGAACCTTTCCTCCTCTTTCCTCTTCCCGCAGGCGTAACAGGATGAAACCAGAACCAGCGTAACGAAAAATGTTTCGAGCAAGTTCCGAAACCACCGTTGCAATTTTCGTCACATCTACCAGGGAAAAACCTGAATCACTGGCAAAGTTTTTAGCCATCTGCCGAGCAAGAAGAATATCTTCCTCTTTGACAACCTTGACCACAACCTGATACTCATCAATGGGTATCTTTTTCATCTTCAGAGCTATCCCCAACAGCAAGGATTTCAAGAGCGTGTTCAAGGTCCAAAGCAGTAAGAATACCCTGGAGGCGGATACCCATTTGCGACAGCGTGAGGGCTACAGGGGGACGAATGCCAACAAGAACCATCTCACAACCCAAAAGCCCTGCCATTTGGGCCGTTTCGTAAATGATATATGAGATGTAACTATCGATAATCTCGACGAGGCTCAGATCCAGAAGCAGAGCTTTTATCTTCCGCTCAGAAATTTCCACAAGAAGCTGCCTTTGCAGGGCCTCAACAGTCACGTCATCAAGCTCGATGTGAACAGGCGCAAAAAGATATTCACCTATCTGAACAGTTGCGAGAACTTTCTGCTCCATCAGGCTTGCCCTAACCCAAAATCCTCAATGGCCTTACGCCTTTCTTTCTTCTTACGCTGCAGGAGGGAAATGCTGTGAAGCAAAGCTTGCTGAAGGTCTCTCTGAATATTGACCTCAAACCCAACCCCCAGCTTCACCAGCGTTTGCGCAATTTCCGGTTTTATCCCCGTGAGCACCACTTCCGCTCCCATAAGCCTTACCGCATTGAAAGTTTCAATCAGGTGCGCACCAATAGCAGTATCCATGAGTGGCAAGCCACTCACATCCACAATAACAACTCGAGATTTTTTCCGAGCTATAGCGTTGAGAAGTAACTCAGTCATTCTTTGCGCCCTTTCTGAATCGAGCGTTCCTATAACAGGTATAAGAATAACCCCCTCCCAGATATCAATGACCGGCACAGCAAGCTGAGAGAGAACCTCACGCAAATCATGTATAAGACGGTCCTTCTGCTCAAGGATTTCAGAAAGAGCAACGAGGGCCTTCTCAAAAACAAGGGTAACAGGAAAATCTGCAATCACACTGCGAATTTTCCTAATTCCAGTAAGGAAATCCGGCAAGCCCGCCGAAGAAACAAGTCTCTCTACTCGGAAAGTAAGAGCCTCGAAAAGTTCGTCTTCATTTGCAGAATGTTCTGCCACCGTGATAAGAAAATCCTTCCAGGCTTCCTTTTCAGAAGGCAACTCCTCAAGAAGGCGGTCGAGACTATTAAGGATGGCTTCTCGCAACTTCACACCTGGGACCTCCTTTTGGCAAATCTCTCTTCATCCACTATCCGGCTAAATTAGCCAAACTAAACTTAAGTATTGTTCAGCAAATTCGCTGTAGTATGATATACTAATACAATTCAAAAAATAATGTCAACACTTTCCTTTCAAAAGGGCACTGTCAACCTCCAGTGTTGAAAATCACTCCAAACTGATAGGGGTTATCTCTCCTGATTCTTGCTTTCTTCCTCTTCTCCACCCTCAAAAGATACCCAGCCAGCACCCAGTCAGTATGCTGTTCATCCCGGAAGGTCTCCAGAATTTCTTCAAAGGTGTGTTTAAGTTTCTGCAGCACCTCGTTTTTCACTTTCTCCTGGAGTTACCCCAGGAGTTGACTTAAGGTAACATTTATACCAACCACTCTGGCGTTGCAGTCTTTCCTTCGCTGCCACTTCTAACCCCAAAATGCTTGATGGCACTACCGCATTCCAAAGTTACAGGCAACTGAGGCCAACTTCAGCCCGCAAGCAACTGCTAACACTCCCGCCGCTACCCCTAAACGCAAAAACTTTTGCCAACTGCAGCTTTGTCCTGAAGCCAGAACAGTTGAGAGAGCTACCCCCTCATTTTGAACTCCGGGCAAGCGCCAGCTTCGCCATTGGGGGCTTACAAGCAAGTGTTAAGCCCCTGCGGTCTCAAAAACGGTCTGCCAGAGCCACCATCCCGAATTTATTTCAGGATCTCCCCTGCCCGTCACCCTGAACTGACCGTGGCCAGGGGGGTCACGGTCATCCTGAACTTGTTTCAGGATCTCGCTATTTCAGGATCCCCTCTCACGTCACCCTGAATTCATTTCAGGGTCTCCTGAATTGACAAACACGAAG
>CAZMZG010000071.1:0-7505 GCA_964570785.1 uncultured Atribacterota bacterium | reverse complement strand
CCAGACATTGCCAATCCCTTTTATGCAGGTATTGCCCGGGGGATCCAGGATGTAGCTTTTGAGCAAGGCTACAGTGTAATCATCTGCAATAATGATAACGATATCATAAAAACTGAGCGTTTTTTGAAAATGTTTATTCGTAACCGGGTGGAAGGTATTATTTATTCTGCGCCTTTTAACCAGGCTTTAAAAGAGATGGTTGAAATTGCCATTGCCAATGGTATTCCAGTGGTGAACTGTTATGGCTCGACCCGGGTTGCTGCGCTGGATATGGTGACTGGGGATGCTGAAGGAGGTTGCTATAAGGCGGTCAGGCATCTGCTTGAGCTTGGCCATTGCAGGATAGGCTTTTTAAAGGTGAGAGAAAGTGGAATTAGCAAGCGACGCTTTGCCGGTTGTAAAAAAGCACTGGAAGAGGCTGGGGTGGAAATACTTCCGGAGCTGGTCGTTGAGGTGAGTGATTACTCGCAGGCGAGTGGTTATCTGGGTGCCAAGATGCTTTTTGCAAGAAAAGAACTTCCCACTGCGATATTTGCCTTCAGCGAACAACTGGCTATAGGCGTTTTGAAGGCGGCCCGAGAGAGCTCCATTCCCATTCCGGAAAGACTTTCTCTGATTGGGGTCGACGATGTTATTGGGGAGGTACTTGAGCCTCCGCTAACCAGTGTGAAAATTCCGACTTATGAAGCAGGAAAGGCGGCAGTTGCGCTGTTACTGGAGAGAGCTGAAAAGCGCATTGATAACGGCCCAAGGGAGGTGATTCTCGAAGAAAGGTTGATAGTTAGAGAGTCGACAAAGATGCCTGAGAAGCGCTAAAGGATTTTTTTCTTAGAAAGGAGGGTGCCCAGATTTTGGGATTGTAGATGAAGAAATCTTTGATTTTGCTGTTAATAGTTCCTTTCTCACTCTTTTGGATAAGTCATACAGTACCCTTTATTTACGGTATAACTATGACCTTTCGTGATTGGATGGGTAACTTTGTTGGACTGGAGAACTATCTGCAACTATTTAAAGACGAAACTTTTTGGAGCTCAATCGGTTTTTCACTGATTTATTCTTTGGTAGTTACGCTTCTTATGACTGTTCTGGGTCTTTTTATTGGGATTTTCATTAATTCGCTGCAGTTTGGACAGAGTTTCGTCAAATCTATCCTTCTTATACCCTGGGCAATTTCTCTTACTGCGTGGGGCCTGTTGACTCAGATTATTCTAAGTCCTCAGTTCGGGGTTGTTAATTACTTTCTCCTGCACTTAGGCATTGTTGATAGAGGAATAGAATGGTTGGGTGACCCATATTTGGCTAAGGTATCGGTAATTATAGCAAGAGTAGTTCGTGACGTCTGGTTTAGTGCTCTTCTTTTCTTGGCTGCTTGCCAGAACATTCCAGTGGAGCTGTATGAGGAGGGTAAAGTCAATGGTGCTACTCCCTGGCAGACTCTGAGATACATCACCTTGCCTATGCTTAAGTCAACTGTCTTGTATGTGGGGGTTATACTATTCATATTTTCCCTCCAGGAATTTGACTTGATTTTCGCTCTTACGGGTGGTGGACCAGGTTTTGCTACTGAGGTGGCCTCAATTAGCATTTTCAGGCAAGGGATAAGATATGGAAACTTTGAGTATGGCATTGCTATGGCGGTTGTGTGGAGTATTTTCGTTTCTTTGTTTGTAATTCTATTTTTTGCTCCTTTGCAACGGAGGATTGTGGGAGAATGAAAAGAAAAAAGACCAAAATGTTTTCACTCAGTAACTTTTTGAAGGTTATAGGTATTGTGCTTATTGCTGTGTTTACTATTTTCCCTCTCTATTGGGCTGTTAACGTTTCTCTTCTTCCTGAATCCGAGGTTATTAAAAGCAAGCCTCATTTTTATCCATCGCCTTCAGTAGCTACTTTGGGGGCTTATAGGGAAATTTTTGAAAGACACCGAGTTCACCGCTATATTTTGAATTCTGTGTTTATAGTAGGCGTAGCTTCTTTGATAACCTTACTATTTAGCTTTGCAGTGGCTTATGCACTTGCGAAGCACCGCTTTAGGTTTAAAAAGGTGTTTATTTATATGGTAATATGGATGCTGGCCTTGCCCTGGATAGTTTATGTTTTGCCCCTTTTCAATATAGCTAATTTCTTGGGATTACTGGATACTCATCTTCTTCTGATAATGCTGTATGGATTTAGTGGTATTCCTCTTTTTGCGTGGTTTGCCCTTCCTTATCTTCATGAGTTTCCGGATGAGTTGATTGATGCGGGCAAGCTGGACGGTTGCAGCGAGTGGGGCGTAGTGTTTAGGATAGTAATGCCTGCCCTCAAAAACGTGCTTATTTCGCTTTTTATATTGAGATTTGTTTGGGCTTACAACGATCTTTTGTACTCTCTTTCTTTCGCCTTTCACAGGGCGAAAATGATTATGCCTGCCCTCCTGGAGTTTCCGGGTATGTATGATATCCCCTTTGCAAAAATGGCTGCAGGGGGAGTTCTGGCTGTTTTGCCAATTTTGCTTATCGTGGTCTTTTTCCAGAAATATGTGGTCAGTGGCCTGGTGGGGAGAACTTTTAAGTAGAAATTAAATTAATCGGGTTTTTGGAGGAGGTGATGTTAATTGCTAAAGTATTGAATTCTAGGATTTGAATTTTTCTCTTTTTGCTCGCTGTGCTGGTTGAGACTGCTGGTTAAAAGATGAATTTGAGGAGGGAAGAAAAGTGAAAATTTTAGGGTTGGTTATGAGTGTAGTTGTCTTGGTGTTTTTAGCAACCACCTCTTTGTTGGCGGCTAATATTGTGTTCTACTGTCCAGCATGGGCTGTTGACCAGGCTAAGGAGATAATTGCATTATTTGAGAAGGAAAATCCTGAAGCAAAAGTTGAGCTCATAGAAGGACCATCAGACTGGGATGGTCATGTACAGAGAATGAACCTTTGGTTAAAGAGTAAGTATCAGGGTGTCGATGTCTTGTACGAAGATGATGTTTTCACGCTGGATGGCATATTTTATGGTGTATGGGAAAATCTCACTCCTTATTTGAGTGAAGAGCAAGTAGAAGATCTGGTTGATTTGCAAAAAGAATACATAAAGCTTCACGGCGGCGTTTACCGCATACCCTGGTGGAATGGTATGAGTTATATGTATTACCGCAAAGACCTGTTTGAGCAAGAGGGGGTAGCAGTACCCAAGACTTGGGATGAACTACTCGCAACTGGAAAAATGTTTGTTCGGGATCTGGATGGAGATGGAAATGCAGATCAGTGGGGCTATTGCACTCAAGGCACCCCGGGAGAGATGTATAACAATTTTGTAGAGTTTCTGTATCAAGCTGGTGGAGACGAATGGATTTTAGCGCCAGATGGCAAACCCGATCCAAAGGCCAAGCAAGCTTTAGAATTCATGACTCAGATTTATCAAGAAGCAGCACCTCCTGGCCTGTCAGCCATTGGCTATGAAGAGAGCAGGGGCCTATTCCAGGAAGGGAAAGTTGCGATGCTACGAGATTGGGCAGATACAGGAAGAATTGCTGTTCAGGAGAATCTCACTGACAAAATTGGTGTTATGAATTTTCCTGCAGGTCCTGCGGGTCCCTATGGAATTGGTCACTGCTGGGGTGTGGTGGTCAATAAGTATGGTACTAACTTTAAGAAAAATAAAGATCTGATAATAAGTTTTGTCAAGTTTATGATGCGCCCCGAGATTCACACCATAACTGCTGCGCTTGAGGGTCCTGCGTTGAGGTCGGTTCTTTCCAATGAGCAATTTATGCAGGAGCTGGCGAAGCAAAGCATAGTAATTCCCTATTTTGCAGAGTTTTTGAAGTTCAGAAAGGTTCGTAAGTTCCCACCTGGCAAAGCAACTCCTTACCACGAGGGTATTGGCAGGATAACTACCAGAGCTGCTATTACCAGAGAGATCGGAGTGGACGAAGCTTTGGTTGAACTCCAGAAGTGGATTGATCCTCTGATTAAAGGTGCTGCCCAATAACTGACTGAATTGGCAGCAAATACCCCGGGAGATGATCCCGGGGTATTTGCTTAAAAAGGGATGGTTTTTGTGAATCCTAAGGAGAGAATTTTGAGTGTTATTGATCGAAGACCTGTAGATAGAATTCCCTGCGACCTCTGGGCCACTCCAGAAGTTATTGACATGCTCAAAAGGCACTTGATGGTGAGCGATGATGTTGAACTATGGAGAAGACTGGCGATTGACAAGATTGTCAATTTAACGCCTCCGACTTTGGGAATACCCGTTTCTCGCTACTATGTTGGTCCGAAACTTAAATTGAATCAAGATATATGGGGTGTTGAGTATGTTGCTAAGGAATATGCAAATGGTAAGGGAAAATACTGGGAAATAGCTTTTAGTCCTCTGGCGGATCTTGATACTATTGAAGAGGTAGAAGCAAATTATGTTTTCCCCAGTGCAGACTGGTTTGATTTTTCAGATATTGCTGAAGAATGCCGTAAGTATCCTGATTATGCTATTGAATGTGGTTATGCTTCGCCTTTTTTTGTTTACAACAACATCCGTGGATTAGAAAAGTCTTTAATGGACCTCGTTTATAATAGAGAATACGCCCACTATGTAGTTGGAAGAATCTGTGATTTTCTTTATGCTTTCCATGAGCGGTTATTTGAGGCAGGCAAAGGCTATATTGACATTGCCGAAGTTACCGATGATTTTGGAATACAATCTGGGTTGCTAATTAGCCCTGATACCTTTGAGAAGTTCTTCGCACCTCAGCATCAGCGTTTGATGAAACTTGTTAAGAGTCATGGCATCAAGGTTTTTCACCACGATGATGGAGCCATAAGACCTCTTATCCCACGGTTAATCGACCTGGGGATTGATATTTTGAATCCCATTCAGTGGAAGTTACCTGGCATGAATCCTGAAGAATTAAAAAAGGAATTTGGTACGAAGATTTGTTTTCACGGTGGTGTTGATAATCAGGAAACTCTGCCTTTTGGAAGCAAAAGGGATATCGAAAACGAAGTTCTTTATTTGTTAAACGCTCTTGCTGCCGATCACACAGGTTATATAATTGCTCCCTGCCACAATATCCAGCCTATTACTCCTGTTGAGAACATAATTACCATGTACAAAGCTATTCAACACTATGGAAGGCTCTAAATCGCATAAGCTGGAGAGTGAAGATTATGACCAGTATTCGGGAGAAAATTGTGAAAACTTTGTGTGGGAAAAATGAAGAAGGAATCCCATTTGGAGCTTATTCTTTTCTCTTGCCACGGGGGAGAGTTGAAAGAGAACTGCGGAATAGTGGTTTGGGGATTTTTCATTTTGAAAAGCCCTATGTTGCCTATATGAGGGGAGTCGAAATCTGCATTAGAGAAGGTTTTGATGAAGGTGGGAGGAAATATCAAGTCCGAAGGTTTTTGACTCCCTTGGGAAGCGTGGAAGAGAAGGTTCTTTTTGATCCTGGATATGGCAGTCAATGGATTAAGGAGTTTCTGATAAAGAGTCCTCGAGACTATGAGATAGTGGCTTTTATTTTTGAGAATACTTCGTATGTACCCAATTACGAGGCTTTTGCAAAAGCGGATAGGGAGATGGGAGATGATGGTATCGTTTTTGCTAATGTTGAGCGCAGTCCTTTCCAAAAAACACTTCTGGAGCTGGTGGGTCCTGAAAGATTAATGATTGATCTTTTTGATTCACCGGATCTGGTGCGAGATTTTCTGGAAATGCTTCATAAAAAGCAGCTGGAGATGTATAGAGTTGTAGCTGAATCGCCAGCTCTGTTTATTCATAACTGGGACAATATCACTGAAGACATGACTTCTCCTCGCTTGTTTGAAGAGCACGGTCTCCCTTTTTATTGTGAAGTAGGTTCGATTCTTAAGAAAAATGGCAAGAAGTTCGTTGTGCACATGGATGGGAAGCTCAAACACCTTAAGGGCTTAATTGCGCAAGCGCCTATAGATGTCGTGGAATCTTTTACTGTTGAAGAAGCAGGTGGCAACCTGGATATCAAAGAAGCCCAGGAAAGCTGGAGTGACAAATCGATTATCATTAATTTCCCCGCATTTTTGTGTTTTGAAGAGAAGGAATATATTGAAGGATATTTCAGAAATTTGTTTTCCAAGGTGGACAAAAGCAAATTCATGGTTTGTGTGAGTGAGGATTTGCCTCGCAAATCCTGGAGTAGGACACTCTTATCTGCTTCTTCAATGTTTAATTACTACTGAAGATAGGAGGTTGAGCATGAAGATAACTTTCATTGGTGCCGGTAGTTTAGTATTTACTCAAAGGCTACTCATGGATCTTGTTTCCTTTCCTTTTCCGAAGGAAGAAATTGAAGTAGCACTGGTTGATATCGATACGAAACGCTTAAGTTATATTGAAAGAATTGCACGTCGCTTGTTTAGAGAAAATGGCCTTAGCGAAGATCAAATAACGGCTACTACTGAAAGAAGAAAAGCTCTTCCAGGTACGGATTATGTTTTCATTTCTGTGCTTGTGGGTGGCATAGAAGTAATACGTCAGGATATCGAAATCCCTCTTAAGTATGGTGTTGACCAGTGCATTGGCGATACCATAGGGCCGGGTGGGGTGCTTAGAGCGCTGAGGACTACGCCGATAATTCTGGATATATGTCGGGATATAGAAGAGTTGTGTCCGGAAGCGGTTGTTCTTAATTATACCAACCCCATGTCTATTTTGTGCTGGGTGGTTAAAGAAAAAATACCCGAACTTGCTTTTTATGGTTTGTGCCACAGTGTCCAGCATACCGCCAGACAACTTGCTTCTTATCTTGGGGTGCCTCTTGAGGAACTTGAATACTGGGTAGCTGGGATAAATCACCAAGCGTGGTTTTTAGAATTGCGCCATAAGGGAGGGGATCTGTATCCTCGCTTGAGAGAAGCAGCTGAGAGGCCAGAGCTCTGGAATCAGGACACTACTCGCTTTGAGATGTTTAAACATCTTGGGTACTTTGTCACTGAAAGCAGTGGACATAATTCAGAATACAATCCCTGGTTTCGTAAAAGAAAGGATCTTTTAGAAAAGTTTACCCCGGGTGGAGGATGGAATGGTGAGACAGGTTTTATACTGAAGCTTTATGGTAGCGATCGCGAAAAATACGAAGAAGAACTGGAGGCAATTGCCAGCGGAGAAAAAGAGATTGATGTTTCAGAAAGTGATGAATATGGAATAAAAATTATTTATGCTCTGGAAAGTGGGAAAGTGTTTCGGGCAAATATCAATCTTCCTAATCAAGGGTTAATTACCAATTTGCCCCGGGAATGTATTGTGGAGGTGCCTTGTTTTATTGAAAAGTCAAGCATTAGACCGTCTTCTATAGGTGATTTACCTTTACAGCTTGCCGCTTTGAACCGAATGGTTGTTCAGAGTCAGGAGATGGCTGTAAAGGGGATTCTGGAGAGAAAAAGGGATTACATATACTATTCGCTGTACTATGACCCCCTCACTTCTGCAGTGCTCTCGCTGGACGAGATCAAAAGCATGGTTGATGAAATGCTTGAGGCAGAAAAGGAGTATCTT
>CAZMZG010000070.1:0-7767 GCA_964570785.1 uncultured Atribacterota bacterium | reverse complement strand
TTCCTAGTACCAGTGATGTTGCCTCCTACTGTAGCCGCAATTATGTGGAAACTCATGATGGCACCTATACAAGGGGTTTTGAATTATCTTTTGCAACTTGCCGGATTCCTTGGTTTGGAATGGCTTGGTTCTTCAAAAACAGCTCTCATGTCGGTAATTTTGATCGATGCTTATGTTTTTATTCCCTTTTGTGGAATGATTTTTCTGGCTGGGGTGCAGAATTTACCAAAGGAGCCTTATGAAGCTGCGGCGGTTGACGGAGTTTCCAGCTGGTTTGTCTTTCGTAAATTGACCCTTCCGCTTTTAAAGCCAGTAATCCTTATTGTGTTACTGTTTAGGATTATGGATTGTTTGAAGCACTTTGACATAATCTATGCTGCTACCAAAGGTGGACCTGCCAGTGCTACCATGACCCTAACGGTGCAGGCTTATTACCACAGTTTTCGCTGGACAAATATGGGTTATGCTTTTGCTCACTTGGTTGTCCTCTGGGCTATTGTCTACGTTTTGAGCTACTTCATTGTTGAACAATGGAAAAAAGCAGTGGCCGAAGTGCATGGAAGGTAGGAGGTGAAATTTAAGTGAGGGATGATGGTCTTTCCGTTGGCAAAGCTCTGGCTATTTTTGGATTGGTTTTGATAATGTTATGGACTATTTTTCCGTTGTACTGGATATTTTTAATGTCCATTAAGACACCAGTAGATGTTATTGCTTACCCTCCTAAGTTTGTTTTTGATCCCACTCTTGAGAACTACTCGGTCGTTCTGTTTGGGAAAGCCTGGCTTGGAAAATACGAAACGGTGAGGACGGATTTCCCCAGATACTTCCTTAACAGTATTATTGTTTGTTCCGGGGCAGTTGCTCTCAGCATGTTGGTTGGTGTTCCAGCTGCCTATTCTCTGGCCCGCTTTGATTTCAGGGGCAAAGAGAATTTTGCCTTTACTTTGTTGAGTTTCCGCTTTGCTCCTGGTTTGATCGTTATAATTCCACTTTACATCATTTTTAGAAGGCTTGGTTTCTATGGAACCTATCACGGGATGATCATTGCCTATCAAGTTATTACGCTTCCTTTTGCTGTCTGGTTGATGAGAGGCTTTTTTGAGGATATTCCCCAGGAACTTGAACAGGCAGCCCGGATTGATGGGTATACCTGGTGGGGTGTGTTTCGTAAGGTGGATATTCCTCTTATTGCCCCAGGGATCGCAGCCACTGCCATTCTCTCTTTTATCTTTGCCTGGAACAACTTTTTGTTTGGGCACGTCCTTTCTTCTGACGCCACCAGGCCGGTTACGCCTTCTCTGATGGGTTTTATTTCCTATGAACAGGTTTTGTGGGGCCAGATGGCCGCTGCAGCCATAATTACTTTGCTACCTTCGGTAGTTTTGGCTTTCTTTATTCAGCGCTATCTGGTTAGAGGTTTAACTTTTGGAGCAGTAAAGGGTTGATGTGGAGGTCTTAGGGATGAAAGAAGTTGAATTTGTAGGAGTGGTTAAAAAGTATGGAGATCTGGTGGCAGTGAATGACCTTAACTTGAAGGTAAACGATGGTGAACTGCTCGCTATACTTGGTGCTCCGGGTGCTGGAAAAAGTTCAACTTTGAAAATGGTAGCTGGTGTCGAGGATATTACTTCAGGAACCATAAAAATTGGGGATCAGGTAGTCAACAATCTTGATCCCTCCGAAAGAGATGTAGCAATGGCTTTTGAAACCTATGCTTTGTATCCCCACATATCAGTTTTTGAAAATATAGCTTTTCCTCTGCGCTCTCCCAAACGTGCTAAATACTTTACTGAGGAGGATATTAAAAAGAGAGTACAAGAAGTGGCTGAGTTTCTGGAGATAGACATGCTGTTGAACAGGAAACCCAAAGAACTTAGTGGAGGCCAGAGGCAAAGAGTTAGTCTGGCGAGATGTCTTATCAGGGACCCCAAGGTGTTTTTGCTTGACGAGCCAATAGCTCATCTTGATGCCAAATTAAGGCACAAACTCCGAAGAGAGTTAAAAATCTGGCAGCAAAGAAAGAAAACTACCACGCTCTATACAACTACCGATTATCTGGAAGCTTTTTCCGTGGGTGACAGGATTGCTGTTTTGCATCGAGGTTCGCTTCTACAGGTAGGAACCTGGGATGAAATTTATGAGCGACCCGCGCACCGTTTTGTTGGACAGCTGGTTAGTGATCCTCCCATGAACTTTTTTACAGGTCAGCTGGTAGGGAGTGGTGAAAAGGTCCTTTTTGAGACAAAGGGAATTCATTTTGAGCTTTCTCCAGAAATTCAGAGGAAATTGTCGGAACACAAGTTGAAAGACGTGGTTTTGGGTGTTTTTCCCAGCAAGATTTTGTTAGATTTTTCGGAACCTCGCTTGAAAGAACCTGCCGGAACAGTTGTCAGGGCCATGGTAAGATTTTCCGAAGTGCGAGGTTCTCGTAAAATTGTTTTTGCCCAGGCAGGGGAGGGCATTACCTTTACTGCTCAGGCTGCTTTAGGGGTCCAGTGTCCTCCAGGAAGCGAAAAGCAGTTTTTCTTTCCTGCGGCTTCAATCCAGCTCTTTGACAACGTTACTCAACGCAACGTTCTTTTACTTGATTAGGTGGGGTGGTGTCGGTAATGGCTGAAGTTCGAGTTGAACATGTTTGGAAGTTTTATAGAGAGGAACTTGGAGATGCAGGGAGAGTACTTGCCGTAGAGGATGTTTCTTTTATATGCGAAGATAAAAGTTTTTTATGCTTACTCGGTCCGTCGGGTTGTGGCAAAACCACCACTTTACGTATGATTGCTGGACTTGAGAAAATTTCGAAGGGTGATATTTATATTGGCCAGAGACGAGTAAACAACCTGCATCCTCGAGATCGCCAAATTGCCATGGCTTTTGAATCCTATGCGCTCTATCCTCCGCTCACAGTTTTTGACAACATTGCCTTCCCGCTCAGAGCTCGAAAATACCCGGAGGAGAAAATACGAGATAAGATTAACACTGTTGCAGAGCTTCTGGAAGTTCAAGACATTTTGAATCATCGTCCGGCTCGCTTAAGTGGTGGAGAACAACAGAGAGTATCTCTTGCTCGGGCCTTGGTAAGAGAAGACGCTCTGGTAACCTTAATGGATGAGCCCATATCTCACTTGGACTCTCAGCTTAAGGCTAAATTGCGAATAGAGTTAAAAAGAGTCCAGGAAGAGTGGGGCTTGACCGTTATATACGTAACCCACGATCAGCTTGAAGCGTTAAGTATGGCTGATCGAGTAGTGGTCATGAATTCGGGAAGAATTCAGCAAATTGGGTCGCCGATTGAGCTTTACGAGAAACCTAGTAATCTCTTTGTGGCTGGTTTTATAGGCGAACCTCCTATGAACTTCGTTGAATGTACTTTGGATAGAGAAGGAGATAAGTTTTTCTTGCGATCGGCTTTCTTTAGTTTCGAACTAGATAAAGAACTGGGTTCAAAAATCTTAAGAGAAAGCAAGAATCCTCAGAAATTAATTATGGGTGTAAGACCTGGCGATATGATCCTTGGAAAAAGCGAGGGTCCTCATTCGTATACCTTGCAGGGTAAGATTTTCGGTATAGAGCCCCATGGAGAGTCTTCGGTGGTAATCCTTAACCTTGAAAAAGACACTCAGGTCTACGTTGAGGCTCCAGGCCTTCCTGATGCTGCGGAAGGCGAGGTTACTTGGGTTTCCTTTCCTAAGGATAAGTTACACTTATTTGATGGGGAAACTGAAAAAGCAATCAGGGTGAATTGATTTGAAAGGGGTGTATGGAAGTGGAAAGAAAAAACGACATTCCTCGCAGAATGAAAGCGGTGGTAGCGTATAGGCCTGGTGATTATCGTTTGGAAGAAGTGGATGTTCCAGAGATTAACGAAGATGAAGTGCTTTTGAAAGTAGGTGGCTGTGGTATTTGTGCTGGTGATGTGAAAGGATATCATGGCGCACCTTCTTTCTGGGGAGGGGATGGTCAACCTGCCTGGATTGTTGCTCCTTTCATTCCGGGTCATGAATTTTATGGCCAGGTTGTGGCAATAGGAGATCGGGCTCGAGAAAGATACGGCTTGAAGCTCGACGACTGGGTAGTTTCGGAACAGATTATTCCTTGTGGTAAGTGTCGCTTTTGTTTAGAGGGAAGCTACTGGATGTGTGAAGTGCATCACATTTATGGTTTCCAAGGTAAAGTTGCAGATGGTGCTTTTGCAGAATATGTGAAACTTCCTTCTACGGCCCGTAATTATCGTTTGCCGGATGGTTTTCCTTTGGAAGTTGCTCCCTATGTTGAGCCTTTGGCGTGCGCAATCCATGCTGTGGAACGGGCAGATATCCAGTTTTATGATGTAGTAGTGATTGCTGGTATGGGTGCCCTGGGCCTTGGAATGTTGCAGGCTGCAAAGCTCAAAAATCCTCAAATGGTTATTGTTCTTGATGTTAGGGATCAAAGGCTGGAGTTAGCAAAGAAACTGGGGGCGGATCTTGCACTCAACCCAGTTAAGGAAGATGTGGTAAAGAAGATAAAGGAGCTCACTGGTGGTTATGGTTGTGATGTTTATATCCAGGCGAGCGGGCATCCCAATGGAGTTATTCAGGGCTTACAAGCTATAAGGAAAATGGGCAGATATGTGGAATTCAGTGTTTATAATGAGCCGACCACGGTTGACTGGAGTATCATTGGAGACCGCAAGGAGCTGGATCTGCGGGGGGCACATTTAAGCCCTAAGGCTTATCCTTCAGCAATTCGTTTTTTGAACTCGAGTGAAATAAAGGCTGATGAAATAATAACTCATAGGCTTCCTCTTGATAATTTTATGGAAGGGTTTAAACTAGTGGAAAAAGGTGAGGAATCCATTAAGGTCGTACTTGTACCCTGAGAGGAGGTTTGATTTATGTACCTGGTGATTGCGTCAGACCACTTTGGGTATCCCCTGAAGCAGGTTATTGTGGAGCATCTGAAAACCAAGGGTGTTGAGTTTGAGGATCTGGGGGTTTTTTCAGAAAGCGAGGAAGTACTTTACCCCGATGTGGCCTTGAAGGCCTGCATGGGAATTAAGGAAGGCAAGTACCAGTACGGGATTCTGGTTTGTGGTACGGGTATTGGTATGGCTCTTGCTGCTAATAAAATTCCTGGAATTTATGCTGCCTGTGCCCACGATATTTATTCTGCAGAGAGAGCTAAAAAGAGCAACAATTCCAACGTGTTGACCCTGGGAAGACACATCGTTGGGCCAGAGCTTGCCAAAAAGCTGGTTGATGCCTGGTTAGAAAGTGATTTTCAGGGAGGGCGCTCTTTGCCCAAAGTCGAACGCATTAAGGAGATTGAAAAAAAATTTCTCAAGGAGGCATAGATTATGAAAAAGTTCATCAACTCTCCCCAGAATCTTATCGAAGAGATGCTGGAAGGTTTTGTGGCTGCCAACTCTAACAAAGTGCGCCGCCTGGAAACGGAAAGGGTGCTGGTACGCAAAGACGCGCCAATAAAGGGTAAAGTAGGCATTGTAACTGGCGGAGGATCGGGTCATAAACCTGCCTTCATTGGGTATATCGGTAAGGGTCTGGTTGACGCAGTGGCGGTAGGGGATATTTTTGCTGCGCCTCCGGTACAGAGAGCTTATGAGGCCATTAAGGCGGCAAACGGAGGAAAGGGGGTTTTGCTCTGTATTGGAAACTATTCGGGAGACATCATGAATTTTGGTATGGCTAAAGAACTTGCTGAAGCTGAAGGCATACCGGTTGAAACTGTGGTGGTGAATGATGACGTGGCTTCAAGCCCTAAAGAGCGCATGGACAACCGGCGTGGAGTTGCTGGTGAGGTAATTCTCTGGAAAATAGCTGGAGCTCTGGCTGAAGAAGGAGCCGACCTTCAGAAGCTAAAAGAAGTTGGAGAGAGGGCGGTTTTCAATACTCGCAGCATGGGTGTTGCCCATACTCCCTGCGTTTTGCCCACCACTGGGAAACCGAGTTTTGAGATAGGCGAAGATGAAATGGAAATCGGGGTGGGTCACCATGGTGAACCAGGGATCCAGAGAACCAAGATGATGACCGCCGATGAAGTGAGCGAGCTTTTAACCCTGAAGGTTATCGAGGATTTGCCTTTCAAGTCGGGAGACGAAGTGGTGGTAATGATCAACGGTTTGGGTTCCACTTCCCTCCTTGAGATGTACATTTGCTTCCGCAAGGTAAATCAAATTCTTGCCGATCACAACATAAAGGTCCACCGCACCTACGTTGGAGAATTTTTCACTTCCCTTGAAATGGGCGGTTTTTCGGTAACCCTAACCAAGCTTGATGAGGAGTTGAAAAGGCTTATTGATGCTCCTTGTGACGGCGTGCATTTTATCCAGCATTAAGGGTGGGATAGCCATGGAAAAAATTCCTTTTGAAAAGATTAAAGAAGCTTTTTCCAGAGTAGTTGAGAGTCTTGAAAAAAATCGTCAGTACCTCAACGATCTGGACTCACCTATTGGAGACTCCGACCACGGAGAAAGTGTTTGTAATGCCTTTCAAAAGGTTAAAGAAGCTGTTGATAAGTTTCCTGCTGACCGGAGAGATATTGGTGCCCTCCTCCAGGAAGCTGGGAAGGCTATTATCTTCTCTGGTGGTGCAGCTATGGGGCCTCTTTATGGCACTGCCTTTATGGATGCTGGGAAGGCAGTGGCTGGTAAGGAAGAGTTAGGCCGAGAAGACATGCTTGCCATGTGGAAAGCTTTTACTCAAGGGATTCAAAGGCGTGGACAGGTGCAACCTGGTGAAAAGACCATGTATGATACCATTTATCCTTCTCTCCAGGCTATGGAGAAAGCTTTTTCCGAAGGTAGGAATTTGGAGGAGATGTTGCAGGAAGCTATAAAGGCAGCCAGAACCGGCATGGAAAGCACCAGGGATATGCTTTCTAAGAGGGGCCGGTCCAGCCGTTTGGGCGAACGCAGTATCGGTCACATAGACCCTGGTGCTGCATCAAGTTATTTCATAATCGAGGCCTTTTTTGGGAACCTAATAGAGTAAGTTTTGGGGGCTTTCAGCCCCCTCCTTCCTTATCTTTTTATAACCTTCTTTTGATTGACTTTTAAAATGCAGAGTGTTATATTCCTTATTGGAGAAAAAGTTCTATTACATTTGTAATATAACTCTTTTGGAGGAGGCAGAGATGAACAAACCAGAACTTTCAGTAGGAATATGGTGTATGGGTGGAGTAGCTGACCGCTTTATGCCCCAGGGTTATGAAGAGCCAGTGGACATCAAAGAGAGAATTAAACGGGTTACCAAGGTTCCTGAAGTTAAAGCAATTGAGTTTTTTGACGATGAGCTCATGCATATAGAACCCAGGGAACTAAAGCAGATCCTGGATGATAACGGATTGGCTGTTTGTTCAATGAATCTTAACACTCATTCTTTTCCAAAGTGGCAGCTGGGGGCTTTAACCCATTATGATGAAAAGAAGAGAAGGGAGGCGATAGATGCAGCGAAAAGATTGATTGATTTAACAGGAGTTTTTGAATGTCCAACGGTTGGTTTGTGGTTAGGGGTTGATGGTTTCGATTACGCTTTTCAAGTCGATTACGAACGTAGCTGGAATTTGCTTTCTGAATCTGTAGCTGAAATCGCTGACTATGGTAGCTCAGTTAAAATTGCGCTTGAATACAAGCTCAAAGAACCACGGCAGTATTTGCTTTTGGGCAATGCTTTCCGAGCCCTATATCTCATCAAAAAACTGGGCAAACCTAACGTGGGTGTTACGGTCGATTTTGGCCATGCCCTGATGGCTAAGGAAAACCCTGGAGAG
>CAZMZG010000069.1:0-7782 GCA_964570785.1 uncultured Atribacterota bacterium | reverse complement strand
CGAGAGTAAGACTCCTGAAAAACCACTCAGGTAAAGGAGTGGAAAAACTTTTGGAAGAGTTTCTGTGTCAAAGAAGGGGAGGACCATTGGAAGAGCGATACCTACAAAAGCAGCGGTTAGCCCGTTAAGCAGGCCAGTAACCATAGGAATCAGCATGCCCAGAAAAAGAAGTGGAAAATCTTTGCTGATCAAAAAAGCAGCCATCTTGTTTATATCCTGGCTCCAAAGGAGTATGTTTTTGAAAATTAACACTCCTACTACGTCAAAAAGAATTGCCCAGGGAAAGCTTTTGGCGAGAAATTTTCCAAGAAGCTTTAGGGGAAGACGTTTCATTATTGAAAAGACACAAATTCCCAGAATGGCGCCCAGCCAGACGGGATAGCCAAGGAAGACGCTGACTACAGGAACGATGAAAGGCAAAAGTGCCAAGAGGAGATTTTTCAAACCGGAAGAAGTTTGATGACTTTTTTCAAAAGAGCCCTTTTTAAAGTGGCGGCTTACTGTGAGCCAGCCTACTCCCACTGCTATCAGGGAAAAGGGGAGGTGATGAACCATAATCCAGGTTACAGGGATGCCTGAAACAGAGGCAGCAAGCAGGACTCCTGGATAAAGGGGTAGGAAGAATTCCCATATATGTCGAAACCAGTAGTTGGTAAAGGCGAGAATTTCTCCGTTCTGAGTGTAAGGAGTAGCTGCTGTTTTTACCAAAGGAGCCGAAAAAAGAGCTCCTCCAGGCATGGGCAAGACGCCCACCAAGGAAGGAAGAAGGACTGCGGCCAGTTCGGGTTTTTTGAGTACTCTCTGAACAGAGTGAGTTAGCTCGTTGAGCTCTCCGCTGTGGGCCAGAGTGCCTCCCAGTAAGGTCACAAAGATAACACTTAAAAGCAATTCCAGATTGTCAGGATTAGACCAAAAAGTGGAAGAAACTGCTCTCCACCAGCTCAGGGGTTGAAAACCTGAGAAAATTAGTAGAAAAAAAGAAGCGCCCAGGAGTGACCATCCCAGGCTTATCCTCTTTTGGAGAAGCAAAAGAACAGCTACAAAAGTACAGGTTATTTTCAGAGTTTCCAGCATTTTTTGTCTTTTCTACGTTTTTAGGTAGAAGGAATAACCAGGACATAGAGATTGCACTGTCGAGGACCATTAAACTCGTAAAAGTAAATGCGTTGTCCCTCGCCAAGCAGGAGTTTTCCGTCCAGAGCTATGAGCACTTCAGTTGGAGCCACAAAAGCAGCTCCTACTTCGGGCGTTTGGAATTCCTGACCCTCTTCCAGGACTTTCTTGAGTAATTTGTTGAGTGGAGGATGTGAGGAAGGATTGTGAGCGGTTCCTTGGATATTGATTGCTGCATCGCTATGAGGGACGTAAACGAACACTCCCGCTTCTTTAAATCCACTCTCTTTGACTACTTCTTCAATCATGGGAGTTACATCTATAGCCTCTTCTTTTTGCTGAGTGGTAAGAAGTATGTTTTTGAACAATCTAATTTCCCTCCCTTTTTGGAATCGGTGATTGGTGTTATCTACATTTAGCCTTTTACAGCGCCAAACGTCAAGCCCCTTATCAAGTAACGTTGCATGAGAAGAGAAAAGATAATTACTGGTATCATGGTGATAAGGCCGGCTGCAGCGAGGGGTCCCCAGGCAATGCGCCATCCGGTTATGAAACGTCCCAGATAAATGGGAAGGGTTTGAGCCTCTTTGCTGGTGGTGAGCACCAGGGCCATCAGGAATTCTCCCCAGCTTTGAATAAACGATAAAGTGGCCACCGCGGCCAACCCTGGTGCAGCAAGAGGCAGGCTTACCCGGGTAAAGCTCTGCCATATACCTGCTCCATCCACGTAAGCCGCTTCGTCGAGTTCTCGGGGTATTTCGTTAAAAAAGGTTATCAGGATCCAGGTGCTGAAAGGGGTGGTAAAGACCAGGTGAGACAGAATCAGTGCCCACCAGGTGTTAATCAAATGTAACCTGCTAAAAATGACATAAAGTGGCAAGGCCGCGGCAATTGGCGGTAACATTCTGATAGAGATAATCCAGGACACAAAGCCCATTCCACCTATTTTGAAGCGTGATATGGCGTAGGCGGCAAGTGCGGCTACTATAGTTGAAATAAGGGCCACGAAAAGTGCTACTATCGTGCTATTCCTGAGGTAAGGGGTAATAGTGGAAATGGCTGTGGTAACGCTTCCGAAAAAGCCACCTTCAAGACCCAGGAAGTTACCTATTGTCCAGTATCGAGGCAAAAAGGAAGGGGGCCAGGTAAACCAGTCTTCGCTTCTTTTGAAGGCAGTGGTTGTTAGCCAGTACACAGGAAAGAGAAAAAAGAAAAGCGTTATAACTACCAGTATCGCTCTCGCGATTTTTACCAGCAATTTCATTTTTATTCCCTCTCTCAAAGTTCCAGTACTTCTCTGAGTCGCAGAAAGCGAATCAGAAGATTGGTCAATATGGCAACCACGACCAAAAGGATTATGCTTAGAGCTGAAGCATAACCAATATCCCATCCAAAAGATATGCCCACCTTGTAAATATAGAAACTATAAGAATGCGTAGCCGAACCTGGGCCACCAAAGGTCACCATGTAGACGAGGTCGAATATCTTTAAAATGTCGATCAATCGAATAATTAAGACTACCCAGATAAGAGGTTTGAGAAGCGGCAGTTCGATATAGCGAAGTGCACTCCATCCACTGGCTCCATCTACAAGACTTGCTTCTACTACGTCCCGGGGTATGGATTGTAAACCCGCATAGATTACCAGAAAGACAAAAGGTGTCCACTGCCAGACATCGATAAGGATTATTCCCAGTTGAGCAAAGAGCTGGGTTCCCAGCCAGGAAATTTTGGAGATGCCCAACAGGGATAAAAAGTAATTGATGGGTCCAAATTCGAAGTTGAATAACATTTTCCAGGCTATTCCCGCTACTACGGGAGGTACCATCATGGGGATTAGTAGGGCACTCCTGAAAACTCTTTCTCCAAAAAAGTCACGCAGAAGAAAAGCAATACCAATTCCTAAAGCTATTTCCAGGGGGCAAGCAACCACTAAAAGCAAGACTGTAAATTTAACGCTGGAGCGGGCGGTACGGTCCTGAAAGATCTCTTTATAGTTTTCAAGACCAATAAACTTTGGCTTTTCCCAGGAAGCAAGTGTGTACCTGTGGAACGACATGTATATCATGTAAGCAAAGGGATAAATGGTCAGTCCTATGAAAAGCAGAAGAAGCGGTAAAACCATTAGAAAGCCGATTGTTTTTCTTTTGCGCAAAGCATGGAGCATGGTTTTCCTCCTCTGAGCGGGGGCATGATGCCCCCGCTTCGTTTCACTCTTCACTTGCTCAGAATTTTTACCCAGTCCTCGGCCACCATGTTCAGGGTGTCTACTGAAGCGGGTTGCTGACCAAGCAGGATTTCCGAGAGGATGCCAACCAGGATATCCTCAAGTCTCGGTTCTTCGGGGATACGTGGACGATGAGATGCCCCTTCCAGAGACGGGATATAGGCATCTTTAAGCCATGGGGAATCGGCTACCACTTCTGGGTCAAGGACTACCGATTTGCGGGTGGGGCCTATGCGATACTTCAGCCATTGGATTTTATCGCCTTCTTTACTGGTGGCGTATTGAATGAATTGAAAAGCTTCCTTTTTGTTGTCTGATGCTTCATTGATGCCAATGCCCCATCCACCGCTCACTGGTGCTCCTCCAGGCATGACTGCAACGCCCACTTTCTCTGCAAAAGGCTGCAGTTCGGGTGATTCTTTCCAACTGGCCAGGCAGGCTGTCCACTGGGGTACCATGGCTACCTTGCCTTTGGCAAAGGCTTCCAGGGTTTCACCGTAATCGGAGCCCAGTGGATCGGGAGCATATTGCATGAGGTCGATCATATCCTGCAGAGCTTTTACTCCTTCTTCAGAGTTAAAAGCAGGTTTGTGGTCTGCAGTGAAATAGTCTCCCCAGTCAAGGTCTACTTCTCCAAATTTGGTTAGGCCTTCCTGGCTGCGACGATAGGGTCCAAAGAAGTTCAGGTACATGTAGAAAAGAGTATGGGTGCGAGGGAACATTAGAGCTATGCCGTATTCGGTGGGAGAATCGGGGTTAAATTTTTTGGTGAAGAATTTAGCAATATCTTTTGCTTCTTCCCAGCTTTGAGGAACTCTGAGTTCCTTCCCGTATTCGGCCTGGAACTTGGCTTTAAGCGTTTCATCTTCGAAAAGATCTTTACGATAGAAGAAGAACATAGCTGCTCCGTAGAAAGGATAGCCGATACGCTTGTTTTGCCAGTAGCCGTAGACGTATTTTGCCGTAGGGATGAAGTCCTCATCATCAAAATTGGGATCAACCAGATCTGGATTGGCCTGTGCAAAAGCTTCAAGATCTACAAATCCAGGGGCAATAGCTCCGGCGGTCATTAAGTCCCAAGTGGTTACGTCAAAAGCTCCGGTTTTGCTGGTTATATCTTGCAAGATGCGGGGATACAGAACTTCCCAAGAGAGGGGTGTTATCTCGATTTTAACTTCTGGATGTTGAGCCATGAAATTCTGGGCAAGCTCGTGCAGGGCGTCGGCGTTGTCAGGAGAGGACCACACGGTGAGTTCTTCGGCAAATGCAGAACTTGCAACAAAAACCATCACAAAAGCCAAAGTTAACATCAAAAATCCCTTTCTCATTCCTAAACCCTCCTTCTAAATTTTGGATAGTAGAAACTCAAGTTGCTACGCATCACTACCACAGGTTCCAGGTAATGGTAGGTTGGTGGTTTCCATTTCTCGGTTATGAATTGAAACAGAATCATTACTGCTTCCCAACCCTGTCGGTAAGGGTTTTGAAAAAGCGTTGCCTGTATCACCCCCTTTTTGAGATATTCAACCATTTCCTCAAACAAGTCTGTGGTGATCAGCTTGATTCTGTAGTTTGTGTCCTGTTTGGTGAGCACCTGACAGACGGCCACTGAATTTGCTGTGGCAACATAGATTCCAGAAAGGTCCGGGTGTTTGTGTAGCAAATCTTTTGTATTTTGAGCAGCTAAGTTCTCTCTTTCCTGATTTTCGACTACTGCCACTATTTCTCCATCCGGGCGCAAAGCGAGGAAAGTATTCATAAACCCCTCCACTTTCTGGCGGTGGTCTTCTATTTCCAAGGAACCAATCATGATAGCCACTTTACGCCCGGAAATGGTTTTAGCGAGCAATTCTCCAGCAAGCTCACCGTTTTGGTAAGGATTGACACAAACTGAAGTTAGTCTCCTGCTTTCTGGAGCGTCCGTGGAAACGGTAACCACTGGGATGTTTTTTTCAGCAAACTGATTAATTAAAGGGTTCAATCTGCTGCGATGGCCGGGCGTGAGCACCAGGGCGTCGATGTCTTCTTCGACGAGCTTTTGCAGAATGTCTTCTTCCCCATGGCCCAGGCTTTCAACGCTATGAACCAGTGGATACACTTTAAAATCCTGCAGGGCTTCTATTGCCTCTTTAAAGCCCTGGCGCACGTCGTCGTAGAAATAGTGAAGCTTTTGCGGGAAGATGGCTGCAAAAACTAAAGGTTTTTTCCTGGTGAGGATACTGGCTACTCTGTTTTTGCGGTATCCGATTTTTTCGGCAATAGCAAGGACTCGTTGCCGGGTTTGAGGATCTATCCCACGCCGGTTGTGGAGTGCTCGATCCACAGTACCGATGGATACCCCGGCCAGAAAAGCGATATCTTTAATGGTCGGCCTTTGCTGATGGTTGTTCATCACGTTAACGTTAACGCAAACTTTTTTAGAAAATTATATCACATTTGTACCAAAGTAAATCAGCTTAGCTTTTGGGTCGGATATCATTAATGATGCGCCTTGCTTTCTGCACAAGCGGCTGGGGTACCAGTATTTCTAAGGGGCCTGTATCTCCAAAATATGCTTCTCCTCCATAGGGTTCAGTAGAGGGGCGAAGGATTACTCTTATTCCCTCTGCCTCGAGGTAGTTTTTTATAAGTTCGGCTTCCACCCGATTGGAAGCAAGCATCACTTTCTGATATTGCATAGACTCTCCTTGCAAAGTTTTTCCCATATTAGCGCAAAATCAGCTTTCCAGCAATTGCACGTTAGGTAGTTTTGATATCTTTAACTTTACAAATTGCAAGCGTTCTTGTTCTGGTAGAGGCAGTTCTTCAAGTACATAAGCCTTTCCTACGCGGGTATACTTATTTATTCCCAGGCGATGGTAGGATAGTATTTCAATTTTGCATTCGGGAATGGAAGAAAGAAACGCGATAAGCATGTCTATATCTTTTTGAGAATCATTCACGCCTGGTATTATCGGATAACGGAATAAAGATTTTGAGGGGTACTTGCTGGCCAACTGCAGAGCGTTTTGTAAGATGCTTTTATTACTAACACCTGTATACTGGAGGTGTTTTTGAGCATCAATGACTTTTAAGTCATAAAGCAAAAGATCTACTATGCTGGCTATTTCTAGGAGGCATTGCCGATCTTCTGGTGTGCCCTTGATGTATCCTGAAGTGTCAATTGCAACATGATATCCCAGTTTTTTCAAGTGAAGACTCAGTGAACGGGTAAAATCAAATTGATAAAGGGGTTCTCCCCCTGAAATAGTCACTCCCCCACCTGACTGCCTGTAAAAGGTTTCGTCCTTAGAAATTTCAGCAATTACTTCTTCGATACTCATTTCCTTCCCAATAATTGAGAGTGCGGAAGCTGGGCACAATTCTATGCATTTACCGCAAAGATTACATTGCTGACGATTAACCCGGTAAGGGTTTTGAAGGCTACAGGCATGATAAGGACATGCTTTCTCACAGGTGCCGCATTCCAGGCATTTCTCAGGCCAAAAACCTATTTCGGGTTCGGATTTCTGGGATTCTGGATTGTGACACCAGAGACAGCGCAGGGGACACCCCTTCAAGAACACAGTGGTCCTTATCCCCGGTCCATCGTGTATAGAAAAATGCTGTATATCAAAAACAATCCCTTTCATATGCTTTTTACGTTTCTCCCTGTTTTTAGGCGTTGGTGTTACTGATTATTTTTTGGCCAGCCACCTTAGGCTCTGATACCAGAATTGGGCGTAATACGGCCAGTTTACAAAGGCGCTTCCCCAGTGGGGAGCCATGTCGGAGGCAAAAGCCATACTCCTTCCCTTCTCGTATTCCCAGACAGCTATAAAGACGTCTTCGCCAAATTTGGCAATGATTTTGGATCCGTCCTTTGCTTTCAGTTTGTTATATCCAAGGAAAAGGGGCCACTCTTGGGGAGGAATGCCCTTTAATACCGGATGCTCAGGGAGGAGTATCTCAGGTTTAATGCCTTCTGTCGTTTCCGCTCTGTCATCGCTTGCTTGAATGTGGACTGGTAATACTTCTTCAATAGGGCTTCCATGGTAATTGGCTATGGCTCTAAAACCCTGAAAGGACATCCAGCCACCACACATGACCAGTGCTCCTCCCTTTGCAACAAAGTCACGTATAAGGGCCAGTCTATCTTTGCCCATAGGCACTCTAAAAACATCTGGGTAGAGAGTTAGTGTGTTTCTCCCCACATCACTCAACATCACGACGTCATATTTTCCAAGCTCCTCAAGAGTTTGGGGGAACATGGAGAGGACAAGGTGATTGGGCAGGTGATCTATTTCGAGGTCGGTGTATTTTTGCAAAGCTTCTCTGAAGTAAGTAGAAAAATCTTCGTATCCCCCTAGTGGAACAACGTCAAAGCCCTTTATATGGAACTTCGACACTATCCAGGTTTCTCCCACCAGAAGCACTTTTAGAGTTTCTTGGTTTTTCACGATA
>CAZMZG010000068.1:0-8009 GCA_964570785.1 uncultured Atribacterota bacterium | reverse complement strand
TCTGTAAAAACTTTCTAAGTCCTTTAACCTCAAGTAAAACCTTATCCATTGTTCCTTCCTCCAAACAGAAAACAGGCTACTCGGTGACCTTTCTTTACCTCATAAAAGGGTGGTTTCTCCTTTGAGCAACGCTCAAAAGCCTGTGGACAGCGAGGGTGAAAGCGACAACCCGAAGGCGGGTCAAAGTAGTCAGGGATTCTTCCCGGTATTCCCTCAAAAACGCCTGTCCCAGTAAGCTTGGGCACACAGCGCATCAGCGCTTGAGTGTAGGGATGGAGGGGTTCTGCGAAAAGCTCGGTGGTCTTTGCTTCTTCAATCATGGACCCAGCGTACATCACATACACCCGGTCGGTCCACTCCCGGATAACTCCCAAAGAATGAGAAATAAGAATTACCGCCATGTTGCGCTCTTCAGCCAGGCGGTGGATCAAGCGTAGAATCTGGTCTTGAATGGTAACGTCAAGAGAAGTCCCCGGTTCATCTGCGATGAGCAACTCCTTGTGGCTAACCAGCGCCATAGCAATGCACACTCGCTGACGCATTCCTCCCGAAAGCTGCAGTGGGTAGCTGGCCAGTATGCGGTCCGGGTCAGGGAGGGCCACTTCCCGTAGTGCCCGGATAGCTACATCGCGGTGTGAGGAATCCTCACTTATCGCACCGCGCGAAAAGCGGACCACCTCCAGCATCTGCTCACCAATCGTGAATACTGGGTTCAAACTGGCCGTGGGATCTTGAAAAATCATGGAAATATTTTTGCGCCGCAGGGTTTCTACTTCCTGCTCCCGCATCCTGAGGATGTCCTTGCCCCGGAAGAATATCTTTCCTCCCCGCACCACACCCGGGGGCTGGGGCAAAATACGCATCACTGTCTTCATGGTGGTAGTCTTACCACAACCAGTTTCACCTACCAGACCCACTTTTTCGCTGGGAAACACCTGAAAATTAACACCGTTTAAAACCCGCAAAAAGCCACCATAAACCTTGAAGTGCACCTCGAGGTCTTCTATGTTCAGTAAGGGTTCTCTCATCACCTGAGTTACGCTTCCTCCATTGCAAAAAGATCTCCTATGCCGTCACCAAGCAGGTTAAAACCAAGCACAATCAACATGATAGCTAAGCCCGGAAAAACTGCCATCCACCAGTACTCAGGCAGATATTTCGCCCCATCGGCCACCATGGTGCCCAGCGCAGGTTTGGGAGGCTGCTCTCCAAGACCCACAAAACTCAACGCAGCACCAATCAAGATAACCCAGCCCATATCCAGGGTCATCTTGGTGAGAATGGTGGAAAGGCAGTTGGGCAAAATCTCCCGGAACAGGATGTGCAGTTTGCTCGCCCCCAGGAGCTCTGCAGACTGCACAAAATACTCGTTGCGCAGCGAAGTAGCCATTCCGTAAACCAATCTCGTGTACCAGGGCCACCACATTACCGAAACCGCAATCATGGCATTGGTGAGGTTGGGCTCAAGGACCGAGGTAATAGCCAGAGCCAGGATCAGGGGTGGTACAGAAAGAAAAATATCGGTTATTCTCATGATAAGGACATCGACCCAGCTCTCTTTGAAATAACCGGCCAGCAAGCCCAGAGTAACTCCCACCGGTACCACTATGGCCAGGACCACCACCCCCATAAGTAGTGAGGAACGGAAAGCAAAAAATATTCGGCTCAAAACATCCCGCCCAAAAATATCCGTACCGCAGAAATGCTTCAAGCTGGGAGGCTGATTGGCTTCGCCGTAATTCACGAAAGGTCCAGCGTGCTCCGGATAGGGGCTCACCCAGGGAGCAAAAACCGCGCAGATAACGATAAAAAGGACGATAATTAAGCCTATCACCGAAAGGTAATTCTTGGAAAACTTGTACCACCACAATCCTAAGGTACTACGGCGAGCGTTGTTAGTCTGCAAAGCTCTTTCCTGCATCGTCATCACTCTCCCCTCTCCACCAGCCTGATGCGGGGATCCAGATAGGCCACTATCAGGTCAACCAGGATGTTAACTATAGTGAAAATAATCCCCAGTACCATGATCACGGCCACAATGGCTTCCACGTCTTTGCGGAGCATTACGTTAATCCCGTAGCGGGAAAGGCCCGGCCAGTTGAAAAGCAATTCCACCAGAAAAGCGTTTCCGATGAGCGAGGCAAAGTCCAGGCCCAAAATGGAAACTGTGGGAATGACCGAAGGTTTAAGGAGATACTTGGACATGACCACTCTCTTGGGAACGCCGTAGGCCTGCATGGCTGAGATGTAGTCCTTCTTCATGTTTTCCAGCATGCTGGAGCGGGTAATCCTGGCTTCCTGAAACATACCACCCAAAGACAAGCTAATTGCTGGAAGCAAAAGGTGCTTCAGCGCATCAAAAAAGGCCGTAAAATTACCGGAAATCAGGCTATCTAAGGTTACCAGGCCAGTCACGCGTGGCGGAGCCTCCACCCAGGAGCTAAGGCGGCCTATGGTGGGGAATATCTCATAGCGCATGCCCAAAACCAGCATCAATATTATAGCCACCACAAAAGCCGGGGTTGCAATACCCAGATAGGAAAAAACCCGGATCAGGTTGTCAACCCAGGTGTTACTGTAGCGCGCAGCGAGGATGCCCAGCAGGATCCCAAAAACAGCCATGAAGATACCTGCAAAAAGAGCGAGCTCCAAAGTGGCTGGAAGGAATTCCTTAATGTCTTCAATCACCGGGCGGCGGGTGAATAAAGACTCCCCAAAATCTCCCTGCAGCACCGACTTCAGCCAGTAAAAGTACTGGACATAAATGGGCTCGTCCAGGTGAAGCCTTTCGCGCAGTTCCTGCACCGCTTTCTCAGTTGCCCGGGGGCCAAGCGCTGCCCGGGCCGGGTCTCCAGGCACCATCCGGGCAATCAAAAAAACCACGATGGAAAGCCCAATCAGGACAAACACCGAATACCCCAGTCGTCTCGTTAAATACCGTGAAAAGTTCATCGCTTCATCCTTAACCCCTTTTCTACAAAAAAGAGGGGAGAGCTACCCCTTTGCTCCCCCCTCAGTCTGGGTTATTTTACCCTACGTTTACTTTTTAAGCAACTCGTCCCTCTTTTCAGGATACACCTTTACATCCAGCATGTAGTGATTGTAACCCATCACCGGGTTAACTTTCTCTCCTCGCTCAGCCCGTTCGGCAGCCACCCAGTCGATGTAATAGTCCTGGTAGGCATAGTTCTCCGGCTGGTCGATGAGAAAGAGCGAGGGGCAGAGGTCCACAATGTATTCCTGGATCTTGCGGTATTTGGCAAAGCGCTCTTCATGATCCACGGTGGCAATGGCGTCCTCGATCATCCGATCCAGTTCGGGATCCTGAAGCCACTCAGTCTGTTCCCAGGTGCCACAAGAAGAAGAATGATACTTGGACTGAAGCATGGAACCGGCTTCTGCGTAGTGAGGCGAAACGAAAATCAGGTACATGTGAGCGGTGCTTTCCGGAGTAGCCACTTCATCGATGATCTTCATCCACGGGGTTTTCACCACGTTTACCTTGATGCCAATTTCGGCAGCGTTGGCCTGGATGAGCAGGGCTACCTTCTCTTCATCGGGCACTTCAGCGCACCAGATAAGGTCCACCGGGTACTGGTCCAGCTGGTCGTAATACTTGGACTTCTTCAGTTCTTCCCGGGCCTTTTCAAGATCTCGCTTGTACTGGTAAACATCCGGGTTATGACCGGGCAGAATGAAAGAAACCGGACCCTGGGCCTGGTGCGCCCCGGGGAAAATCTGATTGGCAATAGCATCATAGTCGATACAATAAGCCAGCGCCTTGCGGAAGTGGATATCATCGGTAGGGGGTTTCCGGTTGTGCATCATGCAGTAGAAAGTGCTGCCTCCGAAGAGCTTGGCTACCTTAATCCCGGGAAGCTTAGCAATGTTCTTGTAAAATTCGGCCGGCTGGCGGAAATCGGAAATCTCCAGCTCCCTCTTGCTCATCAGGGTGCGCACCGTAGCTGTTTCAGTGGTTCCGATGAACTTGAACTCCAGGGGTGCATCTTCGGGAATGGGTTTCCAGTAGTCGGAAAACTGAACAGCGTGCAGGTATTCTTCCATGCGCATCTCCTTGACCATGTAGGGTCCAGAACCTGCATCATGGGTGAGCAGCCAGCGCTTTCCGTAATCACCGTATTCGCCGTACTCTCCGTTATCTTCTATGTGCTGCATGACCAGGTCTTTGTTAAGGATATACAGGCGTACCAGTGCATACAGGAAAGGACCAAAAGACTCTTTAAGCTTGAAGCGCACTGTGTAGTCATCGAGTGCCTCGACTTTTTCCAGAACAGGCTTAAAAATGTAGCTGTAGCCCTGGCCGATGGTGAGCAAGCGCTCCATGCTAAATACTACGTCTTCGGCAGTTAACTCGCTTCCATCGTGGAACTTGACTCCCTTGCGGAGATAAAAGGTGTAGGTGAGCCCGTCATCGGAAACTTCCCAGCGCTCGGCCAGGTGAGGGACCACTTCACCATCGTAAGTGGGAAAAACCAGAGTATCATACAGGTTAGCCACCGAAACTGAGCTCGAAAAGTCCGCAGCCACAGCCGGGTCGATATAAGTGGGCCAGGCTTCGGTAAAGCGAACGATTTTTTGCGAACCCTGAGCCAGCGCTGCGCCCGCTGCCAGAAGGAGCAGGGCGGATACTACCACCAACCCCAAAAACTTTTTCCAGCGCATACCAATACCTCCTTAATTAAAAATTAAATTACAAAGTTCCCTTTATCCATAACCAGCTTTCCATCCAGCTTCAAAGTAGGATTGCAGATGATGCCGTCGTTGTGAGTCTTGGATTCAATAATGCCACCCATGTCCACGTTCATGCCCAGCGCAATGTGCACCGTCTTGAAGGCTTTTTCGTCTTCGAGGATATTTCCGGTTATCCGGGCCTTCTCGTTGGTCCCAATGCCCAGCTCACCAACCAGGTAAGCGTTGGGATCCTCGAGTTCCTGAAGCAGCCGGCTGAGCTCTGCAGCCTCTCTTCCCCCCTCGATCCTCACTGCCCTACCTTTTTCAATGGTGAGCACGATGGGCTCGCTCAAAACCCCCAGAGGAGACATGGAACCGTCGATCACAGCTACACCTTCGACCGATTCCTCAACCGGAGCAATATAAGCCTCGCCTGCGGGGAGATTGCCCCACCTCCCCCGCTCGCGGTAGATGCCGTCATCGGGAGGGGTCCCCGGTTTTCTACCTTTCAGGCTCATCCGGAGGTTAGTCCCGCGCTCGGTGGTGATTTCGGCCATCTCTGCTTCATCAAGCAAGCGGGTGAGTTTCCAGCTCAGCTCAGAAACCTTGTTGTAGTCGGCAGTCATGGCCCCTACGGTAAGCATGTCCTCAGTTATGCCCGGCATGCTGGCAATGCGCACTCCCCGCTCCGTGGCCTCCATGCGGGCATGGGTGTGAGTCAAGCTATAAGTGGTCACCAGAAGCGCCACGTCACTGGCACACATTGCTGCCTTGACTTCCTCGGGTGGCTCCTCGGCGTGATGAGTACGGGGAAGCATGAGGAAAAGCGTGGCATCAACCCCCAGGGCGCAGAAAGCATACAGGAAGCTTTCCGCAATGTGAAGCTTGCCAGTGTCGGTAACCACCAGAGCCTTCTCGCCGGGTTTTGCACCCATGCAGTCCCGGACCGCAATCATTGCCCCTTTCATAAGCGGAGCGACTCTCAAAGCAATCCCTCCTTTACTCTTTACCAAGCAAAGCGGCCAGCTTTTTCAGTTCTTCGTCCACCACTCTGCCCTTGTCAATGATCAGTTTCCCATCCAGCCAGACCGAAGTGTTCAGGCAGATTCCGTCGGAATGAGAAGGTGCTGGTATGCCATCAGGCGGAATGAGGATGGCACCAATATTGCCCACACCCCACTCAGTGCAACCCCAGACTCGCTCATCTTCCAGGATGTCCCCGGTCAATTTAGCACCAGGATTAAAGCCGTAGCAAACATGGGCCATCTGGAACATCTGGGGATGGTTGAAGCTGCGCAACCAGCTCTCAAACTCCACTGCCTCTTTGCCCCCCTCCACTTTGACGATCTTGCCCTTCTCTACAGTGAGGCGGATGGGCTCCCGCAAAAGGCCGATGGGAGGCACTACCGAACCATCAAACACGATGACCCCGTTTATGGAGTCAAGCTTTGGCGACCAGGCCACCTGGCCCGACATCATATGAGAACCCGGAGTGTCGGCATAGCCCAGTTCACAGTTTACGGGATGATTGGGGTCGTTTTCAAACTCCACGTCCTCACCGGCGGGAGTGGTCATGCGAACCTGTTTTGCATTGCGGGTCATCTCAGCGAGTTTTTCCTCAAACTCTTTGAGCACCGGGTAGTTGACCCTTCCGATGCAACGCACCATCATATCTGCGTTCATACCCACCAGACAGAGATGGCGCAGTTCCTTATTTTCTTTCACTGCAATGTCGTAGGGAGTGGAGTAAAGCAACCACTGATTGTTAAATTCCACCCAGGCATCAGCCTCTTTAAGGAGCGCAGTCAGGGCTCCCTGAGGCAGCATGGGGTCAGCAGCCTTACCCACGCCCAGCGGGGCAGGAATCCACACCACCAGCGGCTTAGCACCACAGGAAAAAGCGGCTCGGGCTGTGGCATCGACCACTCGGGGGTCGCTTTCGGTATCAGCGGTGATAACGAAGGTCTCTCCCTCTTGAAGGCGGAAAAGCTCTCGGGTCAGGATGTCAGCAGCCTTTCCAAGTTCGTATTCGTATAGTTCCGGCAAAAAAACCACCTCCTCAGCATCTTTTCAGGCTCATGCGGTCATTATAACATGTAAATTTTCTCGGGTCGACATCTGGAGCTTCGGCCAAATGCCGAAGAGGTGGCCCTCAAGCCAGTTCCTCACTCATTATTTGCGGAAAGACAGCCGGAAACTGGTGCTTTTCTCGGAAAACTTATCCTGAAGGGTCACCTCCAGAACATATTCTCCAGAAGGAACCTCAGCAAAATCGAAGTAAAGGTTCAAGAAAGTCTCATAAACTGGTGAACGGGTGATGTAGCGAAAGCTCCCGAAAGAGTCCTGACCCCCGAGGTAGTTGCCTTCTGCATCGTAGAGATTGAACCCCACGTCAAAGTAAATATGATAGGTATTACCTTCCTTGCGGATGGTGTAATTTTTGGGCTCAGCGTAGACATAGATAGTCTCGTCAGATGCAAAAAAGTTGGAAATACGTTCCCGGTACACGCCGTAGCTCTCGCTTTCCTCTTCCACAAAGGTGTAATTTTCAACTTTCATGGGTGCCTTGTTCCAGAGTAAAAGACGAACCTCGTCAAGCAATTTTTGCGCTTCTTCAAGATTTCCTTCCCTGAGAAGTGAGGCGGCCTGGGCAACCAGGTCAGCCTCTTCCTGAGCAAAAGCCACTACCGAAAAAGCAAAAAGCACAAAAATAAAAAGCAGAGACAGAGTAAGGGCTGCGGGTTTTTTCAAGGTCTTTCCCTCCTTTAAAGGGTTTGGTTTAAAACATTATAACCTATAAGAGCTAAAACTTGAGCCTGGAGCGGACTTCTTCAAAAGCTTTTTTAGCCAGACCTCCTGCCACGTGCACTCCTTTGGCCTCCACTTCTTCATCCTTCATTTTCTCTTCAAGATCTGTTAGCGGGCACAGCCCTTCTCTCAGCTCTTCGCGACGAGCAGCCTGGGCTATTTCCTTCCTCACCCCCTCCTCAAAGAATCGCACCTGTACCAAACAACTGCACATTGATTTTATATCAAAAAAGGTAAAAGTAGATAGAACCGAAAGTGTGCTCAAGTTTTCTCGACAAAAAACCAATTTTGTCAAATAAACATTGATTTGTCACCTAAAAAGCACATATAATAAGAAGCACTTAAAATTTATTTGACAGAGCTGGTTTGCAAATTCAAGAGGTTTTGTCAAACTAAGGAAAGGAGCGTTTAAAATGCAAACCTTTGTAAAAATTCCTCATGATACAGTGCTGCGCCTGGGAGAAGTGGCAACCAGGGAAAAGTGCGCTTTTCTTTTGCCTATTTATGTT
>CAZMZG010000067.1:0-8281 GCA_964570785.1 uncultured Atribacterota bacterium | reverse complement strand
TATACTCTGCTTGGGGGAGTAGCTGAGAACGTGGAGATACATATGTCCTGAGGGGAAAATTTGAGTGATAAAGGAGGTGAGGCATAGCCGAAAAGACTTGGGTAAGTGCATTTTTTTAAGCTTGGAAAGAATTTATAGAAAATTTTTGGGGAGGGATAAAAATGAAAAAGGCAGTTGTATGCTTGGCATTGGCTATGTGCGTATTGGTAATCCTGAGTTTGCCTGTTATGGCTAAAGTTGAAATCAGTGGCCTTTTTATGAAACAGGCTGGCTACCAGGAAAGCGATATTCGCGCTATGACCGAGGAGTTCCTTAAGCAGAACCCAGATATTGCGGTTAATCTCTCTTTTGTAGCTTACGAAGAACTGCATGATAAAATCGTGGTAGCAGCGGCCAGTGGAGCGGGAACCTACGATGTTATTCTTCTTGATTGTATCTGGCCTGCGGAGTTTGCAGAAGCAGGGTGGCTACTGGATGTAACCGACCGCCTTTCTGAAGAGGACCGCGCTGACATATTCCCAGAGGTACTTTCTTCGGTTACCTACAAAGGCAGACTTTACGGCATGCCCTGGCTTAACGACTGGCAGTACTTCTTTTACAACAAAAAGATGCTCGAAGACGTTGGAGCAACTCTTCCTGCTTACTGGCCCGAAGTGATAGAAATTTCCAAAAAATTGAAAGATACTGGGATTGTTAAATATCCTATTATCGATGCCTGGGGGCAGGGTGAAGCAGTAGTTATTCAGTGGTTACAGTATGTGGTGGGTATGGATGGGAAACTTTTCGATGAAAATGGCAACCCCGTCATGAACCAGGGAGCTCCGCTCAAAGCTCTGGAATTCATGGTTGATAACATGAAGGCTGGTTACTTCAATCCCGCCTGTGTCGAGTCTTTCTATGAAGAAGTGCGCAGGGTGTTTTCTGCAGGTCAAGCTGCTTTCGGGCTTAACTGGACTTACATGTACAACCTGGCCAATGACCCTCAGGAATCCCAAATTGCTGGTAATGCTGTTTTGGCGCTTATCCCGGGCTTCCCAGAGGGGAGAAGAAGTGCTACCTGCAATGGCGGAATGGGATTAAGCATTATGAAAACCAGCAAACATCCTGATGAGGCCTGGAAATATGTAACCTATCTTGCCAGTAAAGAAGTGCAGAAAAAGTATAGCCAGAATGCTTTGCCTATCTGGAAATCGCTTTACGATGACCCCGAGCTTATTGCCCAACAACCTGAAGTTGTAAAGGTGGCCAAAGAGCAGATTCGCTACGTGTTCGATCGTCCTCAGGTACCCTGGTACTCACAGTTTTCGCTGATTGTGGGCGAGGAACTGCAGGCGGCACTTACTGGAGCTAAAACTCCACAACGGGCTATGGATGACGCAGTTTCCAGAGTCAAGGAAGTTATGGAAAGATACTGACACTCAGGGCGGGTCAAGCCCGCCCTGTTCTTTTATGGAGTGACTTACATGAGAACTGGAACTTTTCGAAGAAAAGAAGTTTATTTTGCCTGGTTTCTTATTCTTCCCGCTTTTGTTTTCATAGGAATCATCATTTTCTATCCCATGGCACTTTCTTTCTACATGAGCCTTTTTCAGATAGATTTTACCAGGCGTGCCATGGGAACACCTTTTGTGGGTTTACGCAATTATCTTGAGATCTTGAGGAGCTCTTATTTCTGGGGGTCTATGTGGAAAACTGCTTATTTTACGGTAGTTTCCATTGCCCTGGAGATGGTGGCTGGTTTCCTGATTGCTTTGCTACTTAACGAAAAGTTCAAAGGGAGAGGGGTGTTGCGGAGCCTCCTGCTTTTGCCGTGGGCTTTACCCATAACCGTTGATGCCATTATGTGGAAGTGGATTTTTAACGCCAACTATGGTGCGCTTAATGCCCTGCTAACTCAGCTGGGGATTCTGGATTCCTATCGGCCCTGGCTGACCAATCCCTGGAGTGCCATGCACTGCGTCATTATAGCTGATGTCTGGAAAGTAACTCCGCTGGTGGCTCTTCTTTTGCTTGCAGGGCTGCAAACCATACCCCGTGAGCTGTATGAAGCAGCGATAGTGGATGGGGCCAGCTGGAAATCTTACCTGTTCCGCATCCTTATCCCTTTGTTGACTCCAACTTTCCTGGTAGTTCTGGTGCTGCGGACCCTGGATGCTTTCAGGGTGTTTGATATTGTTTACATAATGACTCAGGGAGGACCTGCCAATGCCACCAAGGTTATTTCGTTTTTGACCTATCAGGAGGCTTTTAAATTCTTGCACTTTGGAAAGGGTGCCGCTCTGGCTTATCTCATAACACTTGTAGTCGCCCTTTTGGCTTTGATGTATAGCAGGGTTATGCGAAAACAGGTAGAGTATTGAGGTGACCCAATGGGTATCAAAAGGCAAAAGAAAGTGCGTTCACTCATAATAGGAATATTTGCAGTGTTGCTGGCGGTGGTGCTTCTTGCACCACCTCTGTGGCTCTTTATATCGAGCATTGCCGATTTGCAGGAGCTTTTACGGGTACCCCTGCGCTGGATCCCTGAGCGTCCTTCACTGGAGCGTTATGTCAGGATACTTTTTTCTCAGGGGCCGGAGAGTGAGTTTCGCAAAATTATGTGGAACAGCTTTTTTGTGGCTCTTTTTGTGACCATTATTTGTGTTTCTCTGGGTTCTCTTGCAGCCTATGCTTTTTCGCGCCTCCGCTTTCCCGGCAAGGAGAAAATTCTATTTGTGCTCCTTTTCTCTTATATGTTGCCTCCCATAGCGGTGATTATTCCTCTCTACCAGATTTTCAGCAAGTACCGCATGCTGGATACCCGTCAGGCATTGGTTCTCGTTTATTCAGCTATTCTGGTTCCTTTCGTTATTTGGTTGATGCGCACTTACTTCGACACCATACCCCAAGACCTTGAAGATGCTGCTAAAATAGATGGTTGTTCTCATCTGGGAACTCTTTTCCGGGTCATCTTCCCCCTTTCTTTACCCGGTGTTGTGGCTACTTTGCTTTTTGCGTTTTTAATGTCCTGGGAGGAGTTCTTTATCGCCTTGATTTTGACTTCCACCCCTCAGGCGAAAACTGTGCCAGTTGCCATAGCCGAGTTTTCTGGTCGGCATTCCATCGATTTTGGAATGATGTCTACCGGGGGAATTCTGGCAGCACTGCCTCCCATTTTGATAGCTTTTCTGTTTCAGCGCTACATTATTGGGGGTCTTCTCTCTGGTGCGGTGAAAGGGTAGCAGCCGAAGCTGGTTATGTAAGTACTGGCGAAAACCTTGTCTGATAAAGGCAAGCAAGCGCTATTAAAAATGTAGAAAGTGTTGTATAATAAAAGCAAAGTGAATAGAAGTTTAGGCCGGGGGAGCTCCATAATGCGGGGCTGAGAGGAGAGCGCAAGCTCTCGACCCTTAGAACCTGATCTGGTTAATGCCAGCGGAGGGAGTTGGCTAAACCAAGCTGAAAAGCCACCTGTCTTCCTGGCAGGTGGCTTTTTTTATGGGTTCGATAAACCCGTTGGGGAGGGAAATCCAATGCGTTCTGTACATCTTCGCTTGCTGGTTTACACTGGATTGTTTGCAGGCTGTGCGGTTTTGGTATCCAGCATTCATTTCCCGGTTGGCCCCACCAAGGTCTTCCCCTTTCAACACACGATTAACGCGCTGGCAGGGATCATGCTTGGCCCCTGGTACGGGGCACTGGCTGCTTTTCTTGCCGGGATTATTCGTATCTCAATCGGCACAGGTACCATTTTTGCCATACCGGGGGGTATTCCTGGGGCACTGGTGGTGGGCTTTATGTACCGGGCCTTTAAAAGCGACTGGGTAGCTCTTACCGAACCCCTTGGCACTGGACCGATTGGGGCCACTCTGAGTGCCCTGGTGGTTGCTCCCCTGGTTGGCAAGGCCGGGACCTGGTTATTTTTCCAGACTGCTTTTCTGGCCAGCAGCATTCCGGGGAGCATTATCGGCCTGATACTCGTTAAGTCCTTGCGCAGGGTGGCAAACCTTGACCTATGCTATGAAGGAGGTACCAAAAAATGCTAAACGGCGTACAGCCTATTCCCGAAGAGAGACGCAACTTGCGGGGTATTGACTTTTTCCTGCTCTGGGCTGGAGCGGCGATTGCCATTTCCGAGGTATGGGCGGGTGGCATGCTGGTTCCCCTTGGTTTTTGGGTCGGGTTGTGGGCGGTTGTACTGGGCCATATAATCGGCAACACGCCACTTGCTCTGGGAGGAGTGCTGGGAAGTGACCTGGGCATTCCAGCCATGGTTTCGGTGCGTCTTGCCTTTGGCAGGTGGGGTTCTTATCTTGCCTCACTTTTGAACATTATCCAGCTTCTGGGCTGGACGGCGGTGATGGTAATCATCTGTGCCCAGTCCTGTGAAATTATTGCTGGCACGCTTTTTGGCTACAGCAATTTGAAATTGTGGATGGTGATAGCTGGCCTGGGAAGCACCCTGTGGGCAATGGTGGGTAGTCGTTTCTGGCAGTGGATGCAGAGAATTGCGGTGGTGGCCCTGGGGGTGCTCTGTGTTTTTATGACCTACAGCGTGTTTCGAGAAGTTTCCTGGGATACGCTTTTGAGCATGAAAGGGAATGGCGAGCTTCCCTTTGGTGCCGGCTTGGACCTGGTCATCGCCATGCCCATTTCCTGGCTTCCACTGGTTGCGGATTATTCACGCTTTGCTAAGGACACCCGTTCCTCTTTCTGGGGTACCTGGTGGGGCTACTTCATAGTGAGTTCCTGGATGTACTTCCTGGGTCTTTCTTCTGCGCTGGTGACCGGCGAAAGCGATCCCATCCCGGCCATGCTGGCTCTGGGTTTTGGAACCATGGCTTTCTGCATCGTTCTTTTTTCTACCTTTACTACCACTTTCCTGGATATCTATTCAGCAGCGGTCTCCTTTTTGAACATTCGGCCCCGGGTAAAAGAACGCCTGGCCACTCTGGTTTTTGGTGTTGTGGGGACTGTGCTGGCCCTCTTTTTCCCCATGGACAGATATGAAAGCTTTCTTTTTCTGATTGGTGCTGTTTTTGTGCCCCTTTTTGGAGTGGTTATATTTGATTATTTCCTCTATAGAAAGAGAAAAGTAGATGTTGCTGAACTTTACGAAAAGTGTCCCGTATTGGTCTGGCAGGGAGTGGCTGCCTGGGCGGCGGGGCTTTTGCTTTACGAAGTGTTGCTTTATGCACTTCCCGCTCTGGGAGCTTCAGTGCCCAGCTTTCTGGTTGCTGGCGGCTTGTATCTTCTTTTGCGGAGGCAATGAGCTATGAGAAAATCATTTGGGGATATTCTGGAAAAAGTGAGGGCTGAAAAGCCCCTGGTCCACCACATTACCAACATTGTGGTAGCCAACGACAATGCCAATTGCATGCTCGCAGTGGGAGCGCTCCCAGTTATGGCTTATGCTCCGGAAGAAGTTGAGGAGATGGTAGCCCAGGCTCAGGCCCTGGTTGTTAACCTGGGAACGCTGACTGGAGAGGTCGTGAAAAGTGCCATTCTTGCTGCTAAAAAGGCTGAAATGTTGAAAATACCGGTTATCCTGGATCCCGTAGGTGCTGGTGCCACTTCCTTTCGCACCCGAAGCGCGCTGCAGGTTCTCGAGGCAGCAAAGGTTTCTGTTTTGAGGGGTAACCGAGCAGAAATTGCTTCTCTTCTGGGTATGCAGGCTCTGGTGAGGGGTGTAGAGTCCGGGAAAGTCGAAGAAGAGCCCCAGGTAATTGCCGAAAAAGCCAACCTTCGTTTTGGGGCCGTAGTGGCCGTTACCGGTGAGGTGGACTGGGTGAGCGATGGAAAGCGAATAGTTCGTGTCTTTAATGGTCACCCCCTGCTTACCAGGGTTACCGGGACCGGATGCATGGTGACCTCGCTATGTGGGGCTTTCTGCGCTGTGGAAGAGGATTTTTTGATGGCTTCCGCGGTTGCTCTCTCTTTCCTGGGAGTGTGTGCTGAGATAGCAGTTCCTTTTTCTTCAGGTCCGGCCAGCTTCAAGAACCGTCTTTTTGATATGATGTATAAGTTAGATAAAGATACTTTTGACCGCTTAGCTCGTTTCGAGGTGGAGAATTTATGAGAGATTTTTCTTTGTACGTCATACTGGACAGAGCCTTACAGAAAGGACGTTCGCACCTGGAGGTTGCCCGGGAGGCGATTTTGGGTGGAGCAACGGTCATTCAACTGCGGGAGAAAAACCTTGCTACCCGCGCTATGTTTGAAGAGGCTCTTGAGTTGCGCAAACTGACCAGGGAACTGAACACCCTTTTTATCGTCAACGACCGCCTGGACGTGGCCCTTGCTGTGTCTTCGGACGGGGTACACCTTGGTGAAGAAGATCTTCCAGTTGATGCAGCAAGGAGAGTAGCTCCGGACCTCATCATTGGCTGTTCCTGCGATACCGTGGAGAGAGCCAGGGAACTTGAGCGCCTGGGTGCTGATTACCTGGGTGTGGGCACAGTGTTTCCTACTGTCACTAAAAAGGATGCTGGCGAGCCCATTGGCCTTTCTCGCTTGAAGGAAATCAAACAAGTGGTGAGTATCCCGGTGGTGGCTATTGGAGGTATTAACCTTTCCAACCTTGATGCGGTCTTGAGTACTGGGGTGGATGGAGTGGCTGTGGTTTCGGCAATTGTGGGTGCGGATTCGGTTTTTGAGACTGCTTCCGCTTTTAGGAAGAAAATCGATTCCTGGAGGAAGAAATGAGTTACCTGGATGAAATTGGAGAATTTGGGTTCATCGAGAGAATAAAAGAGATGTTTTCGGTCTCTTCTCCTTTGCTTGTGCAGGGTATTGGCGATGATTGCGCAGTTTTTGAGGGAAGAGAAGGCTGGCACACCCTGGTGACCTGTGATGTCCAGGTAGAAGAAGTTCATTTCAAGATGGAACTTTTCCCTCCCTTTTTGCTTGGCAGACGTATTCTGGCAGTGAATATAAGTGATGTGGCAGCTATGGGTGGATTGCCCCGTTTTGCTCTGCTTTCCTTTGTTTTGCGTCCGGACCTTGAAGAAAAGTGGCTTTCTGAAGTATTGCGGGGCATTAAAGCGGAAGCGGAGCGTTTTAAGGTAGATATCATTGGTGGCAACCTCTCCCGTGTTGCCGGTTCCCTGGTTTTTGATGTTACCCTGATTGGCGAAGTTGAGAGCGAGCATCCCTTGCTCCTGCGTTCTAATGCCCGGGTTGGGGATCTTGTCCTGGTTACCGGTTACCCTGGAGAGGCAGCCTGCGGACTCCAGATAATACTTGAGGGAAGCAAAGAGGAGATAACCCGCTTTGAGCGACTCTGTAGGCGTTGCTTGGCTCCCTTGCCTCGTGTTGAAGAGGGGAGAGTCATTGCAGAAAGTGGTCATCCCTGTGCTTTGATTGATGTTTCAGACGGCCTCCTGCAGGATCTTTCCCATATACTTGAGGCAAGTGGTGCGGGAGCGGTAGTCCATCTTGAGAGCTTGCCTCTCTCTGAAGATATCCGGAGTTTTGCACGGGAAAAAGTAGTAGACCCTTTCTTGCCCATTCTCTCTGGTGGAGAGGATTTTGAGCTTTTGTTTACTGCGCCTCCCCGACTTGCCGAAAAGCTGAAAGCAGAGATCCAGCGCCGGACCGGCACTCCGGTTTGGGTGATTGGTGAAGTGGTTGAGGGGAAAGGTGTGCGGTTGTACCGAGATGGGAAGGTAGTTTCCATTGGTTATCAAGGCTGGAATCATTTCAAAAAGGGTGGTGACTTGAGGTTGTGAAAAGGGTGTTGAGCATTGCTGGTTCTGATTCGGGTGGAGGAGCGGGCATTCAGGCGGACCTAAAGACCTTTTGTGTTTTTGGGGTGTATGGCATGACGGCTATCACCGCGGTAACCGCTCAGAACACGCAGCGGGTGGAAGCTATCCAGGAGCTCCCTCCGCAAATAGTGGCTGCTCAGGTTCGCTGCCTTGTTGAAGATATCGGTGTGGATGCGGTGAAAACGGGAATGCTCTCTAATTCTGAAATCATCGAAGTAGTGGCATCGGAGCTGGCTCGCTCTGGTATTGAGAAGATAGTGGTGGATCCAGTTATGGTGGCCAAAAGCGGGGCACGCCTGCTTCGGGAAGAGGCTATTGAAAGTCTGGTAAAGGAACTTTTGCCTCTGGCTTTGCTGGTCACGCCTAACATTCCCGAGGCGCTCATTCTGGCAGGGATGGAAAAGATAGAAAACCTTGCAGATATGCAGGAGGCGGCACGGCGAATTTACCAAAGAGGTGTGCGGGCAGTGCTCGTCAAAGGAGGACATCTTCCTGGAGAACGCACCTGGGACCTTCTTTTTGATGGTAAGGAG
>CAZMZG010000066.1:0-8396 GCA_964570785.1 uncultured Atribacterota bacterium | reverse complement strand
ACATCTTCGGGCAGGAGTTTTTTGTTTTCAAGTAGTTGTAACATCTCCACAATGAATTTTTTGCGTTCCAGGAGACTCTTTACAAAGGTTTCTTCCTCAAGAATTTTTAGTTTTCGACGCAATTTTAAATCCTGACTCTTGAGGAATCCCCGGAGTGGGGGCATGTCATGGGTGTTAAAGAGAAAAATGCTTTTTGGGGGATATTGTTCAGGGGGAATAGGAAATCCCTGGCGGTCCACTTCGAAGTAAAAAACGCGTGTTGAAAGTACATTGTGTTGTTGTAAAAGCTTTCTAAAGCCGGAGGGCACAGTGCCCAGGTCTTCTCCGATTATCACTGTGTTAGCATTCTTGCTTTCTAGGGTGAGAATGCTTAAAAGCTCTTGAGTAGGATATTTCACGTAAAGACCTTCGTGGGCTTTAGCACCTTGGGGTATCCAAAAAAGCCTTTTTAAAGAAAGTATGTGGTCAAAACGTAAAAATCCTGCGTATTGCATGTTGAAACGTAAAAGAGAAATAAAATGTTGATAATGATTGTTGCGTATTTTATGTGGATGCAAAGGATGAAATCCCCAATCCTGACCCTGTGGTGAGAAGGCATCAGGTGGAGCACCTACTGAAAACTCTGGAACCACTATTTCCTGCTCGATCCAGTTTTCTGCTCCATGGGGGGCAAATCCGAGTGGTAGGTCAAGAGCCAGTATTTTGTTTTTGGAGGTCAGTTCCTTAAGGTATCTATGTAAGAGCAGTTGCAAAAAAGCTTGGAAGAGGTATTCTTTGTCGTTTACCTTGCAGGAACTCTCAAGTAGCCTTGGGCTGGGCTTTCGAATTTCTACTGGCCAGTTGTGCCAGTTATTTCCTTTTTGAGCGGCAAGGGATTGGTATAAAATGCTCAAAGCAAAGCGTTTTCCTTGCTTTTTCAAAAAACTTTCTATGTTCTCTCTAAAGGCTTCTGAGCAGATCATTCTTTCAAAATTTTTGCGAAGAATCCTCTCTTTGGCTTTCCATATCTGCTGGTAATCAACTAGAGAAGTTTTTCGAAACCGGCTGAACTCCTGGTTATCAAGGCTTTCCGTGTACTGATTGAGGGGAATGTAAATGGGGTCGAAAGCAAAGCGATCTAAAGGCAGGTAGGGACTGGTTTGAAGCGAATCTTCTTTGTCCATAAGATGTAAGGGCAAGAGACCCAGATATGAGGCACCAGATTGAATAACGATCTCTTGAAGTTTGGCCAGATCAGCAAGATCCCCTATTCCCTGGTTGTTTATACTTTGTAAACTGTAAAGACCAAGGTACAGTCCCCAATGCTTTTTTTGCGGTAAGTAAGCCTTCCTGGGGCTATGTATGATCATTACTTTTCTAAGCTGATGGTTTCTTGGGGAGGAGACTTCGAGAAAGTAGTATCCCGGGGGAAGGTCTTCTGGTAATTGAAGGAACTTATTTTTGCAGGTGGTGAAAACTACTTTTCCATCTTCGTCGGTGAGGACTGCTTCTTTTTGATCCGAAAAGGGCACCCTTATCTTTCTATTTTCAGTTAACAGTACTGGAGTTTTTCTGGAACAGTCGGCTTTCAGAATGTTCTTGGCTTCTTCAAGGTCTTTTTCAGAATGTATTTCAAATCCCATGGTTTTTATAAAAATTAGCAAAGTTTCCAGGGACGGTTCTACAGTTTTCCCTGAAGCGTCCAGATACTCAGTTTCTGCTCCGAGATGTTTGGCCAGGCTAATTACTTCTTTCCGAAAATTCATTCTTACCTCCAACGTTGCTTAGGTAACTATTTTTTAATGATACAATTTTGAAATATATTTTGGAAAACTTTTTCTTTAAGGAAGGGCGTGGTGTAAATTTTTCTCGATGCTATACAGGGAGTCTTGGTTATTGCGATAGTGGTTCTTCTGGGCTACTGGCTTGCCTGTTTCAAATGGTTTGAAGAAAGAGAGTTTGCTCTTTTTGCCAGACTGGTTATAAGCGTGACTCTTCCTTGTTACATGATCTTTAATTTTGTCTCTAACTCTGAGTTAAGGGGACTTTTGAATTCAGGGAAGGGTATTTTAGTTCCTTTTTTGAGTATTTTGGCTTCTTATGTTCTGGCTTTAGGCTTGGGAAAAATCAGCGGTGTTCCTCAAAAACGATTTGGTGTATTTCGAGTAACCTTTGCAATGTCCAATACCATCTTTGTTGGACTTCCCCTGACCCAGGTTCTTTTTGGAGAAAAAGCCCTGCCATATGTTTTTCTTTATTATTTCGGAAACACCACCTTGTTCTGGACGATAGGCGTATGGGGAATTATGTCAGATACCGCTTCCCAAAAAATGCCCTTCTTAAGTTTAGATGTTTTAAAGCGGATTTTTAATCCCCCTCTTATTGCTTTTTTTGTTGGTGTGGGATTGATGTTAATCAGAGCTAAATTACCCAGCTTTGCTTTAAGAAGTTTTGAAATGGTTGGCAATTTAACAACTCCCCTTGCTCTTTTTTGCGTGGGTATGAATATTCGCTTTATGGGTTTCGGGAAGTTTGTTTTAGATTCAAGCACTCTTTTAGCGCTTTTGGGACGCTTTTTGTTTGCTCCACTGCTTACTTGGTTGTTTTCAATTTTCCTGAGTGTTCCCGAAGTAATGAAAGACGTTTTTGTAGTGGTCGCTGCTATGCCAGTAATGATGCAGTCTTCCGTTGTGGCCAAATTTTACGAGGCCGATTTTGAATATGCAACCAGTATGGTTGCCTATTCTACCCTGCTTAGTATAGTTGTAGCTCCTCTCGTGCGCATCATCATTATCTATTTGTGAAAAAGTGTATAAATGAAATACTGTTTTGGCAAGTGGTTTTACTTTTGACACAAAAAGGGAGGAAGTAGTATAATTATATTGAATTATTGTTCAACTGTCGAAGTGATGATTAATGAAAAGCAATGATTATTCGTCAAGAAAAATTTCTGCCAAAGATAAAACCGAAGAAATCAGGTCCCGGCTTCCAGATGAGAGAAGACTTAAAGATTTGGCAGAATTTTATACGGCTTTTTCGGACCCAACTCGCTTGAAGATAGTTCTGGCTCTTATGGAAGGCGAGCTTTGTAATCTGGACATTGCAAAAATAATAGGTGCTACCCCATCAACAGTATCGCATCAGTTGAGGCTTTTACGCAATATGCATTTGGTAAGGTTTCGCAGAGAAGGACGCAGAGTGTTTTACGCTCTCGATGATCGGCATGTGTATTCTATTCTCGAGCTTGCCATCCTCCATCTTGAGGAGGAGAGAGTTGGAAATGAGTGAAGAGTGTTGTGTTCTGAGCAGTGAAAAGCAGGATTTTGGGGCGCTTTTATTTTCTGACAAAAGAGAGCTTTTGCGCCTGCTGGTTTCGGGAATTTTTCTGTTGTTTGCTTTCTTTTGGAAGGAGGGCCCGCTCTTTTGGGAAAGATTGCTTCTTTTGACTGCTTATTTTATTGCAGGATATCCGGTGCTTTGCAATGCAGCAAAGGAGTTGTGGAGGAGGCATTGGTTTGATGAAAATTTTTTGATGAGCATGGCTACTCTGGGGGCTCTTTATATAGGAGCTTTCACGGAAGCAGTCGGGGTTATGCTATTTTATTCGGTTGGTGAATATTTACAGGACCTTTCGGTAAAACATGCTCGCAATACAGTGAGGTCTCTTCTTGAGACTCAACCTAAGTTTGCCACTGTATTGAAAGATGGAGTTTCTCGAGTGGTTCCTCCTCAGGAAGTGAAGGTTGGTGATTTGCTTCTGGTCAAAGCGGGTGAAACAATTCCTGTGGATGGAGTAGTTCTTGAAGGAGAGTCACTGGTAGACACCTCTCCACTTACTGGAGAGCCGAGGCCGGTTTTGATGCGTCCTGGCGGGAGAGTACTGGGTGGTTTTCTGAATGGAGAGGGGGTACTTAAGATACGAGCTACGGGTGAGTATAAGGATACTTCAATCTCTCGCATTATGGAGCTCGTTGAAAAGGCTTCGGAGCGCAAGGCGAGGGTTGAACGCTTTATTACCGCTTTTGCCAGGATTTACACTCCCTTTGTGGTTTTAATGGCAGTTTTTCTGGCTGTTTTCCCACCGCTTGCTGGGTGGGGAAGTTTCTCTCTCTGGTTTTATAGGGCGCTGGTACTTCTGGTTATTTCCTGTCCTTGTGCGCTGGTTCTGAGCATTCCACTCAGCTATTTTGTTGGCATTGGTTTTGCTGCAAAAAGAGGCCTTCTTTTCAAGGGCTCTCAAAGTCTGGATGCTCTAGCCAGAGTAAGAAACGTGGTTTTTGATAAGACAGGAACTCTAACTGAAGGGTCTTTTAGAATAAGAGAAATTCAAGAGGAACCTCCCTTTGATAAAAAGGAAATATTAGACTATGCGGCTCATTTAGAGTCTTTTTCGAATCATCCCATTGCACGTTCGGTTGTAAAAGAATATGGACCTGGGACTAAGTATCCGGTAACCCAGGTTCGAGAAGTGCCGGGGATGGGCATTCAGGGAGTGGTTGGGAAGCGTGTAGTACATGTAGGTAATGATGATTTGTTACACAGAATGAAAATAGGACACCGAGGCGAGGTTTGTAAAATTCCTGATGCAATACATGTGGCGGTTGATAAGGAATACGCAGGTTACATTAAGTTGGGCGACGAGTTAAAACGTCAGGCTGCAAGAACCGTTGAGGGGCTCAACAGAATGGGTATCCGAACTTATCTTCTGACTGGAGACTCTGAGGAAGAAGCTACAAAAGTTGCCAGAGCGCTGGGCATTGAACACTTTTATGCTGGTTTATTGCCCGAGGACAAATTTAGAATTTTGAATGAAGAAATAATGGTAAATGGTTTAACGGCTTTTGTTGGTGATGGCATCAATGATGCGCCGGCCATAGCACAGGCCGACGTTGGTATAGCAATTGGTGCTTCGGGTGGTCGTGTAGCCATGGAAACAGCAGATGTGGTGGTTGTTGACGGTGATCCCTGGCGGGTTTATGAAGCTGTAAGAATAGCAAGGCTGGTGAGGCGAGTTGCGTTTGAGAACGTCGTGCTGGTTTTAGGAGTAAAAGCCGTTTTTATGGCGTTGGGCGTAACTGGTGACGCAAGCATCTGGGAGGCCGTGTTTGCTGATGTAGGAGTAGCTCTTCTTTCGGTCCTGAATACGCTGAAGGTCTGGAATTTGGGAAGAAAGCTTTCGTTTGATCGTTAGTGTCTGGAGATACCTTCTCTGTTTTTGACAAATAGTTGGAAATGTTGTGCAAACTGTTTTAAGATATTAACGAAGACTCTTTTCTTGCTGAAAATATGATGAATAAGGTTACAACTTGTCTGTTTTCCTGTATATTTTTGCTTCTTTTTATCGTTGGTTCTAATTCGTTGCTTTTTGCTGATATTCGCATAATGAATTACAACCTCAAGGACTTCTGGTTGTGCTTTGATGGCGAACCGGGGGTGTTTTTTGACGAAGGCTCCTCTCTTGCCTGGAAAGATTTAAAGAGGATTGCTGTTGCATCTTTTGTGATAAATAGATTTAATCCAGACGTGGTGGGCATCTTAGAAAGCGCGGGTCTTGCTGAGCTTGTTTTTTTAAACGAAAGGTTTCTTGGCAATCGCTACCGATGCTTTAGCTTTAGAGCTACAGATTCGAGAACCGCAGGTATACCTCTGGGTCTTTTAGTCAGAAAAGATTGGAGTGTGGAGTCCATAAATCTTTTAGACCCTCGCACCTTCAGTAGCCGAGGTGTTTTGCGAGCCACAATATCTCGAAATGGGGACAAGATAACGCTCTTCCTGGTTCATTTTAAGTCTCAGATTGAGGACCGTGCCGGAGAGTCAGTTCGCAAAAGAGATGCCCAAGGAAGAAAGCTTTTGGAGTTGATTAAGAAAGAACTTTCCGAAGTCCCCGGGGTTGGGATAATAGTTTTTGGTGATTTTAATGATACTCCCGGTTTGAGTGAGAAGGAAAAATTAGCTGGTGTTCCGGATCTTATGGGGTTGCTTGGATGTGGTTTCGAGGTGGATGGAGTTAAGACTAAGCTCTACAATGTTACTCTTTTGCACCCGGATAGAGATTCCAAAGGCAAGCTCTGGAGTGAAAAAAGCAAGAATTATCCCCCGGCTCTCTTTGATTATTTTCTGCTCGATGAAAAAACATATTCCAGGTTTAAGAAAGTCGACTACATTTATCCTGAGGAGTTTCCTTATGTGCTTGAAGCTTCGGATCATTTGCCTTGCGTGCTTGACCTTAAAGACAGTAAAACCATCCCTTGAGAAAGGAAGCGTCTGGATTGCGAAAGGCTATAAACTTGTTCCTGAATGAATTCCTTGATAAAAAAGTGGATAGGTATCAGATAATAAATCCCAGGGAAGTGGTTGTTGGTGAATGGGTTAGATTAAAGTGTCAGTATGGGTGTGTGATGGTTATGCTCAGTGTCTTGCCTGTCTTCCTCATTCTCCCGGGCCTGAAAAAAACAAGCCGAATTCTTGAGGATTTCTCGCTACCGTGCTTTTGCGGAAAACCTGAGGGTTATCAGGATTTGAGGAGAATTTGTACTGATTTAGAAAGAGCTCTTTTTCTCGAAGGATATTACAAAGCTTTCGCTATGCCTTCAGGACCCTGTGAGCTATGTGGAAGATATCCTTGTAAGTACCCCTGTCGTTATCCAGAAAGGACTCGTCCTTCTATGGAGGCTTGTGGTATTGGTGTTTATGCTACGGTTAGAAAGTTTGGTTTTCCTGTTGAAGTAGTACGTTTCAGAAATTGCAAGGCCAACTGCTATGCACTTTGTCTTATCGAATGAATAGATTTTTCTATATAGATCAAAGGTTGTCATTTCCCTGCGGGAGGAATACCATTTTTGAAGTTCTCTAAAATTCTATTGGGGGGTTACCCGTTTTGGATATAAAGGAAGCAAGAACCAGGAAGGAAAAGCAAGCATTTATTAAATTCCCCTTTTTGCTTTACGAGAACGATCCTCTGTGGGTTCCTCCTCTTTTAGGCGAGATGAGAAAGATTGTTCAATGCTCGAAAAGTCCCCTTTTCCAAAGCGGCCCGCATACTTTCTACTTAGCTTTGGAGGGCCGTAGGGTTTTGGGAAGAATTGCAGTGGGTGTCGATGAGAAGTTTAACCGTTTGAGGAATAAAAGAGAAGGCTATATTACACTTTTTGAGTGTGTTAATAATAGGGAAGTAGCTGTGGCTCTTTTTGCTTCAGCTGAGGAATGGCTTAAAAAACATAACGTGAGTGCCTTTGTAGGTCCACTTTCACCTACTAATGGTGATGATTTTAGGGGTTTGCTAATCGAAAATTTTGAGGATTCTCCACTCATCTTTACTCCTTACAATCCTCCATGGTATAAGGATTTTTTCGAGAAATATGGTTTTGAGAGGTATCACACTTTTGTAGCTTACCGTTATAATCTTGAGCAAATGCCTTTTGAAAGTTATCAGCGTGCTATAGAATATGCCAAGCATAAGTTTGGTTTTGCAATTAGACCCATTGATTATGGCCAGTTTGAGAGAGAGGTTAGAGCTATTCAAAGTATTTTAGAAAAATCTCTCATTTCCCTTGAATATGATTATCTTGCTCCACCTGCCGTAGAGGAGCTTAGCCTTATGGCAAAGGAGTTCAAAAGGTTTATTCCTCCCAGTTTTGCCCAGATTGCCTGGGTTGGGGAAGAACCAGTAGGCTTTGCAGTGGCCATTCCTGATTATAATCAGGTTATCAAGAAGATGAAAGGTAAGCTTTTTCCTCTGGGCTGGTTGACCTTTCTCCTCAATAAGCACAGAATCGATTGGGGTAGGGCTTTCCTCCTTTTTGTAATCCCTCAGTACCAGGGGAAAGGGATTCCTGCTGCACTTTTGTGGGAAATTTTTAAAGAGGGATGTAAAAGAGGTTATGTTTTTGCTGAAGGTTCTTCAATAAATACCAAAAATGTTAAAATGTGTAGAGAAGCGGAATCTCTGGGAGGAGTTCCCTACAAGAAGTTTGCTCTCTACAAAAAGGCGATCGAGCTTTAAAGCCCTAGGCTTCTTTATCCATTGTTATTTACTTTACGGATGAATCTGTTTCGAGAAGCTGCCATTGTGCGTAGCCCTCTTTCTGTCCGCTGACCTTTTGACCAATTAAATTTATTTTCTTGCAAAAGGGATGAGTTTTTACTGTTAGAAAGGCTCTTACCAGGTTAGCTATGGTGGCCTCCTGAAAGACCAGTTCTGTTCCGTTATTCAAAACTATGGTGGTGCGGATATGCTGGTGATTCTCTGGTATTTCTACGCTAATTCTGAGAACATCTTCATTGTGTATTATGGAAGATGTCATTTTTTACTTTCACTCCTTAGGCAGAAAAACTCGATAAGCGGGATTTGCAAATTATTTTGTATGAAAAGTCACTTTCGGTGCCTACAAGAGGAACTTTTAAAGCCAGCATTTCTG
>CAZMZG010000065.1:0-8551 GCA_964570785.1 uncultured Atribacterota bacterium | reverse complement strand
AAAAGTGCTAAAATGAGGGAAAGCTTAGAGAGGGTGAAAGAGCTATGGTAATGCGTTTTTCTCCTCAGGAGATTCTCACTATGGCAGTGGAACTGGAGAAAAAAGGTATGGCTTTTTATGAGGAACTGGCCCAGAAAACGACTAACCCCTCTGCAAAAGAGGCCTTTTCCTTTTTGAGGAATGAAGAGGAAAAGCATCTGGAATTTTTTTCTTCCCTGCTTGGGGAAGTGGACCAGGGAACAGGGTTTATTGACACTATGGAAGAGGTAGAAAACTATTTGGGAGCTATTGTCGAAAGTGGAGTGCTGGGCAAAGTTTTGAAAGGGATGGGGCTACCTTCTTCTGAAGCGGATCTGGTTGAGGTCATCAGCTTTGGAATAGAGGTGGAAAAAGAGAGTATTTTGTTTTATCAGGGTTTTGTCGATTTTATTCCCCAGGAAAAGATGGAATGGCTTCAAGCGGTAATTGATGAGGAACGCAGACACTTTGTCTATCTCACTGGTTTGAAAAAAGAGTGGGGAGGTGGGTCCTGATTGGCCCCCAAAAGAATTGCGCTGCTGGTTGAAAATTTATATCAGGAACTGGATGTCTGGTACACCTTGCTGCGTCTTCGCGAAGAAGGAGTGGAAGTGGAAACCATCGGCACGGGTACCCAGGGAGACTACCTGGGAAGGCATAACTTTGCAGTGCGGGTTGAAAAGCTGGCTTCCTCAGTGGATGCCGGTAAATTTGATGGGGTAATCGTTCCCGGAGGTTTTGCTCCTGCTTATTTGCGCCGTTATCCAGCAGTGGTTAACCTGGTCAGAGAGTGTTATCAACAGGAGAAATTGGTTGCTGCCCTGCATCATGGTCCCTGGGTGCTTATCTCTGCAGGGGTGGTCCGGGGCAAGAGGGTTACCGGAGCTGTATCGGTGAAAGATGACGTTGAAAACGCTGGTGGAGAATTTGTAGACCTTCCGGTGGTGGTCGATGGTAACCTGGTAACGGCCAGGAGCTCCCAGGAGCTTCCGGCTTTCATACAGGAAGTACTGGGCTTTTTGTGGAGGCAGAAACCGCGGCTGAATGAAACTTTTCCCGATGGTTTTCTTTATGATTCTCTGGGTAACCTGGTTGTACTTTCCGATCTCATTCGGCGTACTCCAGCGGTTCTTCTTTTTATAGATTCTGTCTTCAATACTTTATTTAGCGAACTTCTTCCCGATTATCAGAGGCTGAACAAAAGAGTTAAAGAGCGGGGTGGGTTGTTTCTGGTAATAAGTGGTGATCCCTTTCCTGCCCTTCGTTACTTCCTTGCGCAGGCTGGAGCGGATTATCAGGTGTTTAGCGATCCTCTGCTTCGCCTGGGGCGTAGCTTTGGGGTGTTGAATGGAATGGGTCTTCTGGACTGGAACGTTTTGGTCGTCGACCGCAATGGAGCCATTCGCTATGGGGAAAGATGCCCGGATGGTGATTTGAAAGCTCTGCCGGGATTTGAACGTCAGTTGGAGATTCTTTTACAAAGAGGTGCATAGAATGGCTTTTTTGCAAGACAAGGACAAAGATGCGCTCATCAAATTTTTACAGGAAAACCTGGAAGGGAAAGTTACCTTGAAGTTCTTCACTCAGGAACTGGAGTGTGAAACCTGTCAGGCTACCAAGGCCCTGCTTCAGGAGGTGGTGGCTCTTTCTCCGCTGCTTGACCTTGAAGTTTATAACTTCATCCTCGATAGAGAGAAAGTCCGGGAGTATGGTATAGATAAAATACCAGCCATCGTGGTGGAAGGAGAAAAAGATTATGGTATTCGCTTTTATGGCATACCCTCGGGTTATGAGTTTTCAGGATTTATAGAAACCCTGTTCTGGGTTTCCCGAGGGAGTGTGGACTTGCTTCCCGAAACCCAGGAAGCACTGCAAAATCTTCCTGAAGATGTCTCCATTCAGGTTTTTGTAACCCTTACTTGCCCCTATTGTGCTCAAGCGGTGGTTCTTGCTCATAAGATGGCTATTGCCGGTGAGAGGGTCACATCATGCATGGTTGAGGTGGCTGAATTTCCTCATCTGGCTCAACGTTATGCCGTGCGAGCAGTCCCCAAGGTGGTGATCAACGAAAAAGTTTCTTTTGAGGGAGTCTATCCGGAAGAAGAGTTTTTGCGGAAAGTCATAGAAACTTCTGCGAAATGAGGAGGTTTTGGTTATGCAAAATACTATGAAAGTTGCGGTTATGCGGGGTATTGGAAAAATCGAAATTGAAGAAAGGCCGGTGCCCGTTCCTCGTGAAGAAGAAGTTTTGATACGCGTAAAAAGCGTGGGAGTATGTGGTTCCGATGTTCACTATTTTGTGGAAGGCAAAATAGGTCGTTACGTAGTGAAACCCCCTTTTGTGCTGGGTCACGAGTGTTCGGGTGAGGTTGTTGAGGTGGGTTCCCGGGTAAGAACGCTACGTCCAGGGGACAGGGTTACTATGGAACCGGGCATTCCCTGCGGAAAGTGTGAGTTCTGCCGCTCAGGAAGGTACAACCTCTGTCCTGACGTGGTTTTCTGGGCTACCCCACCCATTGACGGTACCTTCTGCGAATATGTTGCACATCCTGCAAGTTTCACCTACCGCATAGGGGAAGAGGTTAGTTTCGAAGAAGCGGCCCTGGTGGAGCCTTTGTCGGTGGGCTTTTATGCGGTAAGGCGTTCCGGTATCGAGCCTGGCCAGAGCGCTTTGGTTCTGGGCAGTGGGCCTATTGGCTTGATGACGATTCTTGTTTTGCTGGCCCGAGGAGTGGGCAGGGTGTTTGCTGTCGACGTTTATCCTCTGCGCCTCGAGAAGGCTCGGGAACTCGGCGCGGCTGAAGTTGTCGATGCGCGAGAAGTGGATGTTGTGGAATGGGTTAAAAAGCTGACTGGCGGCAGAGGAGTGGACGCAGTTTTTGAGACTGCTGGGAGCGTGGTTACTACCCAGCAGACTGCTGAGGTGGTCAAACGGGGAGGCAAGGTGGTGCTGGTGGGTCTTCCCTCCCAGAGCCGATTCGATTACGACATCATTAAGGTTATTGATAAAGAGCTCGATGTGCTGGGCATTTTCAGGTACGCCAATACCTATCCAGGTTGTGTGGACCTGCTCAACTCTGGGAAAGTAAACCTCAAGACCTTAATCACTCACCACTTTCCACTCGAGGAAACCCAGAAGGCTCTGGAATTTGCTCACCAGAACAAGGCCGAATCAGTGAAGGTCGTGGTGAATGTAGCTTAAGGAAAAGCTGCTGGCTTTGAAACCAGCAGCTTCTTTAAACCGGAATTTTCTCCAGAATTTCCTTACCCTTTTCCCGGAGAACTGCTTCTGCCTGCTCAGGGTTTTCGACTCGCAGCACCACGTAGGCTTTTTCTTTTTGGGGTGATACAAAGGCGTAAAGGTATTCAATAGAGATTCCCTTTTCGGCAAGCAATTCTACTGTCTCGCACAGTCCTCCTGGGCGGTCTTCAACGCCCACTGCGAGAACTGGGGTGATGGTGGCGGTGAAGTTTTCCTGTTTTAGTTTCTCGGCAACTTCTTCAGGGTTTTCAGCAATAAACCGCAAAACCCCAAAATCGGCAGTATCGGCAAGGGCCAAAGCTCTCAGGTTTATTCCCCACTCTTTAAGTTTTTGAAGCACTTTATACAGACTGCCGGGTTTGTTTTCCAGAAAAACGGAAATCTGTTTCATTTCGATCCCTCTTTCCCCCTTAAGTCAAGAACTCTCCTGGCCTTGCCTTCGGTTCTCTGCAAGCTTTTGGGCTCCAGGAGCTTGACCTCGGAGCTCAGATTTAGCTCAGCCTTGAGTTTCTCCTGGATGGCTTTTTTCAGCTGTTCCAGTTTTTTGACTTCGTCTGAAAAGACCTCTGGAGAGACCTCAACGTGGACTTCCATCTTGTCCAGGTAATTTTCACGGGTAAGAACGATCTGGTAATGAGGTTCCACACCATCAAAGCTCAAAATCACGCTCTCGATTTGGGAAGGATATACGTTGACCCCCCGGATGATCAGCATATCGTCAGTACGGGAGGCGACTCTTTTCATGCGTACCAGAGTCCTTCCACATCTGCAGGGTTCATAGTAAAGAGCCGAAATATCTCCGGTCCGGTAGCGGATGACTGGTGTTCCTTCTTTAGTCAGGGTGGTGAACACCAGCTCGCCTTCTTCGCCTTCAGGGAGCCCTTCTCCAGTATCTGGGTCGATAATTTCGGGCAGGAAATGGTCTTCTGAGATGTGAAGTCCCTGGTGTTCTTCACATTCAAACGCCACGCCCGGGCCAATCACTTCGCTCAATCCGTAGATGTCGAAGGCCTGAATGGGGAGCTTTTTCTGGATTTCGGCTCGCATTTCTTCAGACCAGGGTTCAGCCCCAAAGATCCCTAAGCGAAAACGGGTCTGGCTCCAGTCTATGTTGTTTTCCTGGGCTACTTCGGCAAGATAGAGAGCGTAGGAGGGTGTGCAGCAAAGGACTGAAATATTGAAATCTTTGAGAATCTGAATCTGGCGCAGGGTATTGCCAGCTGAAGCCGGCACTACTGTTGCCCCCAACTTTTCAGCTCCATAGTGGACCCCCAGTCCTCCCGTAAAAAGCCCGTAACCGAAGGCCACCTGGATTACATCTTCCTCAGTTACCCCGCAACCACACAGGGTTCTTGCCATCAGCTCCGCCCAGGTTTCGATATCTTTACGGGTGTAACCCACCACGGTTGCCGTTCCCGTAGTTCCTGATGAAGAGTGAATGCGAACGATGTTGTGCATTGGCTCGGCTATGGCCCCAAAAGGATAGCTTTTACGCAGGTCGGCTTTAGTAGTAAAGGGGAGATGTTGAAGATCATCCAGCGTTTTCAAGCGGTAAACGTCTATTCGGACTTCATCGAGCTTTTTACGGTAGTAGGGAAGGTTATGGTAAGCTCTGACCAAAATCTTTTTTAAGCGGTTGAGCTGTATCTTCTGAAGTTCCTCCCGGGGGAGAAGCTCCATACGTTCATCCCAAAACGTTTTTTCCACCCCCTTTTTGTTTTTTTATATTGTAGCGATTTTTTTATCTTGTGCAATTGGGTAAAATAAAAGGAAAAACAAGGTAAGGGTGTGGCCGATGCAAGAATTACGATGGATATGGATGAATGGTAAGCTGTTGAAGTGGGAAGAGGCCAGGGTCCACGTACTTTCCCACGCTCTTCACTATGGGACAGCCATTTTTGAAGGCATACGCTGTTATAGAACTTCGCGTGGTCCTGCGGTCTTCCGCCTTTCAGAGCACATTCAGCGCTTCTTCGACTCGGCAAAAATAATCTGCATGGCTTTGCCGTACAGCAAAAAGGAACTCGAGGAAGCAGTGCTTCAGGTGATTCGGGAAAATCAGGTTGAGGAGTGCTATATCCGTCCCATCGCTTTTCGGGGTTACGGAAAAATGGGAGTGGACCCCACAGAATGTCATGTGGACTGTGTTATCGCTGCCTGGTGCTGGGGGGCATATATGGGTGATAAGGGTCTTAGGGAGGGTATTCGGGCCAAGATTTCTTCTTATGTGAGAACTTATATCAACGCTGGTTCTCCCCGGGCTAAAGCGAGTGCCAATTATCTCAATTCAGCCCTGGCTAAGATGGAAGCTCGGGAGCTGGGCTATGATGAAGCCATTCTGCTTGATAAAGATGGTTTCGTTTCTGAGGGAAGTGGAGAGAACATTTTCTACGCCAAAAACGGTGTGTTATTTACGCCGCATCCTTATTCGATCCTGCTGGGTATTACTCGCGATGCAGTGATTCGGCTGGCCAGGAATCTGGGAATTCAGGTTGAGGAAACTCTCTGCACCCGGGATGACTTGTACCTCGCTGATGAAGTTTTCTTTACTGGCACTGCAGCAGAGATCACTCCGGTGGTGGAAATTGACAACCGTCCCATTGGAGATGGAAAGCCCGGACCAGTTACCCGCAAGCTCCAGGAGCATTTCTTCCGCATCGTGCGAGGGGAAGATCCTGCTTACCAGCACTGGTTAACCTACGTTTGATAAATCTTGGGGAGGTGTTTTTGGGTGTGGAGTATTAATCAGTTTATGGATGAATATCGTTCTGCCCTGCGTGCTCTCAAAGAGGAGGTTCCAGATTCTCTGGGGGCTTTTAACAGTTTTTATCAGCAGGTGATGCAGGAAGGAGTTCTGGATGCAAAAACCAAGGAACTCATTGCTCTGGCAGTGGGTGTAGCCATCCACTGCGAAAGCTGTGTTTTATTGCATACCAGAGCGGCCCACAAAGCTGGTGCATCGAGAGAGGAGATCCTGGAGGCAGCCTTGGTTGGCGTGGTCATGGGCGGGGGGCCAGCTTTTACCTTTTTGCCAGTGGTGAAGAGAACGCTGGACGAGCTGGGAAAGTAGAAATTTTGGGGAGTCTGAAAAAACGCGATGCTCTTTGAGGATTTCCGAGGCAGCGTGTAAAAGCTGGTTGAGTATCCGGAAAGTGTTGATTTTGTGGATTTTGCGGTCCTTTTTGGTTCGCTGACCTATGGAAAACCTCATTCCCATAGTGACCTCGATCTGGAGATTGCCACTACCCGCAAAGTTTCTCTTCCTGAAATTGGTTTTCTGGTTGCCTGGCTGGAGGAAATCACGAGAAAGAGAGTTGACTTGGTTCTCGCCAACCATCTTCCACTTCGGAACCCGGTTTTAGCTTTTGAAGTTGCCCGTGGAGAGTTGCTTTTTGCTCGTGATCAAGCGCATTTTGTTGCTTTTAAAAAAGCCTTTTTCGTTTTCTGGATACCCAGTTTCTACGAAAGATGATGGGTCAGGCTTTACTCAAAGAGGTTGGGAAGGGTTGCTTTGGAAAGAAAAACACTCCTTGAGCGCATCAGGTGGAGGAGAACATAAAAGAGCTTTTTCGAGAAAGATAGTGAGCTTTGTGCACAAAATCAGGAATTATCTCGGGTGAGGTTGGGATTTCTGGAATAGGGTTTTACAGGTTTTATGGGAATTGTTTTTCTTGCGTCTTTCCCGTTATTGGTTTTAGAAGTGCTATAATAAGAACAAATCCTTTAAAAAGGAGGGGTTTTTGTGAAGAAGTTTCTGGTTTTGCTTCTGGTTTGTGCTCTCGGTGTTTCTCTTTTTTCCGCTGCAGCTTTAGCTCAGGGTAAGAAACCCAAAATAGCCTGGTGTCCTGCCATAAGCGATCCTTTCTACTATATGATTGGAAAGGGCATCGAGGACAAATGTAAGGAATTGGGTCTTGAGCTTTTCGTAGCTGAGTATCCCAAGGCCTGGGGTCCTGAAGTGCAGGTCCCGATTCTTGAGGCGGTCGCAGCACGCGGGGACATCGATGTGATCATCACCGGTCCGACTTCCAAAGAAGCTTTGATCGCACCGCTCAAAAGAATTTATGATAGCGGCATAGAAATTATTACTGTAGACACTTATATCGGTGATGGTGATTATTCCAAACCCAGTGAGTATTCTTTCCCGCTTGCCTTCATTGGGACCGATAATTTCCAGGGTGGAGTGGAAATAGCACATCGGCTTGCCGAGATGATTGGTGAGAAAGGCAAGGTTTTTGTGGAAACCACCAATCCGGACGTATCAAGTGTTGTGGAGCGAGTCGAGGGATTCAAGAAAGGAATTTCCGAATATCCGGATATTGAACTGGTGGGCGTTGAATACTGTCTGGACATTCAGGAGAAGGCCCAGCAGCAGGTTGCTGCGACACTGCAGGCTAATCCGGATATCGTGGGTATTTTTGGAACCAACCTCTACAGTGCTCAGGGAGCCTATCAGGCAGTGGTGAATGCTGGCTTGAAGGGCGCGGTGAAAATTGCGTCCTGGGATGCCACCGAAGACCTCATCAAGGCCCTGCGGGAAGGCAAGGTGGACCTGGTACTAGCCCAGAAACCCTATGAAATGGGAACTCTGGCTGTGGAGTGGGCCTACAAATATTTTGTGGAAGGCCAGGAAGTTCCCAAGCGCATTGTTCCTGGGTTCTTCTTCTTTACCAGGGATAACGTGGATGATCCTGAGGCACAGCAGTATATTTACAAAGTAGATTAAACTAAAGCAAGAGCTTATGCGGGGCAGTGCCCATGGGCGCTGCCCCTCCTTCATTCTGCGATGCTTGCAAGCTCGAAACGATACGCGCAGTTAGCTGGTAGACTTGGTGAAAGCTGGGTTTATTTATTTCTTGTTTTCCTGGTAGTTCTTTTTGGTTTTACGGGTCGGGGGTTTTTTGCGGTAAAGACTCTCAACAACGTTCTGATCAGCTCTTCCCCTGCTTTGCTTCTTGCTGCAGCAGAGACCTTTGTTATCATCACCGGGGGCATCGACCTTTCGGTCGGTTTTGTGAGGGGTCTGGTTTCGGTAGTTGCCGCTATAGTGATGCGTGACCTCTTTGCCATGAACTTTTCCCCCGCTCTTTCCATTTTCTGTGGTGTTTTGGTAGGGTTGGGATTGAGCTTTCTGCCTGGCCTTTTAAGTGGTGTTTTGATAGCGAAATTTAAAGTCCCTCCTTTCATCGCTACTCTGGGCACTTACGGCATTGCCAATGGGTTTGCGCTGCGCTATAGCAAAGGATTTCCGGTTACTTTTTTGCCGCCTCA
>CAZMZG010000064.1:0-8664 GCA_964570785.1 uncultured Atribacterota bacterium | reverse complement strand
GGTGAGGGTTCCCGCCGTAATCTGCTATATGCTTGTGTGCCCACTCTATGGCACGCTTGAGGTCATTTAAAAAGCTGGGAAAACAGGTCTTTCTTAAAAAATGAGTAGAGGAAACTGTTACTGTTGGAGGTTCCAATGGCGTAAATTTATATAGTGAACATTTTGGGATTTAGAAATCCTTGTTTCCACACCGTAGGTGGAAGGACTCCATCTTTGGAGAGCGAGGTATAATCCAAAAAAGTACTTTTAGTAAAGATTAAGAAACTTCGAAAGTTACCGAGACTAAAATTGAGAAAGTGTTTGTAAACTCAAAGAACTTCCTTCTGTTTGCAAACGAACTTGTTTCCTGTATTAAAATTCTCGCTTGTATGAACTGCAAATTGTTTGTTTTTTAAATCGTTTGTATAATCTCCAATTTGGATTTCTGGTCTTCACTTTGATTATTGCTTCTGTCCTTCACCTCTTTGTATTCTAGCCAATCGATTACAAGCTCTTTTTCTGCATTTTCATTCAACCAGAGGGAGAGGTCTATATTCATTCTTATTAGAACTCAGTAATCTCGGTTGCAAATTTTTTTTGCTTTTCCAAGTACATGATTTTCCAACGGGTTTTTCGCCTTTGCGAAAAAATAACCGCTTTTCAGCAATTATTCTCTTAGAGTTTGGTGTGTTCCCGGAAGCAGCAAAAGTCTTGAGCTTGTTGTAATATTCATCTTCAGGTGGCGCTTTTCCGTAATGGCGACGTTAGGGTTACAAGTTTAGAAGATCTGAATAGCCTTTACTTCTATTATTAACCTTTCTCTCATATCAAGCCTGTATTCTACTTTTTTACTTCTTCTTAGACTAAAATTAGGCTTGACAAGAAGATGAACACTATCATCACCTACTACAACAGGTAGGCTGTTTTATTATAATAGTTAACCACCTCCGTTTGAATTGGTAGCAATTGAAACTTTCTCAAGCCTTAGCAAGCGAGTTCTACATGTAGACACTGCCTTTTTAAGGAGAGTAAGGAATGCCTAATGTAGATTCTCGCGCCACAAGTCTTGGCTGAAGGCAAATGGCAGTAGGATAATCATCTCTTATTCCACGAATTCTCTTTAAAAGAAGTTCTGTGCCTATTTTCCCTATTTCCGCAGTGGGCTGGGCGACACTCGTAAGCTGGGGTTTAATCGCCCTGGAAAGGAAGGTGTTGTCAAATCCTGCTAATGCTACATCTTTTCCTATTTTGATACCTGCTTCTTCCATTGCTTGCATTACACCAAAGGCTGTTAGGTCATTACACGCAAAAATTGCCGTAAACCCAGGTTTTCTATGCTTTACAAGATACTCTCTGGTGCGGTTGTAGGCTTCGTGAGATATCAGTTCCCTATACCCCCTGGTTTTTATTAGATTTTCCTTGTTGAAGGATAATCCAGCTCTTTCAATTTCCTCTCTAAATCCTTTAAATTTTTCGTCTTCATCGTTGCCAACGAAAGCAAGTTCTGTGTGCCCCAAACTAATGAGATGTCTTGCTACAATTCTACCTCCTTTTCTATGATCTATTGCTACCCAGTCGAATTTCTCGGATGGTAAAGTTATGCACACTACATTGACTTTCCTGTTAAATAGACATTCTAAATGAGGCTCTTTCTCGAATGCGGGCACAAGCAATAGACCTTCTACTTGTCTACTCAGCAGGATGTTTATTGCCTTCTTCTCTCTTTGTAAGTTTCCGCTGGTATTGCAAAGGAGAATGTTATAGCCGTTCTGAGTAGCAGATTCTTCAATTGCCTGAATGATTTCGGCAAAGAAGGGGTTTGAGATTTCACGAATAATAACACCTATGAGATGAGATCTGTTTGTAGCCAGACCACGTGCTATAGAATTAGGTTGGTAACCTAACCTTTCCACCCACTCCATAACTAATCTTCTTCGTTCGGGTCTTACTGAAGGGTGCCCGTTCAGGACCCTTGAAACCGTTGAAGGAGAAACACCAGCTTTTTCAGCCACTTCTCTTATAGTTACCATTTCTGATCAACTTCTTACTTGTCAAGATTTCACCAGCAAAAGTTATTCTAACATTTATTTTTTCCAAACAGGATAGTTTTGTTATGCCATTGCCCATATAGAGGGTGTCAAAAAATCACCGCTGGCGAGCTCGGCGTAAAATCCTAAGTAATTCGTGTCTAACTCATCGCGACTGCAAAAGCAGTGGACCAAACGGTCATCGAGGTAGAGTTCTATAAAGTTTCTCCTGGCCAGCATGCGTAGAGCGTGACTCACACCCGTGGCAATTGGCCATGGGATTTCCTCTTCCGGTTCAAAAATCAAAGAAGACCCATCTTTAAAGTATGAAAGTTTTCCAAACTCAACTACTTTTCTTTCTGCGTTTAATAACAGGGCTATGTGCTTCGATTTATCGGAACATTTGATCCAGATGCCAAGCCCCCGGCCCCTTCGTATACGGACGCGTGTTTCCAGTATTCTTCCATCTGAAAGGTCTGTAAATGATTGAGATTGCTTACCTAATGGTATTTCCCAAAACGCTCCATGTGCACCACCTCTGTTAGTTGCTTTCACCGAACCGTTATCTATTAGCCATTCAATTACTGGAACCTTACCTGCTGTCTTAAGTGGATGTAATTTTTTTTCTTCCACACCTTTTGCAAGCAAAGAAGCCTTAAGTTTTTCGCATCCAGGCCAGTAATCTAGGCCTAACTGATAGGGTCCGCGTTCTACCAGTATTTTTGGTGGCCCCCACCAACCTTCAGGGTAATTTGCTGTCCAGTGGTGGTAAAAAAGCCGCTTTCCTCCATCAATGCATATTGACCGTCCAACATACGTGCCAAAGAGGAAGGTTGTGTCTCGCTGTCCGAGAAGCAAACAATCGACTGGTGGCCTCACGTAGGGTCCTTTAATATCATCTGCCACCACGTAATATGTGCCGCTATGAGGTCCTCTAGCGCGTGGGTCGAATCGAGGTCCTGCTGTTGTGTTAGTCGAGAATATCACATAGTGGCGACCGTTAAAACCAACGTACTCAGGGACTTCGTAGCTAGGAAACAACCCTGGCTCAACTACTGGTGGTAATGCTTCCCAATGAAGACCATCTTTGGATTTTAAAAAGCCAAGCGTTCCACAATGTCCTGGCAAAGTGTTCTGTGCGTTTGCAGTAATAAAAGCCAAATATTCTGAACGTTCGCCAGACGGGGATACTATGCCAAGGGAATCCCAGCGTGGCAATGGATCTGCACTCTCTGATGGTTCAGTTTGGTAGTATCGGGGGTCAGGCCGAATTTCGTATTCGGCGGGAAGCCGGATCCATCGAAGGAGATCCTGAGATTTGGCTAAACAAACAACTTGGTGACCTATGGGACGTTCTTCAGAAAAGTTCATTATGAACTCATTGCCAACTTTATGGATCATCCCGGTTCCAAGCCATGCAGCGTCAGGGTGTTTTTCTAATACTGGACCAATTTCTTCCCAATGTAGGAGATCGTGGGATCGAGCTACGCTGATTCCGTCAGGTCCTGTGCCAAAACCCTCGTAAGGGCGTCGTCGGGGCAGGGAAATTCTGATGTAAAAGAGGTAATACACGCCTTCGTGGGGCACTAACCACGTATCCCACATTAATTCCTGTTTAGGTCGGAAAAGCATCTCACATCTCCTTTCTTTTCCTCGGAAGAGAATCATTGTTAAAGACCCCTTCCGAGAGGACTTTTTATCTTTTTATTCCCGTAAAGGTTATGCCTTCCACGAGGTATTCCTGTGCAATAAGGAAAATGACTACGCAGGGAATTAAACTTAAGAATCCTGCAGCCATGAGGGCACCCCAATCCACGAATCCCCCGCTTGAGGTTTGACCCAAGTAATCCATTAAGCCCAAAGAGAGAGTTTTCATAGAGGTTTTATTGATAAATATGAGCGGCATGAAAAAGTCATTCCAGGACCACATAAATTGAAATGTTGCGATTGTGGCTATGGGAGCTTTGATAAGGGGTAATATTATGTTCCAATAAATACGGTAATTGCTACATCCATCAATCCTGGCGGCGTCAATTAGGTCGAGAGGAATTTTTCTCATGAACTGTCGAAGCAAGAATATAAACAGTGGATGCCCAAAGAAGGGAAGGATGATAAGCGGTAGATATGTATCAAGCCAACCAAGATTTCGAAAGATAATGAATAATGGAATTATTGTGACTGGTAAGGGCAGCATAATAGTACTCAGCATTACCATAAACCAGAAGTCCCTTGTTGGCCACCTGAGTAATGCGAATGAAAATGCTACCATTGGATTTATAAGGATGGCGGCTAAAACATTTAAACCAGTGATTATTGCAGTATTTTTGAAATACAAGGAGAACCTGAACTCAGATATTGCGTTTCGAAAATGCTCCCACGTGATCGGGGATGGTATCCATTTGGGAGGAGACAAAAAAATCTGGCTTGTGGGTTTTAGTGAGGTTGAAACCATCCAAAAAAGAGGAAGCAGAAAAATGGCTGCGGACGCAAGTACCAAGAAATATATCACTATATAGCTTTCTCGACTACTCTTCATAATGTACCCACCCTTTGGATGTTTTGAACTGGAACAGCGTGAGTATCAGTATGATTAGGAATAAAACCCAAGCCAGTGTGGAAGCGTAGCCCATCTTTAGAAAAGTAAAGGCTTGATCATACAGATAAAGCACAAGAACCAGTGTAGAATCAGCTGGTCCACCTGGTGCGGCCAGCGGCGGTCTCCCAGTTAAAGCATAAACTTGGGTAAAAATCTGAAGTGCAGCAGCAATGTTTATCACCAGTGTGTAAAATACCGCAGGACTTATTAATGGTAGAGTTATTTTCCTAAATTGGGTCCATCCACTTGCTCCGTCTATTTCTGCAACTTCGTACAGCGTAGTGGGCACACCCAACATGGCTGCAATATAAATCACCATAGACATCCCGACACCCCAAAGACTCATCAAAATCAGTGCTGGTTTCGACCACAGTGGATTATCCAACCATGCTGGACCTCTAATGCCTATGTAGCTTAAAATATTATTTATTAGCCCGTAATCGCCTTGAAACATCAGCTTCCATACAAGAACCACGGCAACTCCCGAGATTACAGATGGGAAAAAGTAAATACTTCTAAAAATACGAAGTCCCCTTATTTTCCTGGTCATCAGGAAGGCAAGTAGAAGTGCAAGTGCTATTTGTAGGGGCACGGAGAACATTGTGTAGTAAAAGGTATTATAAAGTGAAGCACTAAATCGCGAATCTGTTAAGAGCTTAGAATAGTTGGACAATCCAATCCATTTGGGCTCATGTAGAATATCGTATTCTTGAAAAGAGTACATGAAGGACCTGATAATTGGATAGAGAGTGAATGCAAAAAAGCCTATGAACCATGGCAAGGCGAACACCAAAGCATCTCTGACCTCATGGGATTTAAAGTGTTTCTTTTTGGCAAAAAGCTTCATCTGGTAGCCTCCCCAATCCTACTGGGAAGCTTGGGTTCTCCGGAGAACCCAAGCTTCCCAGAGTTCAAAACCGGATTAGATGATTTTGCTCCCTGGGGTGTCAAGAACGTTAATATAGATCCAGTTTTATCTCGATACCTCTTTCTTTTAGATCTTTGAAAGTCTTGTCTAAAAATTCTTGGGCTTTTTGATTGGCTTCATTCAAAGCTTCCTCGGGCGTTGCTTTACCCCATAGGAAATCGTCAACCGCTTTAAGCATGTTGATCCAGTGAGCATCTGTGGCAAGAGGATGTACAAAGTGTCCTACTGGTTGAAGAGAATCGATTTGTTTTGCTATTTCTGGCAAGTTGGGATCGAGAGAGAGAAATTCTGGATCTTTGACACAAGAAATTCTACCCGGCAATACTGCCCAGACATCCAGGTTCTCTTTGACAAATGGCAAGAGATTCTCCTTAGAAGTCCAAAACTTTAGGAAATCCCAAGCCTCTTCACGATGTTTGGCGGGGCTTGGAATCGCAAGAAGTGCACCAGCTGTGTGAATTAAAGTTTGTGGCATGCCCTTGGGCGAAGGCATTGGAGCAATTCCGTAATCCATGTCTGGAGCAAATTTCTTTATTCTGCCGATTTCTGAAAAAGCATTCATGTATATCATAGCCGACTTGTAACGAACGAATGAATCGGCTTCAGCACCGAGAACCTCGGTGGAAGCTATTCTTGTAAGTTCGTTCATCCCACCCATGATGTCTCGTAGTTTGATCATTAGACGAGCAGCTTTAAGCATTTCTGGTGAGTTAAAGGTTGCCTTAGTCCCATCTTCGCTGAACATATGTCCTCCTGCAACGGCTTGAAGTGTAAAGAATACAGGAAATTCGAGAAGGGCAAAACCCATCCTTTCCAGCTGGCCATCTTTTATTACTGTGAGTTTAGTTGTATACTCGATTAAGTCATCCCAAGTTCTTGGAGGACCACTATATCCAGCTTCGGCAAGCATCTTTTTGTTGTAAAAAAGCATCCCAAAGTCGAACCACATTGGCACTCCGTATATTTGACCATTAAGTGTGCTGGGGGTGACCATTGCTTTAACAAAGTCATTAATGTCAAAATTATCTCGTTCGATGTAGTTATTTAAGGACATATAGACGCCACGCACAGGTTCGGACCACTCAGCAGGTAGTTGAGCAGTCATAACGAGATCTGGCAAACTACCCGCCATTTTTGCAGTAGTAATTTTCTGAGCCCAAACCGTGTTATTCCATGGAATGAACAAGTAATCAACTTTCACGTTCGGATGTGTAGCTTCGTATTTTGCGATTAGCGTTTTTACTCCTCTATCAGGCCAAGTTGACCATATTGTAAGAGTGGTTGTCTTTGCGCTAACCGAGCAAAAACTTAACCCTATCATTGTAAGAACTAGAAACATTATTCCCACTATCAACCCATATTTTTTAAGCACAATCAATCACTCCCTTCTTTTTTACTTTTCTCTGTTGCGCACTCTCTTTTCTCAAAACTCGATAGATCGTGTTCTGTCTTAACTTTACCACCTCCTTTACACTTGTTCGTAATTGCTACTCAGCAGGATGTTTATTGCCTTCTTCTCTCTTTGTAAGTTTCCGCTGGTATTGCAAAGGAGAATGTTATAGCCGTTCTGAGTAGCAGATTCTTCAATTGCCTGAATGATTTCGGCAAAGAAGGGGTTTGAGATTTCACGAATAATAACACCTATGAGATGAGATCTGTTTGTAGCCAGACCACGTGCTATAGAATTAGGTTGGTAACCTAACCTTTCCACCCACTCCATAACTAATCTTCTTCGTTCGGGTCTTACTGAAGGGTGCCCGTTCAGGACCCTTGAAACCGTTGAAGGAGAAACACCAGCTTTTTCAGCCACTTCTCTTATAGTTACCATTTCTGATCAACTTCTTGGAAATTTGTGGAATTTTTGAAACCGCTTTCAAAAAGTATAAATAATGATATTTTTTCTGTCAAGAGATGTGGTTACAATTATATCCTAGTACTGAGTAAAGTCTCCTTGAATTATAAAATCCCTCAATGTAGGCAAAGAGCCCTCCTTTGCCTCTTCCCGCCTTTCATATCTCTCTGAACCAGTTCAGTCTTCAAAGTTTTGAAGAAAGGCTCCACCACAGCATTGTCGCAACAATTCCCCTTTCGGCTCATACTGGGGACCATACCTCTTGAGTAAGGTTGAGTATGTAGGGTGCCTGTGCTGGATTCTCTGATCGGAATGGTGAGGACAAGAGGGGAAAGGTCTCCACTTCTTAGTGCGATTCCTCAAAGTCTGAAGAATAAGTTCCTGGTTCAACCTCTCACTTGCCTCCCAGCCAATCACTTTCTGGGAATAGAGGTCCATGACCACCGAAAGGTATAGCCACCCTTCTTGGGTAGGGATGTAGGTGATGTCCGAGCACCAGACACGATTCGGTTTTTCAGGTTCAATTCTTGCTTCAGGGGGTTGGGGGGCTTTTCTGGAGGGGGTATGCTGAGCGAGTGGTGATTCAATGGCGCTTTTTGGTTCTCACAGCATAACCACATTGCTTCATCGATCGAATTATCCGATTCTCACTACAAGTGCAACCCTTCTTTTTGAAGAGAGCAGTTATTCTCGGACTTCCATAGGTCCTCCGGCTCTCTTCGAAAGCTCTTTTTATAACCAAGAGCAACTCCCGGTTTACATTCTCCCTTTACGATTCAGCTCTCCCCCGCAAAAGCATAGTGCCCGCTCACCGAAACACCAAGGGCCTGGTCATCGCACCATCCGAAAATGACGAGCATTGATTCTCCAGAAACTTAGTGTCTTTGAGAGGGTAAGTAGCGCTTTTTTAGGATATCCCGTTCTTCAGTATTCCTTTTTAAGTCTTTCTTTAGTTACGAACATAGGCGTCCTCTTTTCTGAGATTCCCTTTTCCAGGAAAGGATTCCCGAGCTTCCTTTCGAAAAGGCTCCTTCCATTTGTGAATGAGGTTTTTTCTTGATGTCAAAGTCCCTGGCAACCTACGCTGTAGTTTGATTTCCCTCCTGAGCGAGACGGAGAATCGAGAGCTTCCATTCTTTGTCGTACTTCCTTCTTTCCATTTCCCGACACTCCCAGTCATTACACTCTCTTTTCTTTGCCTCCACTGAAGTTGGGAAAGACCAATTGTTCCTTTTAAGGAGGAAAAGAAATGAAGCGCTACTCAGCTACCGAGGTAGAGATG
>CAZMZG010000063.1:0-8875 GCA_964570785.1 uncultured Atribacterota bacterium | reverse complement strand
TCTGGGGTGATGTTGCCTACGACAAAGGCATGTTCTTTTCTCCCAGATTGTGGAGAGAAATATTCTTTCCCTGTGTCAAGCGCCTTTGCGAATTTATACACGATAAAGGGCTCATCACTGTGTATCATGGGTGTGGCAAAAGTCTGGAAATATTCGAAGACTTAATCGAAGCAGGGGTAGATGTCTACAACCCTCTGGAAGCAAAGGCCGGTATGGATCCGGTTGCTCTGAAAAAGCAATACGGTGACCGTATTTCTTTCTGGGGAGGAATCGATATCCGCTTACTCGGCTACGGAACCTGGGAAGAAATTGAAAAAGAGGTTTTGTATAAGCTCCAAGCAGCGAAAGGCGGTGGATATATGCCTGCTTCGGACCATTCAGTAGCCAGTAACGTAGATCCCCTGATTTACGATAAGCTCATTAACTTGCTAAAGGAAAAAGGTCGTTATCCTCTATCAATCTGAAAAACAAAATTCCAATGACCACTATATACGATATAGCGAAAAAGGCCGGCGTATCGCCAGCCACGGTATCGAGAGTTCTCAACAATAAACCGGGGCTAAAAGAGTCAACTCGTCAGAAAGTACTCCAGATAGCCAAGGAATTAAACTACTCACCAAACTACCTTGCTCGAAGTCTTAAAAAACAAAGAACTGATACCATTGCCCTTATTGTCTCTGATATTACCAACCCTTTCTTTACAACACTTGCTCGAGGAGTTGAAGATAAAGCTTCTCAAAACGGGTTTAACGTAATCTTTTGTAACACTGACGAAGACATCAAGAAAGAGAAAGCTTATCTGGAATTAATGCTTCAAAGAAGGGTAGATGGAATTCTCATTGCAAGTTGCAGTGATGGAAAGACTTTTTCGCTTTTCTGCAAGAAAAACGTCCCCCTGGTACTTGTAGATCGCAGAGTAAACAACCCGAATTTGGATTGCGTAACCGGGGATAACGAAGAAGGAGCTTACCAGCTCACCAGACATTTAATCGAAACCCACGACATTAAAAAGATTGCCATTCTTTCTGGGCCACTCACTCTTTCCACAAGTAGAGAGCGCATACAGGGATATCAAAGAGCCCTCCAGGAATCCAATGTAGCAATTCCCAAGAATTACACAGTTATCGGCACTTACAAGGAAGACTTTGGCTATCGAGCAACTCTGGAATTTCTCAAAAAAGAAAGTTCAAAAATCGAAGCTATCTTTGCAGGCAATAACTTTATAGCAATAGGGGTCATAAGGGCTGCTCGGGACGTAGGCATCCGTGTACCAGAAGATTTAGCTCTGGTAACCTTTGATGACTTCGAATTCGCTTCTTCTCTGTTCCCTTTCCTAACCGCTGCTAAACAACCAGCTTACACTATGGGTAGTTTGGCTTGCGAATTTCTTTTACAACGCATAAAAGGAGAAAGAATAAAAGAACGGCGAGAAGCAGTATTGAAACCAGAAATTCTCATTCGTCGCTCCTGCGGTTGCCAACAACGAAAAGGTGTTTCCGGTATCATGCCTGAATATTATTGAGCTATGAGCAAAATAAAGCTTAGGAGAGCTTTAGAAAAAAATCAAATATGGTTTTTGATTCCAGTTTTAGTATTTTCAGCAATAACGCTGGTTCCAACTGCAAAAGCGGAAACTTTGTCCAAAGAAGAAATTCAGAAAGAACTGTTACACTTCTGGAGAGAAAGAGATATTTATAAAGAGTTACTTATAAATGCGAGCGAAGGCTTTGTACCTGAAACAGAGCTTAGAAGAGATCTTTATAACATTTTGCAGAATGAAAGCAATTTTTCTGACGAACTCAAATACAAAGCGCTCAAGAAACTTTCAGAAATAGAGGAGCCCAGCACGCTGGGTTCCTTTTTGATTCAGCACTTCAAAGAAACGAACAGCTTATTTCTTAAAAAAGCTATAATTCAGCACCTTGCAGGTAATGACGATTGGATACCATTTCTCGTCTCGGTGTCAAGAGGAAAAACTTCGCTACCCGAGAAAGAAGAAATCCCCTTAAGATTGGAAGCATTTAAAGCTTTATTCAGTTGGCAAATCAAAAGAGCATTACCGGATTTTATCTCTTTCCTGAGTGAAACTGATTTGCCTCTTGAACAAAACCTTTTGGAAAGCTTTGACGATAGAATTCTGCCTTATTTATGCACCCTCTTGAGTTCTTCCTCAAACAAAGTTAAAAAATTAGCTCTCAAGACGCTGCTGGAAAACTCTTTTAAAACACATGCCTGCGTTGAACTCCCCCTAAATGACCCGAATCCCGAAATACGCGCCCTTTCTCTGAAAGTACTTTTCAAGTATGAACCCGGGGAAGCACTTAAAATAGCAAAAATGGCTCGAGGGGAAACCGAAGCTAACATCAATAACCTAACTCAAGCCATCCTTATAGCTTTAAATGGCAAACCAGCAAATAGAAACCCAAATTTCGAGCTTTGGGATCCAGAAGTGGTCGAAATATGTGCTCAAACCGAAAAAGGCATCAATTACCTTTTAGACAAAGCATTACTTGAGAGAAGAGTGGGAAAACTTCTCAATTTACTCACTCGATGCTCGTATGTTTTTCCTTCACCAGTACTGTGGTTAACCCTTAAAGAAAACAACTGGGAACCCTTGGCTTTGCTTCGTTTCTTCCCAAAAGAAAAAATAAAATGGATAGTGCTTAAAAAACTTCAAGAAGGGAAGGTCCCTCCCGGGGACTTTCAAATCGCCTTTACTTACCTTGAGCTTAGGAATAACTATCATATACTACGCAAGATACTTAAAGAGGGCGAAACTAAAGTCAAGTTATACCTTATACCGCTACTTTGGCCACTCCAGGCAGACGTTTTGCCTCTTCTTGAAGAAATTCTCCGTCAAAGCCCTCCCAAAGCAGTGCTTGCAGAAATCGTTCGGCTTCTTGAAACTATAAAAGAACCGGCTTCTTTACGCTTTCTTGCCAGGATAGGCACTCACCCTAACATCGAAATTAAAATCCGGACCTACCTTGCTCTTTTAAAGAAGTTATAAAAACTTTGCTTTTTTATAGCGAAAGCTTTATCATAGTGAATAATCCCTGATAAGGAGGAAGACTTTGTGAAAAATCTAACCCTTAGTGAAGAAATCAAATCGTCTCTTCAGGATTTCGCCGAGAAACTTATAACAACAAGTTTTTTCCAAACATTCCAGCAAAGCCGCTCCAGCCTGACCATCGACCAGGAGGCTTTGGAGCTCCTACAGCGTTGGAACGAAAAGCAGAGAGAGCTCAGCGAAATTGCTTCTGAAAGAGATTTGAGAGAAGAGGATTTTCTGGAAGTAGAAACGATTCGTGAAGAAATATTTAAGAACATAACTCTTATGAACTATTTCAAAGCCCAGGATGAATTAGTCGCTTTTTTAAAAGAAGTAAACAGAGAACTGAGTAATGTCCTGGGTTTCGATTTTGCCCTATCCGCTGCTCAGCCCGATCCCGAAGAAGAAACCTGGGAGTAAAAATCTGTTTCTATCTGAATAAGCAAAAAACGCTCTTTCCCCATCCACGTTATTTTATCGGATAGCATTTTTGCGGGATCAAATACAAAGCTGCGACAGCTCTCGGGAGGAGAAAAGGGGTCATTGATACGAATACCAGCGTAGAGAGTATGCCAGCCCATGGCCTTAAGCCGTTGCGCAACGTTTACACTACAAAGCTCTTCAACAGGTTGAGCCTTTTTTATAACAGTGCATCTACCTGAAGTTATTTCCAAGCTAAACTGGGAAGTGTCCTTTTCGAAAAAAAGACAATAGCGACAAGCATCTATACGTAAACCGCACTTGGGACAAACCAAAGGTCGCCGTTTAGGAACGATGCTTCTCCCATCAGGTGATACTTTTAGAGCATCTCTAATCTCCACTTTGCAAAAAGGGCAAAAGCTTGAGCTTGGAGAACTTAATCCACTCAACCTGGAAAATTCCTTAAGTGCCATTCTTTTTTCTTCTTCATTCAAAGGCAATTTCAAACGAAGATACCAGTAAAAATAGGGATAATTTAAAAATGCCGCCAGGGCATAAAGCAGAGCTTTGAAAAAACTTTTTGTTCGAACCCTCACCAATATAAAAGCCCTCAAAGCAAAAGAAAAGGCTATGAGAAACCAAAAAAGAGGAAAAACAAGTGAAAATAATATCCTGAAAAGGAAATTTTCGGAATAAACACTATAAATAATCCCTAAAGATAACCAAAAACAAAAGAAGAGAAGATGCAAGCGCCAGCTCATTGGGGAGATTTGTTTTCCACTATTCTAAGGCGCGGTTCTTCTATAATAACCTTGGTGTTGGAAGGTATGGAATGAGTAAGCCAGACGTTGCCGCCCACAACGCTATTTTTGCCGATTACCGTATTGCCACCAAGAATGGTTGCTCCAGCATAAATAGTAACCCCACTTTCAATGGTGGGGTGTCTCTTGATTCCCCGAATTATTTTGCCTCGCTCATCTTTGGGGAAAGAAAGAGCCCCCAGGGTAACCCCCTGATATATTTTTACGTTGTCTCCAATTTCACAGGTCTCCCCGATAACTACACCGGTCCCATGATCGATGAAGAAACTTCTTCCAATTCTGGCTCCAGGATGAATATCTATACCAGTTAAGGCATGAGCATATTCTGTCATCATACGAGGAATCAAAGGTACATCCTGTAAAAACAATTCATGGGCCATACGATAAACAGAAATAGCCAGCACACAGGGATAACTAAAAATGATTTCTTCAATACTTTTAGCTGCTGGATCTCCGTCATAAGCTGCTTGAACATCTTCATCAAGCATCTCTCTAATTCCAGACAGCTTGGAGAAGAAAATCTCTGCTTCCCTGCAAGCTCTTTCGCGACACTTGCACAAAAGAGTTTGAAAATCTTCCTCTGCCTTACCCAACATCAAGCTACCAAAAGCTTTAGCAATTTCCTCGCTCAACAATGTAAACAACCGATCCAGTTTATTACCAACAAAGTACTCAACGCTATTCCAGCACAAATCAGCCCTTCCCAAGTAACCCGGGAAAAGTAATTCTCGCAACTCTTCGGTAATTTTAATAACTTGGTCTCGAGAAGGAAAATGCCTTTTCTCTATGTTGGTAATTCGTTCTGTACTCCGATAGCTTTCAACCAGCTCTTTAGCCAGCTTCCTTATAGATATCCGGTTCATCCCAGACATAAGACTCAAAAGTGCGCCAGCACGTTTTCAATACGCATAATAAGAGTTTGAGGTACGCTTTCTCTCTGGCCATTTTGACGGACCAGGTCCCAGAGAAACTTTTCAAATTCATAACGCTGGCAACAAGCACGACATAAACCCAAGTGTTCTTCCAGAGATCTGCGTTCTTCTTCAGTAAGCATCTCACCATCAAGATAAAGGTAAAGTTTTTCCACAGCTTCTTTACAATCCATTCTCTACCTTGCTCCTTGTCGACTTATTTTTATGCGAATATTCCCAAAGCAATTTCTGCAAAATCTTTCTTCCGCGATGCAAACGGGACATAACCGTGCCGATGGGGATATCAAGAATCTCGGCTGTCTCTTTATATGAAAATCCCTCAACTAAGGTGAGAATCACCACAGACCTGAACTCAAGCGGAAGGCTTTCAATAGCGCGCAAGACATCTTCTCTGGTAAGAGTGTTTAAAAGCATTTCCTCAGGTGTAAAACCCTCAAATTGAGGCTGAAAGTTAACGTCTTCCACCATTTCTTCTAAGGAAGAATGTTTTTCTCGATCTCGAACCCGGTAGTAATCGTTGATAAAAGTATTGGTCAAAATCTTGAAAATCCAGGCTCTAAAATTAGTGCCAGGCTCGAAACGATCAAAAGCAGCGTAAGCCTTCATGATAGTTTCCTGAACCAGGTCTTCAGCATCTTCTCTACGACGAGTCATACGCAGAGCTGTTCTATAAAGAGCCCCCAGCTGGGGCATAAGTAAATCCTGAAAAGCCTTTTTTTGATCTTCTTTAATAGAGCTCATCATTTAAACAACATCCTTTAAGATTCTTTCAAAAAATCAGCATTTCTAAGTTTTTCCAATTCCTTGTGGAAATCAATAACCTCGTCAATAGTAATCTGTCCCCTCGGTCTTTCTTTTCTGCGCTTGCGAGTTATCATCTTTGCAATATCGTTCATTTTCTCTAAACTAAAGGTTGCCTCTCCAAAGTCTCTGCAATAGGGACAAATATACCTTATAAAGGCTGTACCACGGTAAGCTGGAATTTTGTAAATCCCAATCTCGGTAATGTCCTCCAAAGAAATCAATGCTTTACAGCTCTTACATCTAAGAGGCAATTCCTGCATTTCATCCTCCTGGAACACTTGTTTTTCAAATATTCTACCAATAGGTATAGAATAATACAAGAAAAAGTTGTTTTTAACCTAAAACATCAAAGGAGGCTTCAAAAATGGAACTTCAGGGACTCCTACAGTACGCTTTAAAAATGGAAGAGGATGGACGTAATTTCTACCTCGAAGGTGTAAACCGCATCAAGAACCAGCTTGCCAAGGAGGTTTTAACTCATCTTGCTGATGATGAACTGGATCATATCGAAAGAATTCAAGAAGGTTACGAGCGAATAACCAAAAATGAATCCTTTACCACGAAAAACATCCAGGGGTTAAGAAGGTCCTCTCGTGAATACTTCGAGAACATCTTTACCGAAGCTCAAAAAAAATCCCAGGAACTGATCAAATACGAAGCGGAAGAGCTGGATATTTTAAAAACTGCCTTAGACCTGGAATCTAAATCCCACCAATTTTATTCAAAGCAAATAGACGAACAAAGCGACGAGCAAGTCAAAGAATTTCTTGATTTTCTGGCTTCAGAAGAGTACCGCCATTACAACTTGATCTTCAATACCATCCAATATATAACCAACCCCAGCGAATGGTACTATCAGGAAGAAAAGCCTATTTTCGAAGGAGGTTGAAACAAAGGTGGGGAAACCCCCATCCCCCTCAACGAGAATACCCGCGAAAGAGTAGTCCGTTAGCAAAGCTGTTTCTTTTGAGGACTTCGAAGAAATAAAAATAAGCAACAATTTGAATTGGTATGCTCACCAGTCTTGGTATGATCAAAAATCTCCAGGGAATACCAAACAAGGTAGCTAAAAAGAACGGCGTGAGTAGAAGACCTACAAATAATTGAGAAACTAAAATACCACCCAGAATTCGTGAACGCTCAGAAAAACAAGTTAACATTGCGAAAAGGCCAGGAATAACCCCATAGAGAGCAGAGGAAAGTGTAAAGTGAGGCATATAAGGGCCACCACCAGGGCTAAGGATATAACCCAGGACATCTGAGAAAGCACCAACCAGAGCTCCTATCAAAGGACCAAAACAAAAACCGGCAAAAATGATGGGAAAGGAACCAAAACCTATTCTAACTCCCTCTACGACCCCAAAATTTACCCTGATACTGGCAAAACGAGTAAGCACTACGGAAGCAGCAATTAAAATACCTCCAAAAACCAGGGAACGGGTCCGTATATGCAATTTATTCCACCTCCCCAATCTAACTTTTCAAAGGAGAAACTTTGCAGTATATTAACCTAAATCTCAAAACAAGAAAAGAAAGGTCAGAAGACACAATGCTAACAAAATCTAAAGTAGCATTGGTAAGATGTACCAATTATCAAATAAAGGAAGTCAAAAAAAGCCTCAACAAGGGCATGGAACTCTTAGGAGGCATTGAAAAAGTCTTTGGACCAAAAAGGAGAGTGCTGCTTAAGCCCAACCTGCTTGCTGGCGAAGCCCCTGAAAAGCACGTAACAACCCATCCTGCAGTCTTCTGTGCCTTGGCAGAAACTCTGCTATCTGAAGGGTTCGAAGTTGGTTACGGAGATTCGCCTGGCTTTGGTAAACCAGAAATAGTGGCCCGAAAAGCCGGTTATGAATCTCTGGCCAAAAAATTGGGAATTCCCTTAGAAGATTTCGTAAATGCAGAAGAAATAAACTTTCTTGAAGGTAAGCAGGTAAAACACTTTCAAATTGCAAAAGGAATAACTGAATACGATACAATAGTAAGTCTTGCCAAATGGAAAACCCATGGTCTAACTGTAATAACAGGAGCAGTCAAAAATCAGTTAGGCTGTGTTCCTGGACTGCGCAAAAGCGAATTCCATTTTCGCTTTCCTGATGTCGAAGTTTTTTCAAAAATGCTTATTGATCTTAATCTTTTGCTTCGTCCCTCCCTGTACATAATAGACGCAGTGGTAGCCATGGAAGGAAACGGTCCCCGTAACGGAAGAGGAAAAGCTCTTAACCTTCTCGCCATGAGTACCGATCCAGTGGCTCTGGATGCAACCATGTGCAGGGTGATTGATCTGGATCCCTCGATAGTCCCAACCTGCAAAAAAGGAGAGGAGTTCGGCCTTGGAACCTATAGAAAGGAAAAAATAGAAATAGTGGGTAACAACCTGGAGGAAGTTAAGGTTAAAAACTTTGAAGTTAAAAAAACAAGGAAATCACATCTTCAATCCACTAAAATCCTAAGGGGGCTTCTCCTGGACTATCCATCCCTTGTTCCAGAGCTATGCAAAAAGTGTGGAATATGTCACTCGGTATGTCCCGCCCGTCCCAAAGCAATCAATATGAGAAAAGGGTTACCAGAATTTAACCTTAAAAACTGCCTGCGCTGTTTTTGTTGTCAGGAAATGTGTCCCACGGGAGCTTTGATACTTAAAGAACCTCTACCAAGAAAAATCATTCGTGGTTTCCTGCCCCACTAAAAGTTTTACAAAGCACGACCTCAAACATTGACACTTTAGAAAGGAATCGTTAAAATATCTCTTGTTTTCAGGGTGGGCCGTTAGCTCAGCTGGTAGAGCACCGGACTTTTAATCCGGGTGTCGCAGGTTCGACTCCTGCACGGCTCACCAGTTTTTT
>CAZMZG010000062.1:0-8968 GCA_964570785.1 uncultured Atribacterota bacterium | reverse complement strand
CCTTATCGACGGAGAAGATGTCCGTAAAAAGGATCTCAAAACTCTGAGGGCAGCTATCGGTATGGTCCTTCAGGAACCGGTGCTTTTCTTGGGCACTATCCGGGAAAATATCTGCTGGGGAAGGCCGGATGCCTCTTTTGAGGAAGTAGTTGAGGCAGCCAGAGTTGCCCAGGCCCACGATTTCATCATGACTTTTCCTGAGGGCTATGACACACCCCTTGGCCAGCGGGGGGTTAACCTTTCTGGAGGCCAAAAGCAGCGCATTGCTATAGCCCGTGCGATTGTGAAGAACCCGGCTGTTTTGATCCTTGACGATAGTACCAGTGCCGTTGACGTGGTTACTGAACAGCTTATTCTGGAAGGCTTGAAGAAACGAAGCAAAAAGTGCACCACCTTCCTTATCACCCAGAGAACCTATACCGTGATGAGTGCTGATAAAATTCTGGTCCTTGATAAAGGTAAGCCGGTGGCTCAGGGCACCCATCAGAAGCTCCTTGAAAAAGAAGGGTTTTATCATCACCTGTATATGAGCCAGTTCGGCTTTGATGCTTCCCCTTCCACTTTCTGAGAAAGCCTTAAGGGTTATGAATGCTTGGGATATTCCCCCTTTCCTTGAGAGCCTCAAATAGTTTTTTAGACGGAAGGATGTTTTTCTGAGTTTTTAGAAGTTTTTAAAACGATTTAATAAATTCTGAGTAAGGAGCGTTGTTCTTCTTGACAAAGTAGAAATTATAAATAAAATAATGTCTGTAGTAAATCGTTTTAAGAAAGGGAAAATGTTTTGCCGGTAACTATCAAAGACGTAGCTCGTCTGGCTGGGGTATCTCCAGCTACGGTTTCTCTGGTTTTAAGTGGGAAGGGCCAGGTTGCAGAGGCAACCAGAAGAAAGGTTCTGGAGGCAGCACGCAAGCTGGGCTATCGTCCCAATGTTTTGGCCCGCAATCTGGTCAAGGGCAAAACCAACACCGTTCTTCTCTGTGCTTTCATCAGAGGGGGAAAGATGTCTACTTTTTATGGCAGTCTTCTGAACAGTTTATTGACTGCTATTTCTGCCCAGGGTTACTATCTGCAAATAGTGGTTAAAGGAGAGTTTTATAACGGACATCCTCTTGATAAAAGAGAAGCCCTTTTGAACATTGCTCACAATCGACTTTTTGAGGGATTGATTGTCCTTTCCCACTGGCCGGTTCATTATTCAGAAGTTAGCGAACTGGTTAAAGAAAAATTTCCCTTTGTGGTTGTTAATCAGAGGCTGGAAGGGGACGGAGTGAGTTACGTTGATATAGACCACTACCAGGGTGCGAAAGAGGCAGTTGCTTACTTGATTGAAAAGGGACACCGGCGCATTGCTCACATTCGGGGTCCGGAAGATCACCGCCACGCTGAAGAGAGATACCGTGCTTATGTGGATACTTTACTGGAGTACGGGATTGAGCTGCGAAGGGAGTATATAGTTGCTGGGAATTTCAGGAGGTTAAGTGGTAGACAGGCTATGGAGGAGTTGCTCAAAACCAGACCTCTGCCCACTGCGGTTTTCTGCGCCAATGACAAAATGGCCATTGGAGTGTTACAGGTGGCCAGGGAGAAGAGAATTAAAGTTCCTGATGACCTTGCTATTGTTGGTTTTGATGGAATTGAGGCAGTTAAATACACGGACCCTCCAATTCCCACTGTTGAACAGCCCCTGGAAGAGCTGGGAAAAGAAGCAGCAGAGATTCTGGTAGGCAAAATTAAAGGAGATGAAGCCAAAAAAATAATTTTGCCATGCAGGTTAAAATTGTGGGATTGATGAGGTAAGGTCATATAGTAGAAATTTTATTCCTGGTTACGGAGGGAGTAAAGTGAGCGAACAACCACTGAGTGATCAAACTGTTGCTTCCTTATATCGTGTGTCTTTTCAAGTTGAAGAGATCCAGGTTGCTTCCTGGGAGCGTGACGTTCTTCGGAAGTTAGCTTTGAGGGTACGGGAACTTGCTGAACTCCCCGAGCAAGAGGAGAAACGTAAGCTCTGGTACAGCATCAATGCTCTTGAGGAGGTTCGTCCTGTTATCTTTTGTGATCCGGAAAACGGCTGGAATGAGATCATTACTCCCCAGGATTTGCAGTGTGAAGGTAAATTAGCCAGAAACTGGGAGATGGCTCTTCGTAAAGAAATATTTTGGGGAGAGTCCATGGGAGATGATAAGGTAATTGAGCCCTACTTTGACGTTCCTTATATTTATCAGGAAACCAGTTGGGGTCTTGAAGAAAAGATAATCAAAACCGATGGAAGAGGTTCTTACCGCTGGGATCCTCCTCTCAAAAGTTACCGGGACATGGATAAACTTCGTTTTCCAGAGATACACATAAACCATGAAGCAAGTGATCGGCTCCTTGAGCTTGCTCGAGAAATTTTTAGCGATTTACTGGTTGTGCGTCGTAAGACTGTCTGGTGGTGGAGCCTGGGAATGACCTGGACCCTGATTAACCTGAGAGGATTAGAGCAGGTAATGGTGGATATGTATGATCACCCCAAAGAACTGCATCAGTTGATGTCTTTTCTTCGCGATGGGCATCTTGCTAAGCTGGATTTCCTGGAGAAAAACAACCTGCTTTCACTCAACAACGATGGTACCTATGTTGGTTCAGGTGGTTTTGGATATACCCATGAATTGCCTCAGCCGGATTTTGATGGAATACACGTGCGTACCATTGATATGTGGGGATTTGCAGAAAGTCAGGAGACCTGTTATGTTTCTCCAGAGATGTTTGAGGAATTCATTTTCCCCTATCAGTATCCTATCTTAGAGCGGTTTGGTTTGAACTGTTATGGATGTTGTGAACCCCTGCATCCTCGGTGGCATGTAGTAAGGCGTTTTCCTCGTCTGCGACGAATTTCAGTTTCTCCCTGGGCGGACCTTGCCAAAATGGCCGAATATCTGGGTGCAGATTACATATATTCTATGAAACCCAGCCCTACTGATTTGGCGGTACCTGAAATTGATGAAGATTATTTGCGCAAGAAACTTCGCGAGGCTCTTGAGATAACCAAAGGGTGTCGAGTGGAGGTGATAATGAAGGACAATCATACCATAGGGAATAATCCTCAAAATGTTATTCGGTGGTGTCGGATAGCCAAAGAAGAAGCAGAGAGAATAGCTTCGAAGGGATAGTAGCTGCGAGGGTGGTGAGTAATTTTTTAGTCTGATTGGAAATTTTACAAGGAGGGACAAGTCATGAAAAACAAGTGTTTAGTCCTGCTTTTGGCGGTGTTGTTCGTTGCCCTTTTTGCTTCAGTGGCTTTTGCCCAGCTTCCAGCGGGGATATCGAGGGGAGACACACTTATAGCGGACCAACTCACTGGCAGAGTGGGAACACCCAGTAATTTTAACCTGTGGTCGGGTTGGCGATGGCAAGATCGAGGTTTGCAACAGCTGGCCATGGAACCCTTGTGGACTGTCGATTATGCAACGGGGGAAATTATTCCTGGTCTGGCTTTAGAGATGCCCATCTACAACGAGGACTTTACTCAGATGACCATCAAGCTCAGAAAAGGTATCTACTGGAGTGATGGGGTACCCATTACCGCTGATGATGTGGTATTTACCATTGACCTTCATGTGCGTACACCGGGACTTCTTTATCATGGTCCAATGGCTGAGTTCGTGGATAAGGTTTATAAAACAGACGATCATACAGTGGTTGTGGAGCTCAAAGGTTCCAATTCCAGATTTCACACGCATTTCCTGGATAGATGGGGATGTCTGCGTATTATGCCTAAGCATATTTTTGAAAAGGTAGAGGACCCGCTTGCCTTTGAGTTCAATCCACCAGTTAGCTCTGGACCTTACGTACTTTACGATTACGATCCGGCTGGATTCTGGACTCTCTGGGAACGCAGGGAAGATTGGGAAAGGACCCCTACCGGAATGCTGTATGGCGAGCCCAAGCCAAAGTATGTGTTTTTCAGGGCATTTGAAACCGAAGAGTCAAAGATTCTTGCTCAGGTGCGGCACGAACTGGACATGGCTCAACATACCCCCGAAGGACTTCGGGCAGTATTAGAAAAAAGTGATACAGCAAGGGCCTGGAGAAAAGAATGGCCTTGGGTGGTAAATATTGATCCCTGTATTACTGGGGTAATGTTTAATAACATGGTTGAACCTTATGACAACCGAGAAGTTCGCTGGGCTCTGGTTTTGGCCATCGACATCGTCGATTATATGGCGATAGCTTTCGACTTGATGGCACCGGTGAGTCCTATTCACCTTCCACCGGTTCCTGCTTACAGGGAAGCATTTTTCAAACCTCTGGAAGGATGGCTGAAAGAATTTGAGTTGGATCTTGGTAACGGGGAAAAGTTTAAGCCCTATGATCCTGAAGTGCCCTTTAGGATAGCTCAGGCTGCCAAAGAACGAGGTTTCCCGGTTCCTGAGAGCTCTGAAGCTATCAAAGAGCTTTTCGGTATCGGTTGGTGGAAGTATGCTCCGGATGTTGCCGAAAAGCTTCTTAAGAAGAATGGTTTCACCAGGGGTGAAGATGGAAAGTGGCGCTTACCAGATGGTTCCTTGTGGAAAATACAGGTAATTTCAGCTACCAACCCTGCACATCATAACTTCAGGAATGCAGTGGCTGTTGCGGAACAGTGGAAGAGGTTTGGCATAGAAGCAACCATGTCACCTACCGAGGCTTTTGATACTCTGGTACTTAACGGGGAGTTTGAAGTTTCTAGCCAATGGCCTGCAGCTGAACCCTGGGGTGCAGGTGTAGACCTTTCAAGAACCCTGGAACCCTGGCATTCGCGTCTTTTGACACCCATTGGGCAACCAGTTACCCTTGGTCCAGGTGGCGGAGCCCGCTGGTCCAACTCAGAACTGGACAAAATTATTGAAAAAATGGGGATGACGGATCCTTTTGCAGATATTGAGACTACAACCTCTTTGGGTATTGAAGCCCTGAAAATTCTGGTAAAAGAAATGCCTACCATACCAACTTATGGTTATTGTGGTGCTGTGGCCTGGGATGAGTATTATTGGATAAACTATCCCGGAGCAGAGAGTCCCTATACTCAACCCTATCAGCATTGGCCGAACTTTAAGTATATGCTTCCTTTCCTGAAAAAGGCTAAATAACGCGGTCAAGCTCTACAAGGCTTCCTGGGTCTCTTTGCACCCAGGAAGCCTTTCAAGGGGGAAACAGGATGCGATTTTTAAGAACCTATCTTCTTCCGCGATTAATACAGTATGTGCTGGTGGTCTTCTCAGGAATAACAGCAGTTTTTCTGATTCCACGTTTAACCGGGCAGGACCCGGTTCTGGAAATGATTGCTCAAATTCAGGCTCAGGGTAGTGCATTGGATCCAGCAGCGGTAAGGAGTCTTACGGAGACACTTAAAGAGCTGTATGGTCTTAAGGGCACCATGCTTGAGCAGTACCTGACCATGTGGAAAAGAGTATTTGCTTTTGATTTTGGGCCCTCTTTTTTTCAGTTTCCAACACCGGTTTCTGACCTGCTCCGAATATACCTTCCCTGGACTCTGGGTCTTTTTTTAACCTCCACCATAATAGCCTGGTTTTTGGGAAACATTGTGGGGGGTATTGCAGGTTATTTTTCTCATAAGGGCTGGTCAAAGGCTCTTGATACAATCATTATGGTGGTGAGGCCAATTCCCCACTACATTTTTGGAGTCCTTTTGCTCATTCTTTTTGCTTATGTATGGAGAATTTTCCCTCCAGGAGGGTTAGTATTTGGGCGAAGGGTAGTTTTTAATTTTGCTCTGGTTATGGCTATTTTGAAACATTCCTTTTTGCCAGCACTTACGCTTGTTATACTGGGCGGTGCAGCCTGGTTTCAGCAAATGAAGCTTCTGGTGCAGAACGTAAAAAGAGAAGATTTTGTCCAGTATGCACAAATTGGCGGTGTAAAGGAAAGAGTTTTGATTTTCAGATACATATTGCCCAATGCTATGCTTCCTCAGATAACCCAACTCGCCCTTCTTCTGGGGCAGGTTTTTAGCGGCGTTTTGATGGTGGAAATGGTTTTTTCCTATCCCGGCATGGGTCTTTTACTTTATCGAGCAGTTACCAGGGGTGATTATAACTTAGTAATGGGTATTACAGTGCTTTCCATCTTTACTATAACCACCGCAGTTCTTTTGCTTGACTTGCTGTACCCACTTCTTGATCCTCGAATAAGGCACAGGTAGGTGAAAACCGTGGTATTGCTGAAAGAGTTGTTCAGGGATTACCGTTTTGCAGTGAGTTTTGTTTTGCTTTGTTTACTTTTGACTTTGGCTGTATTTTCCTTTTTTTCACCTTACGACCCTACCAGGTGGCTGCAGGTTCCCCGGGATAAGCCCCCTGCCTGGCCCCATATTTTGGGTACCAATTCTAAGGGTCAGGACGTATTCTGGGAGGCCACCTTTGCCATAAGGAATTCCCTGATAGTTGCTTTCATCGCTGGAATGGTGTCACGGGTTGTAGCTGTATTGGTCGGCTTTATAGCGGGCTACAGAGGTAGTCTTGTGGACCGGGTGCTTATGGGGACTGCTGATGCTTTGCTGGTCATACCCCTCTTTCTCATTTTGGTGATGGTAGCCATGCTTTTGCGGGAAGCTATGACCCTGGTAAATACCGGATTACTTCTTGCTTTCTTTGGCTGGGCCTGGGATGCAAGGACCATTCGCTCTCAGATTTTAAGCTTAAGGGAGCGAGAGTTTACCCAAACCTCCCTTCTTTCAGGTAATGGCACCTTGCCCCTGGTTACCAAAGAGTATCTTCCTTTTACCATACCTTTGATACTTTCCACTTTGATTAGCAACATTGCCTGGGCGATTGGCATGGAAATCGTCTTGGCCATCCTTGGCCTGGTCAGATTGGAAATACCCACGCTGGGAACTATGCTGAAGTGGGCTATAGATTATCAGGCAATGCTCCTTGGTCACTGGTGGTGGATATTGACTCCCCTGGTGTTAGCCATATTTCTCCTGGTTGCTCTGTATCTTCTTTCAGTCAGTGTCAGCGAATACCTGGATCCTCGAGTGCGCATTCAGAGAATACAGAGCACGGTGAAAGTAACATGAAAATAGTGCTAAAAGCGGAAGACCTGCAAGCTTTTTACGTTCTTCAGATTGCTGGGAGAAAAAAAGTAATCCATGCAGTCAATGGAGTGAATCTGGAGATAAGAGAAAACGCAGTTTATGGCATTGCTGGAGAAAGCGGATGTGGAAAAACCACTCTGCTCAGGGTTCTTTTTGCAAAAGTGGATCCTCCGCTTCACGTCGTTAAAGGGGTGATTTATTACCGTGAAAATGATAGTTTGTTTAATGTATTGGAACTCGACCCTGAGCAAATAAGAAAACTTCGCTGGACTTATATTTCCTATATACCCCAGGGTTCCATGAGTGTTTTCAACCCGGTAAAGAAAATGAAGTCCACTTTTCTGGATTTTTTGCAGAGTCATGTGCAAAGCAGGATGAGAAAAGAGCTTCTCGCTCTTGCCGAAGAGCACCTGAGAAAATTGGGGCTTTCCCCTCAGCTTTTGAATGCTTACCCTCATCAGCTTTCAGGGGGCATGCGGCAGCGAGTTTCGATAGCGCTTGCTACTCTTCTTAAGCCCAGAGTCATACTTGCTGATGAACCTACCACTGCCCTGGATGTAGTAGCACAAAGAGCTGTATTACAGCTTCTTCGTGAGATACAGAAAGAGTTTCAAAACACCATAGTTTTGGTTACCCACGACATGGGTATTCATGCCAACATTGCTACTGATATGGTCATTATGTATGCTGGGAAGATCGTTGAAGAAGCCTCAACCGAGGAAATTTTTGTCAGTCCCCTCCATCCTTATACCCGTTACCTTATCAATTCCCTTCCCCGCATTGGCGACAAAAGAGTGAGGGAAAGCGCTCCGGGTAACCCGCCTTCCCTGGTGAGTCCACCTCCTGGTTGTGCCTTTCATCCCCGTTGTCCGCATGCGCTTGAGATTTGCAGTAAAGAAGAACCCAGGCTTGTGAAAGTGAGTGCTGAGCATAAAGTAGCTTGCTGGTTGTACGGAGGAACTGACCATGGAACCTTTGCTTGAGGTTAAAGACCTTTCCAAAATTTTTGCACTGGGTAGCTTTCTGTCTCGAGTTCGTATAAGAGCCGTGGATGAAGTTACCTTTTCCATGCAGGTTGCTGAAATCTTTACCCTTGCTGGAGAGAGTGGATGCGGTAAAACAACCACTGCCAGGATGATTCTGGGTTTTGAGAATCCCACTTTGGGGAGAATATTCTTTAGAGGAGAAGATGTTAAAAAATTCAAAAGCAAAAAAGAGTGGTTTCTTCAAGTACAGGCGGTTTTCCAGAACCCTTTTGAGACTTTCAATCCCCTGCGTAAGGTAGAGAGTTATTTCTGGGAAACAGTATCCAATTTCCGACTTGCAGGAAACTCTGGGGAAATGCGTTCCTTAATTGAGGAAAAGTTGGGAGCGGTTGGTCTTTCTCTGGATGAAATAGCCAACAAGTACCCCAGTGAGTTTTCTGGTGGGCAGCTTCAGCGGGCTTCTATTGCCCGGGCTCTTTTGGCCAATCCTTCCCTCCTTGTTGCTGATGAACCTGTTTCTATGGTTGACGCTTCTTTGCGCATGTCCATCGTTAACCTTTTTCGCAAGCTCTGTAATGATTTTGGAGTAAGTGTCCTGTATATCACTCATGATCTTGCTACTGCCTACTACATAAGTGATCGAATTGGAATCATGTTTCGGGGTAATCTGGTTGAGATGGGTCCAACTGAAAAGGTGCTTGGAGATCCCAAACATCCCTATACCAGGTTGCTTTTAAGCTCCATTCCTCAGCCAGATCCCAGGCTGAGGTACGAAACCACTATTCAGCTTCTGGAGGAAAAAGAGGAATACCTTTTAAAGGGTTGTAATTCGTGAACCGGTGTCCGGATAGAGAGAAGTTGTGTTCTAAGGAAATGCCTCCCGAAACTTTTGTCGATGGGAGGA
>CAZMZG010000061.1:0-9268 GCA_964570785.1 uncultured Atribacterota bacterium | reverse complement strand
ATTACCAGTTTATGGGTAGCGAGGAATCGCTTTCTTTCTTTGAAAAGCTCCTTAGAGGGAACGAGAAAAGTGCTGAGCCTCCTGACAATTGCAGAGCTGGGGTTATCTGGTTACACCTCAAGCCCTATTTTGCCAATCAGCAGCTCGATACTCTCCTTGAGGAACTTGGTTTCGAGGTTTTATTTGAGGAATTTGCTGATGTTTATAAGGGGCACTATTGCGTAAGACAACCTTTTGAGACACTGGCCAGAAAAGTTTTGCACAGCCTGCATTTTATGCGTGCTGATTTTAGGATAAAACGTACTCTGGGCTGGTTGAAAGACTACGGAGGCCAGGGTGTTATTCATTTTAATCAGTGGGGTTGTCGGCAGAGCCAGGGTATGGAGTTTCTTTTACGTAAATCCTTGAGTGCTGCCGGCTATCCAGTGCTTTTTCTGGACGGGGATCATCTGGACCAGAATCACTTCTCCTTGGAGCAGCTGAGAACCCGCCTACAGGCCTTTCGGGAAATGTTGAGGTGATGAAGAATGATCTTGGGGATTGATGTTGGTTCAAGAACCACTAAAGCAGTACTTTGGAATGGTCATGAAATTCTTGCTTTCCGTGTGGAACCCACTGGGGCCAACATGAAAGAAAAAGCCTCTCAAATGATAGAAGAGATTTTGAGGGGTTGCGGTTTAGGTTGTGGTGAGGTGGATAAGGTGGTGGCTACCGGATATGGCAGGCAACAGGTTGAGGCTGCAAAAAGGATAAGCGAAATTTCCTGTCAGGCAAAAGCCATTCATTTTTTGTTTCCCAAGGCGAAAACAGTTATTGATATAGGAGGACAGGATAGTAAAGTTATTCTCCTTGGCCCAGAGGGCAAGGTACTTGACTTTATTATGAACGATAAATGTGCGGCGGGGACAGGTAGGTTCTTGGAGATGATGGCCGGGGTTCTGGAAATAAAGCTTGAGGACTATGGTTTACTTTTTGACCTTGCTACCGAGGAGATTAACCTTTCTTCCACCTGTGCGGTTTTTGCCGAGTCGGAGTTAATCAGCCTGATGGCTTGTGGTAAGGAGCATGAAAGTTTAAGTCGGGCAGTGTGTTTTTCGGTAGCGGAGCGGACAGTTTCACTGATAGAACGCGTGGGGGGTCAACCTCCCTTCGTTTTTACGGGGGGAGTAGCCGAAAACCAGGGTGTGTTGAAAGCTCTGGAAAGGAGACTGGGTGTTCCTGTGATGGTGCCTCCTCAACCTCAAATAACAGCTGCTCTTGGAGCTTGCCTTTTGGGGTGAGCTGTAGTGTAGCTTTCAACGGGGCAATCCATCAAGAAACTTCCAATCTCACTTGTTGTATTTGGTAAGCGGTTTTTTGGATTTTCGTTAAACTTGAGGTATTGTTTTTTGGGACAAATGGTTCTAAAATAGAGCTGAACCGGGCAAGGGGACCTTGGTCGTGATGACCATTAGTAGAGGGGAAAAGGTTTTGTCTCTCTGTGCCCGGTTTTTTATTTTATTTAAAAGGTTAGACAGAAAAGATCCAGAAGCACTGCGGTACCAAAGTGAAGTAGAAAAACCGGTATAAAACTCCCTGCTTCCAGAGCCAGTATCCCCATACCCAGTCCCCCTACTATGGAAAGCAGATATTCAGGTTTGCCTCGGTGCAGTAAAGTAAAAACAATTAGCTGGATGAGCAGAGCGTACTTCCCAAATTTTTTCTGTAAGCCAAAAAGCAGATATCCCCGGCATAAGAATTCCCAACTGAACATATTGAGTGCTACCAGTGCTTCATATTTAATGAGCGCTGAAAGATCACCTCGAGCGGCACGCAGGGTGGGGTAATAGTTGCGATAAACTGGATTTCTGGATACCCAGAGTGCCCACACTATGCCAATTGCCAGAAAAAGCAGGAACCACTTAATCCAATTTGCTTTCTTTTTGGGTTTAAAGCCTAGCTCGAAAGCTGGAAGGCGTAGATAAAGGAGATTAACGGAAAAAGGAACCACGAAAAACCATAACGCCCCGGAAAGAAAGACATTCAGGACAGCTTCTTCTCCTTTAAAAACAGAAAGCCAGCGCTTTTGGAGGGAAAAATCATACAAAACCACACTGAGAATCGAGGAAACGATGATTACGCTTTCTTTTTGCAGCAAAAATAACAGGTATTCTTTTATTTTTTTTAGAAAAAAGTTCATGACAAACACCCTTCATCATTTTACGATAATTCAGCATAGAAAGACCAATTTAGAAAATTGTACAAAATGTTTTTCCGGGGAATAACAGATTTTATTTAAGGTTTAAATTGCCCAAAAGGTTTAAGGTTTATGGAGGTGGTTGAGTTGGCCGAAGCAAAACATGTCATGACTCGCAGAAACCTCGAAAATGCTTATTCTGGGGAATCGCAGGCTCATATGCGTTATCTGATTTTTGCAGAAGTTGCTGAAAAGGAAGGAAAGCCCAATATTGCTCGTCTTTTTCGGGCAATTGCGTTTGCTGAGCAGGTACATGCTACCAATCACTATCGTGTGCTTGGTAAGGTAGGTTCTACTCCTGATAATCTGGATATGGCTATAGCTGGTGAAACTTTTGAGGTGGAAGAGATGTACCCTGTTTATAATAATGCGGCAAGTTTCCAGGGTGAGAAAGAGGCAGAAAGGAGCACTCATTATGCTCTGGAAGCTGAAAAAATTCATGCTAGAATTTATGCACAGGCTAAAAAAGCAGCTTTGCAGGGTAAAGACCTGGAAATTGGTGATGTTTATATTTGTCCAGTTTGTGGTTACACCGTAGAAGGAAGTGCCCCTGATCACTGTCCGGTGTGTGGAGCCCCAAAGAATCAATTTAAAGCTTTTTGAGGAGGAGTTAAATGAGTAACGTTGGAGATTTGTTTCAGAGTGCAGACTGGAGATCGGAAAAACATGTTCCAGTTATTGAAGGTCCTCAAGAGGTTAAAGCGGGCGAAGTTGCACAATTCGAGGTAACTGTTGGAAAAGAAGTTCCTCACCCCAACGCCACTGAGCATCACATCCGCTGGATTGAAGTTTTCTTTTTACCTCAAGGAGCAAAGCTTCCTCTTGCTGTGAGTAGGTTTGACTTCGAGGCTCATGGGGAGTCTACAGAAGGACCCAATAAAGGGGTGGTTTATACTGAGCCAAGAGTTAGTTTTTCCCTAAAATTGAGTCAGTCGGGCACGCTTTTTGCAAGTTCTTACTGTAACATCCATGGTTTGTGGCAGAGTTCAAAGGAGATAACTGTGAATTAGCTTAATTTGAGGGGGCCGGCTATCCACTGGCCCCCGTTTTTTACAGAACATGGTCGTCGGAAAAAGGCGTAGAAAAAGAAACTTTTTTAATCCTCTTTACCTCCTGAGCTATACCGGCAATAATAATTGCCACAAAACCTGCAGCAAAGCCGTTATTATAGAGATTTATTCCCCCATGTAACCACCCCACGTTCATTACCACGCACAGGTGTAGAAAACCACAGACCATACCCACCAGCACTCCAAACTCTCCTGCGATGGGTGCTAAGGCTGAACCAAAAAGTGCTGCAAGCAATGGCCCGGGTTGATCGGCTCGCCAGTGAGTTATCAGAGTTCCCAGGAAAACCCCGAACATTATGGGCAAAGCATTACGAGGGTGTTTGCCGTAAGCTGCAAACCCCACTATAGTTAGTATGCCTCCCAATGTAGGACCGTTTATCGGTGCCTTAAGCAGTGCAAGATAGGCAAGAGCCATTAATCCACTCCAGCCCATATTGATAAGCGCGCCTCCCTGCGAGAAGGAGAAATAATCAGAAGGCACTTTGCCCGTGGAGAGCAAAATCTCTTTCCACTTTCGCCAGGCGTTACGCTCACTGAGGGTGCCAATAACAATGAATGAGCTCAGGAAGAAAAGCAGAATTATGCCTGGACTATTGCTTTTGTTCTCAGTCCAGACGGTTAAAAGGTCTATCGGTCGGCCCATGCCCTGGATCACGGAGGCGACTACTGCTCCGGCTATTCCTGCTGCAAAGCCAGTACTGTAAAGATTGTATCCAAGGTGTAAAAAGTGGAGATGTCTGGCCAGAGCCGGAACCACGAGACCTACCATAACACCCACCAAGATGGCCACTTCAAATCTTACGTGCCAGTCGAAAATAAGCAAGCTGACTACTGGAGAAAGCGCGGTGGTAAACATGGACACAGCTACCAGTTCCGAGAAATGCCTCTTGGAAAGAAAAGAGAAAAGATAACAACCGAAAAGAATGGGAAGAGTGTTAAGGAGATTTTTGCCGAAGAAGGCGAAGCCAACCATGGTGCACCAGGCAGCGATGTGCTCTCCTTGCAGCCGAGGCACAAATTTCCAGAGGAGTGCCCACCCTATGATGCCAATTAAATACGCGTTGAGTAGCGCTGCACCTGTGCCCCCTATCCCAAAGTAATCGCTGACCAGGATTCCCGGATGAGAAAATATGCGAAGAAGGCCTGTTATCAGGCCAGGTGGACTTTCTTCGTGTAGGGCTAAAAAAGGAAGCACGTTGAGGTAAAGGAAAAGCATCCATATTTCCCGATTTTTTGGGTTTGGCGTTTTCAACTCTCCGTCACCCCTTGTTTTTATTAATTTTTGTTTTTTCAAGTACTTCCGGATTGACCAGATTTGGAGGCACCTCTCCCTGAAGCGCTTTCACCAGGTTTCCCGCAGCCATTATGGCCATTTTGGTACGGGTAGCGTGGGTTGCTGAACCGATATGTGGAGCCAGAACTACGTTGTCGAGCTTAAGTAGTTCGGGTTCTACTTCCGGTTCTTTTTCAAAAACATCCAATGCCGCTCCTCTGATCCATCCCTCTCGAAGAGCAAGGACCAGAGCTTTCTCATCTACAATGGGTCCTCTTGCAGTATTGATGAGATAAGCTTCTTTTTTCATCATTTTCAGCTCTTTTTCTCCGATGAGGTGGTGGGTTTGGGGTGTAAGCGGCACGTGGATGGTTACAAAGTCAGCTTCACTGAGCAGTTCCGGGAGAGCTCGGTAGGAAGCCCTGAGCTCTTCTTCTACTTGTAAGGGCACTCTTTGCAAGTCGTGGTATATCACTTTCATTCGGAATCCGGAGGCTCTTCGAGCCATAGCCTGGCCTATCCTCCCAAAGCCAATGATGCCGAGAGTGGCACTGTACACGTCGGTACCAAGGAGCAGTAGGGGTTCCCACCCTCTGAATTTTCCGGCTCTCACAAATTTGTCTGCTTCGACAATTCGTCGGGCAATGCTCATCAGGAGAGCCCAGGCAAGGTCCGCAGTGGTTTCGGTTAGGACGCCGGGAGTATTGGTTACCATAATGCCCCGCCTGGTAGCTTCCCCTACATCTATGTTGTTAAAACCAACGGCGTAGTTAGAAATTACCCTGAGGTTTGAACCGGCTGCATCCATCACTTCTTTGTCTATGGTATCGGTAAGCAAGCAAAGGATGCCATCTTTATCTTTGACCCTTTCAAGAAGTATATCTCGTGGTAAAACACCATCAAAATCACTTACTTCTGTTTCGCAAAACTGCATTACCACATTAATCCCTTCTTCAGGGATCCTTCTGGTTACAAAAACCCGGGGCTTTGCCTGCATCGGGAATCCTCCTTTTAAGGTCTTTTGGCATGCTCTCTTTTTGCGGGTTTATTTTGGGCGGGGTTGAAAAGTTTTTGCAGGAAAAAAACCGCGCTGCGGGACATATCATGCACACCAGTCCTCGAGGACTTGTCGGCAAGGAGCAGTTGATAGTTTTCATAAAGCTTGGCTTCTCAATTATGGGAACCGAAGTTACAGTTTTAGATTCATCCTTTTCGTGAAAGCAAAGCTTTTGCGGTGAGCTCATCGGTTATCAGGACATTGACCAGCTTACCGTGCAACGCTCCGTAAATGGCTTCAATTTTTTCTTCTCCTCCGGCAACGCCCACTACTCGGGAAATGTTTTTCAGGTCGGAAAGCGTGAGCGCAATGCGTCGGGTATCCACCCTCGAAAAAACGGGGTTTCCCTCTCTATCGAAGAAATTACCGCAAATGTTGCCCACTGCGCCCTTCTGGATAAGCTCTTCCCTCTCTTCTTTGCTAATTTCCCCTGTATCAATCAGGGTTGCAGTAAGACCGATACCACCGATGCCCACCAGAGCCATATCTGCTTTCCTACCCAGATCCAGCACTCTTTTTATGCGGTCTTCGCTTTCTATGGCTCTCTTAGTTCTTGCATCCTTGGCAAAAGCTGGGGCAAAAAGGGGTATAACGTCTCCCTCAAAAGCTTCAGCAACTTTTTGAGCCAGTTCGATGGAAAGAATTTCACCGCTGAGCTTTCCATACCCCCCCATGATCTGGATTACCCTTAAGCCAGGTATCTTGCGGGGAGTAAGAAAGTTGGTCATTTCGTACAGGGTTTTTCCATAAGCAATACCTATGGAAAGGTAAGGTTCCACCCTATTTGTCAGGTACGCGGCGGCACCCTGCCCTATCCTTTTGAGGATAAGATCTTTTCGATCTTGAAAGATCTTTACTACCTTTGCTTCTTCAAGACCAAACTTTTTTATCAGTTCTTCTTCAATTTTTTTATCCGATTGTTCCGGTTCAACGATTTTTATCTGAACGATACCATCCTCGAGGGCTTTTTTTAAAAGACGGCAGACTTTCTGACGCGAGATGCCCAGAAGATCTGCGATTCTTTCCTGAGTGAGTTGATTGTAGTAATAAAGCTTTGCTATTTCGGCTATGAGTTCCGGTTCTGGTCCTCTTCTCATGGAATTCATCCCCTCCTTGCTTTTTATCATGTATTAAGAGATTGTGCAAGGCACAATTCGCACAATTTCTCAATACTCTAATTTTACCTAAACATTCTTTTCGCCGTTTCCACAATATCCTCTACCTGGGGCACCAGTTCTCGCTCCAGGTGTGGGTTATAAGGAGGGGGCATTTCTTCCCCACCCAGGCGCTCTACTGGAGCGTCCAGGTAGTCAAAGGCCTTTTCAGTTATCAAAGAAGCTACTTCAGCCCCAAAGCCCCCGAAGCGAGGGGGTTCGTAAATTACCACCGCCCGATTAGTCTTTTTCACCGACTGGAGAATGGTTTCCTCATCGAGTGGCCGCAGACTTCGAATATCAACTACTTCAGCTTCAATACCTTCTTTGGCGAGTATTTCCGCGGCTTCCAGGCTGCGCAGGGTCATGATGGAGTAAGCAATAAGGGAAACGTCTTTGCCCTCTCTTTTCACTTCTGCTTTCCCAATAGGCACCAGGTATTCTTCTTCCGGTACTGGTCCTTTAGTGCGATAGAGCAACTTGTGTTCTACGAAAACCACTGGGTTATCATCGCGGATAGATGATTTGAGTAGTCCCTTGGCATCATAGGGAGTGGCTGGAGCTACCGCTTTGAGGCCGGGGACATGGGCAAACCAGGATTCAAGACTTCCCGAGTGATGTCCTGCTGCACCTGTTCCCGACCCTGCTGGTGAGCGCACCACGATAGGCACTCGGGCTTTGCCTCCAAACATAAAACGTATTTTTGCTGCCTGATTAACCAGCTGGTCAGAACAGATAGTCATGAAATCAAAAAACATTATTTCTGCCACCGGACGCATCCCAATGAGCGAAGCTCCAACTGCGGCACCGACAATAGCTACCTCGGAGATGGGTGTGTCAATAACCCTTTCGGGACCAAATTCCTCAATCAAACCCTGGGTCACCCCAAAGGCTCCCCCATAAATACCGATGTCTTCTCCAATGAGAAACACCGAGGTGTCATTGCGCATTTCCTCGTGCATGGCCTCACGTAAAGCTTCTGCGTAGGTGATTATTCTATTCGACATAAACCAATCGCCTCGCTTCCTCTATAGTCAATTCGTCGCTTGCCTCAGCAAAAGCCACGGCTTCCTCGATTTCTTTTTCGACTTTTTGTTTTAATTCCCGAAGTTTTTGGGGGTCAACTTTTTCCTCTTCGAGGAGATGCTTTTCAAAAAGCAAAATAGGGTCTCTGCGCATCCATTCTTTAATCTCTTCTTTGGAACGGTATACGTTTTTGTCGCTTTTGGAATGACCTTTAAAGCGGTAGGTTTTGGCCTCTATAAGAGTGGGTCCTTCGCCCTTCCGGGCCCTTTCTACTGCTTCTTTGGTTATCTCGTATACCTCGAGCACGTCGTTTCCGTTAGCCACTACACCAGGAATTCCATACCCTTGAGCGCGCTCGGCAATATCAGCGATGGCAAAAGCTTTTTTGGCAGAAAAAGACATGGCATACATGTTGTTTTCACACATGAAAACCACCGGTAAGTTAAATATGGCTGCCATATTTACTGCTTCGTGAAAAGCCCCAGTGTTTGCAGCTCCATCACCAAAAAAGCAAAGCACTACCCTTCCGTTTTTCTGAAGCTTACAACCCAGTGCTGCTCCAACTGCAATGGGAATGGCTGAGCCCACTATGCCCGTGGCTCCCAGGTTGCCTTTTTCAAGATCTGCGATGTGCATAGAACCTCCAAGCCCCAGGCAGTAACCGGTCTTTTTGCCCATCAGCTCAGCCATCATTTTTTTAACGTCTGCTCCTTTTGCAATACAATGCCCATGTCCTCTATGGGTTGAGGTGATGTAATCTTCAGGACGAAGCGCGGCGCAGGCTCCCACTGCCACGGCTTCCTCTCCCACGTAAAGGTGAAAGGTTCCCCAGACCTTGCCAGCCATGTAAAGCTCTTCGGCGCTTTCTTCAAAATTGCGGATGAGCAACATTTGATAATAAAGGTTTAGTTTTTGCTGAAGGTCCAGCACTCTGGCTTCCTCCTATTTTGAGAAATTGTTCATTTAATTTTTCACGTAACCTGTTTACATTATATTTGATTAACTAAATAAAGCAAGCGGATTTGAGAAAATTGTAGGGAATTGGTCAAACAAATAAGATTGCTAATGGGAGAGATACCAGTAAGGGTTTTGGAGCCAGAAACGGTTGAAGTTGAGATCTTAGCTTTGCTTCAGGAACATGATTTCTGATCTAACCGGAGTTATTTCCGGGATAAATTTTGTGATCAATGCGTCTATTGACGATTAAAAGTACCTCGTTTATAATCGATTTGAAATCGATTGCGAATTGTTTGGAGGAATGAACAAGGAAGAGCTCGCTTGTGAGAGATGCCACTGTTGGTTTCCTGATTATTGTGGCTTTTTAGGTTTTTCTGGGATAAAAAACTTCCCGTTGAATGATGCAGCGTAGAAGCAAAGAAGCCTTGTTTTATCAAGTAATGGAGTTGGAGAAAAGGTTGTATAAGGTTTTTTGTATACTTTTCGGAAAAGCTA
>CAZMZG010000060.1:0-9367 GCA_964570785.1 uncultured Atribacterota bacterium | reverse complement strand
ACGTATGGCCAGGAGTACTCAAGACTATCAAAGAATGTAACATTCGTAACTATAGCATTTTCTACAAAGATGGATATTTGTTTAGCTACTACGAGTATGTAGGCGACAATTATGAAGAAGATATGAAAAAAATGGCCCAGGACCCGGTAACTCAAGAGTGGTGGAAATTGTGCAAGCCTTGCCAGGAACCGCTGGAAACCCGGAAAGAGGGCGAGTGGTGGGCAGAAATGGAAGAGGTATTTCACGTGGATTAGAAAAGGAGTGAAGCAGTTGACATCTCGAGAAAGAGTGCTCAATGCTATAAATCACAAAGAAACAGATCGAGTTCCCATCGACCTGGGAGCAACACCCAGCTCAACTATCTCGGCCATAGCCTACAACAACCTCAAAAAACACTTAAAAATCACAAATGGCCACACCTGGGTCTATGATGTGGTACAACAGGTCGTACTGCCAGAGGAATGGTGCATTAATCGTTTCAATGTGGACGTTATCGACATAGCTCAGGCTTTCCTGAATAACGAAGAATGGTACCAAGCATTGCTTCCCGATGGAAGCTGGGCAGACTACCCAAAATGGTTTCGTCCTGTTCCTGGAGAAAATGGTAGCCAAGAGGTTTATAAAAATGGGGTGCTCATCGCCCGGATGCCTCAGGGAGCAACTTTTTATGATCAAACCTTTTTCCCATTTCTGGACGGCTATCCCGAATCTTTTGAAAACCTTGACAAAGCAATGGAAATGGTCCACTGGGCAGCTCTGGTTCACGCGCCCTGGGATAGAGCCGACCACAAAGATTTTTGGACCTCTCTGCGTGAAGCAGCAAAGAATTTGCGGAAAAACACGGATAAAGCATTGCTAATAGTCTGCGGGTGTAATCTCTTTGAATGGGGAACATTCCTGCGCCGCATAGATAACTTTTTAATGGACCTTTATCTTGAACCCAGGAAAGTCGAAGCTCTCCTGGACGCTCTCCTTGAGATTCATCTGGCAACTCTGGAAAAAGTATGTCAATCCGTTGGTGACCTGGTGGACATAATACGTTTAGGAGACGACCTGGGAATGGATACTGGGCCCTTCATGGCACCAGAAATTTATCGTAAATTTTTCAAACCCCGCCACAAAGCGATGTGTGATTTCATCAAGAAAAACAGCAATATGCATATATTCTTGCATTCCTGTGGTTCCATACACAAACTTATTCCAGATCTCATTGAAGCAGGTTTTGAAATTCTCAACCCGGTCCAAACTTCAGCAAAAGACATGGAACCAGAACGACTCAAGAGAGAGTTCGGCAATGATGTGGTTTTTTGGGGAGGAGGTTGTAACACTCGCAAAATACTCAACTTCGCCAGTCCCCAGGAGGTAAAAGTTCACGTCAAGAAGCGTTTGGAAGTATTCAGCAAACAGGGAGGGTTCGTTTTCAACCAGGAACATAACATCATGCCCGATGTGCCACCAGAAAACATTGTTGCAATGTATGAAGCCATAGAAGAATTCTATAACTGAATCATGAAGAAAGGAGCCTGAGGTATGTTGTTACTGCCAGAAGAAAAAAATCTCCCCCAGGGGAAAGATTCAACAATAAGCAGTTTTTTCCGTAGAAGCGACACCAGTGTTATTGTTGCTACTATAGGATTGTTCCTTCTTTTTACTCTATCCTCAGAAAGTTTTTTCTCAGTATATAACATCTTTAATGTAACCCGCACCGCTTCACTCTATATCTTTGTGGCCCTTGGACAGGTAATGGCCCTAGTGGTGGGTGGAATGAATCTATCTGTGGGAGCCATAGGCGGACTCTCAGTAATAACTGCCGGTTATCTTATGCATACGCTGGGTTATTCCGGTTGGGTTGCCGTCCCCGCTGCTTTCGCAATAGGAATAGCCTGTGGTTTCTTCAACGGAGTTCTTATTACAAAACTCAAACTCAACTCTTTCGTGGTTACCCTGGCAACTTCATTCATATTTACAGGCCTGGTGCTGGGTATCACCAAGGGATACCCCTACACCAATATCCCCAAATCCTTTACCTGGCTGGGCAGGGGTGGAATAGGACCCATCCCTTACCTTCTTATTTTTTCTGGAATAATTCTCTTTGGAATTTGGTATATGTTTAGTTTCACAGTGGTTGGTAGAAGAACGCTTGCCACCGGTGGCAATCTTGAAGCCGCACGCCTTGCTGGTATAAGAACCGACCGTATTATCCTTTTTGCCAATATACTGTCAGGCCTTTTCGCCTCTTTAGCAGGTGTCCTGTGGATCTCTCGCTTGGGTTCAGCCGCTCCAGCCATAGGTACCGATTGGTTGATCATCTCCTTTGCAGTAGCAGTAATTGGAGGTACCAGCCTTAAGGGGGGAAGAACTTCTTCAATTGGTCTTTTGGCAAGTGGCTTATTGCTTGCCCTTATTAAAAATGGCCTGGTTATGCTGGGGGTCAATGTGTATTTTGAACAGACTTTCCTGGGAATCATTATTCTGGGTGCGGTGGCTGTAGAAGCTATCCGAATTCGCGCTCAAAAATTATAGGTTTTTACCCTAGGGGGTAAAGATAAAAAACCTTAAGAGGGAGGGATTAACATGAGAAAAAGCTTTAACCTTAAGACGTTAGGAGTGGTTCTCAGCGGGGTATTGCTTCTTGCGCTTTTTGCAGGAGTAGCGGCTGCCAAACATCCCCTGGACAACAAGATAGCCTGGTACGCTCCAGCACCGCATCCTTACTTTGAAGAAGTCAGAAAAGGTGTAGAAGCATTCGAAAAAGATTATGGAATCCAGGTAATCAAGCAGGTTGGGCCGGACTGGAAACAAGCCAGTGAGAACGAAGGCGTGGAAGCTCTGGCAGCAAAAGGAGCCCGTTACTTCAGTATTTTTCCTGCCGACGCCAGTGGGGCAAACGGCCTTTATGAAGAACTCACCTCAATGGGTATGAAGGTAGTAAGCTTTGGGGCTCCGACCACTTTACCCACTACTGCCTCTTTCCTGGTCGCCACCGACGTCAAAAAAGCGGCCATGATTGCCACCGAGGAGTTAATAAAGTTTATGGGCGGCAAGGGGAAAATTATTAACATCTTAGAAGTGTTGGAAGATCCCAATACCGTCCTTCGCAAACAGGGCGTAGAAGAAGTTGTGGCCAAATACCCTGAGGTAGAAATTATCCAGGAAATTGCAGGAATGCAGAGCGTTGAAGAAGCAATTCAGAAAATTGAAAGCGCTGTTTCTGCAAACATCGAAGAAGTAGACGGATTAATCGCCACCGGCTACACAATCAGCGTGGCCATCGCCCAATTTCTCTCCGAATACTACAGCAAGGGAGGAAAGAGAACCATTCATGCTATCGGCATCGACACCGATCCCATCGTTTTAAAAGCCATAAAAGAAGGTTATATGGACGCAACCATTGCTCAAAACCCCTTCGGTCATGGCTATATTTCCTGCTTGCTTCTCAAATATCTGGCTGAAGGGTGGAAACCCAAGAAAGACGCCTACTTCATCAACGCTGGAGTGGTCCTGGTCACTAAAGACAACCTGGATACTTTCCAAGAGGAAGTACTGGCTAAAACTAAAGAAATAGTAGCCTCCCTGGAAGAAAAATACCTCGAAAAATAGACCATCCACTGGCAGGGGAGTTCGCTCTCCTGCCGCTTCAAAAAGAAGGAAGTGATCAACTTTGCTGGAAGTAAAAAACATTAGCAAATCTTTCCCGGGTGTAAAAGCACTGGATAAAGTTTCTTTGCAGTTTGCAAAAGGAGAAATTCATGCTGTTTTGGGAGAAAACGGAGCCGGAAAAAGTACTTTAATGAAAATCATTGCTGGAATATACCACCCCGACGAAGGAGAAATATTCATCGAAGGCAAAAAAGTGCACTTTGCGGACTTTCTGGACGCGATGCGCCATGGCATCAGCATGGTAAATCAGGAAGTCCAGATAATACCCGAGAGCAGCGTAGCGGAAAACATCATGCTCGATAAGCTGGATGCCTTTGCAAAAAGGGGAGTAATTCAGTGGAAATCCTTATTCGAAACAGCTCAAAAATACGCCTCTCTGGTGAGTTTGGAAGTCCCCATGAACGAGTTGGCGGGAAAACTGAGCGCAGCACAGAAACAACTGATCCAAATTGCACGCGCTCTATCTTCTAACGCCAAAGTTATCCTTCTCGACGAACCCACCTCCTCCATTACCCGTCGTGAAATAGAAAATCTTTTTGAAATTCTCAGGAAACTGCGCGACGAAGATAAAACACTCATTTTCGTCTCTCACAAAATAGAAGAGGTCCTCGAGTTGTGCGACAAGATATCTGTTCTACGCGATGGCAGGTTGATAGGGACTATATCTCGCGAGGAAGCTACCAAACAAAAAATAGTGAAAATGATGATTGGAAGAGATACCAAGGAAGTTTACCTGGGCAAACTCGATGTAGATTATCAACAGAAAGTCCTTGAAGTAAAAAACCTTTCCAGAAAAGGCAAGGTAGAAAACATCAGTTTTTGCCTTTACAAAGGAGAAATCCTCGGATTATACGGACTGGTGGGTTCCGGAAGAACCGAACTTGCCAAAATCCTCATTGGAGAAGACCACCCCGACAGTGGCGAAATTCATGTTTACGGCCAAAGGGCTTACGTCCATTCGCCGGCCGACAGTCTATACCGCTATAACATGGGCTATGTCTCTGAAAATCGCAAAGAAGAAGGCCTTATCCCTGAAGAAACAGTGAGAACCAACATCTGCATTACAGTGTGGAGCAAAATTTTGAACAGAGTGAAAGCCATTGATATCAAAAAAGAAAACCAATTAGCTCTCAATACGGTAAAAACACTCGATATAAAAACTCCCCACATTTTTCAGATGGTCAACAATTTAAGCGGTGGTAACCAACAGAAGGTCAGTATCGCCAAGTGGCTGGTTGCAGGATGCGATATTCTGATCATTGATGAACCAACCATAGGGGTAGACGTGGGCGCTAAAGAACAAATCCACGAGCTTATCTGGAATCTTGCCAAAAAAGAAGGTAAATCCATCATTCTGATCTCCTCAGACATGCCAGAGCTCATCAAGCTCGCCCGGCGTATTCTGGTGTTTAAAAATGGTAGAATAGTAGGAGAAATAGATGGTCTGAATGAAAGAGAAATACCTTATCAGGAAGTTTCAGAAAGAATAGGAGCGCTACTAGGATAAGCGGTAAAGCCTGATTTGTTCTTAAAAAATCTGGGGCTAAGGGGCTAAGTTTAAAAGAATCACTCCTAAAAAAATCGGATAGGGTCATTTAAATTACTGCAAGCCAGCCTCACAAAAATCTCTGTAATAAAATTACAAAAGCTTTTCAATATCAAACAACTCTGCATAATCAATCCATAGCGAATAGCTCGCAGTGAGCAAGGAGGAAACGATGGTTATTTCAACCGGAAGAAACGTTTACGAAGAAATATGGTGTTCACTTCTTGAGGCTCCCAAAATAGACACCCATGAACATTTACTCCCCCAGCAAAGCTTTCTCCAAAGTGCGGATATTCTTTTTGAAATATTAAACAAAAGCTATCTTCCCTGGATATGCTTTGGAGCCCGAGATCTCGGGGAATTAAGCTGGGATAAGCACCTGCTCATTGAAAAAATGCAGGATATTCCGGCAAGTTCCTCTCTCAAATATCTTCAACGCAGTTTTCAATTCATGTATGACTTTTCTGGAAGCCTCCTCCACAACGAACATTGGCAAGAATTGGAGAACAGGATTAGAAAAGCCTATTCAAAAGATAATATGGTTAAAAAATGGCTACAAGAAAACCTCCGAGTTAAAAAAATCGTTTTAGACCGTTACTGGACGATAGATGATTTCGATCTTGAGGAAACCATCTTCTCACCGGTTCTGCGGATTGATCCTTACCTTTACGGTTTTTCTGCCCATGCTAAAGACCACGATGGCAAAAACCCCTATTCTTCTGAGGCAAGGAAAGGGAAAGAAATTATAACCTTCGAGGATTATTTGATCCTAATTGATCAGCGGGTGGAAAAAGCGTTAAAAGAGGGTGTTGTAGCAATGAAATGCGCTATCGCTTACGATCGGAATCTTGACTTCAATCTCACAACCCCTCAGAAAGCTCGAAAAGCTTTTGAAACAGAAGATGGCAGGGAATCTCCCCAAGAAATCCTGGATTTTCAGAACTTCATCTTTCATTATTTTTTGCAAAAAGCCGTAGAATACGATCTTCCCATCCAGATTCATACTGGTCCCGGGAAAGCTTTCCAGGGAGCCCCTCGCCGCCTGGGACCCATTATGGAAAAGTACGGTTCTTTGAAAATCTCCTTTTTACATGGAGGATTTCCCTGGATAGGTGAGCCAGGAGCAATGGCTTATTTTTACCCCAACCTCTACCTTGACTACACATGGTTACCGGTTCTTTCTCCCACTTTTTCGGATCTGGCCCTCACTCAATGGTTAGAGGTTACCGGTGGGGCCCGAATCATGATGGGAGGTGATTCCTGGAACGTAGAGGGAGCAGTTGGTTCCCTGCTTTTTAACCTGGATTCCCTAACCCGTGTCCTTACCAAAATGACCGTTAAAAACTATTTAGACAAAAGCGAAGCCTTACAAATAGGGAAAAAGATTCTATGGGAAAACCCCCTAAAGTTCTTTGGAAAGCGATTAAAAGCAAAAATTTAGTGAGTTACAGGAAAAGTTTCTACAAAAAGTTAGCATTTGCGAAAGGCAATTTCTATCACGCCCGGGTTGGGATAAACATTGCGGCTTGGGGATTAGCTCAACTCCATCCTACCACCTTACTGCTCCAGTTTCCACCAACCCGTTAAACGTGATGAACGAGGGTATAATATTTTTAATCAACAACCGTTTATCGCTTTACAAAGAGAGGGGGTTAAGGACATGACCCGTAAAGAGAGAGTGCAAAAAGCCATCCAGAGGAAAAGAGAAGAGCTGGACCGTCTGCCTCACCAAATAGACTTTACCTGGAGGATGAAACAAAAAGTTTCTGAAGCTACAGGGATAAGCGAGGAAGAGTTGCCTTTTTCTTTGGGAAATCACATTTTCTACATAGATACCCACCAGAAAGTCAACAAAAACGAGGAAAAGGGCGTAGATTACGATGTATTTGGTGTTGGATGGGACATCGTGCGTTCTGAAGGATATTTGCCTGTAGAACATCCTCTTGATAGCTGGGACAAGGCAAAGACTTATAAATTTCCTGAGCCAGATTCGCCGGCTCTCTACCGTGATGCCCGGAACATCGAGCGAGCCAAAAAAGAAGGAATGTTTATCCTGGGCTGTCAGGGTTGGGTGTTGTTTGAGAGGGCCTGGCTTTTGAGGGGTTTTGAGAACTTCATGATGGACTTAGTGGATAACCCGGACAACGCGGAAAGGCTTCTGGACGAAATTACCGAATACCAGATAGAAGTCTCCAAAAATCTTATTAAGCTTGGCGTTGATGGAATCTACACCGGGGACGACTATGGAACCCAGAGAGGCCTGCTCATCTCCAGAAAAACCTGGCAAGCCTTGATTAAACCCCGACTTGCAAAAATATGGAAAGTAGCCAAAGACGAAGGATTGCCAGTTTTCCACCATTCCTGCGGTAACGTGTTGGAAATATTAGAGGACATGATCGAAATAGGTCTTGACGTTTTGTTACCCGTGCAACCTCAGGCAATGGATATAAGACTACTGCAGGAACGCTTCGGAGAGCGGCTTTCTTTCATGGGTGGAGTCAGCACTCAAAAAACTCTTCCCTTTGGAAGTCCGGAAGAAGTCAAACAAGAAGTAAAAACCTGCATAGAAGTTCTCGGGAAAAGGGGCGGTTACATCATCGCTGCTTCTCACGAAATAAGCTCTGACTGCTCCATCGAAAACCTGAGAGCCTTCCTTGAAACTATACGCGATGTGAATGGAAGTGAAATACCACTTTTAGAAAGATTAAGCTCTTAAAAAAGCTTTTCAGCGAAAAACTGTGAGAAAAAGAAGGTCCTGCCCATTATTCTATTCCATAACTGTAAAAACTTGTATCAAATTCAACTTTGAGCAAAAATTACACAAAAATCGAAGTGCGAGCTACCTTTAAAAAAGACTCTCAAGGTGTTGCTTTTCCACAGCCAGCGGACTGAAGGTTCTGTATGCACCTCTAATGGTTTATCAACATCATAGAGGCTTAAAATCCAGTTTCTGCTTTGAGGGGCTTGAAGATGGATAACCCATTTTTCGCCAGCACTACGAATTTTGAGTGAAGCAAACATATTCTCGGCGATGGGAATTTTTTGTTCCAAAGGGGCAACACCAAAAACATCAAGCGATAGGGTTCTCCAGAACTCCTCAGAACGCCAGATAGGATTTCTGACTTGAGGAATCACCGAATTTTCTCGAACAAAAACCGGCACCTCATCAAGAGGGACCTGTCTTTTTAACCAGCGAGGACCAACAATTACCTCGTCGTTCCAAAAGTCAAGCCATTTACCTTCCGGAAGATAAATACTCACTTCATTCTCCAGGCTCAAAACCGGGCTAATCAGAAAAGATTCTCCTAAAAAGTATTCCCACCATATCCAAAAGGTAGTGGGGTCCTCAGGATATTCCCAGAAAAGAGGACGCAAAAAGAGATTCCCTTCCTCCCACACCCTCATTGCTTCCCTCCATAAATAGGGAAGCAAACGGTAACGAAGTCGTACGAACTTACGAGCAATTTCAGAGGTATGCTGATCAAACTTCCAGGGAAGTCTGGTGGTCGTTCCATGCAATCTAATATGAGAACAAAATACAGCAAACTGCAACCACCGTATAAAAAGCAAGGGATCAGGGCTACCCATAAAACCACCCACATCATGACTCCAGAAAGGTACTCCAGAAACACTCAGGCTCAATCCTCCCCGAAGGGTTGCCGCCATACTATCAAAATTACAAAGAGGGTCTCCCGACCAGCAGAGTGGATACCTCTGCATGCCAGAAAATCCTGACCTCCCCCAAACAATAGGTTCCCTGTAATACTCGGAAAGCACCTCATACACCGTCCGGTTATACAAAAGCGGATAGAGATTGCGCATTTCCTTACCGGTTTTTCCATTGTGGAAGAAGCTATCTTCAGGGATTTCTTCTCCAAAATCAGTCTTAAAGGTGGAAACACCCATTTCAATGAGCCGTCGGTGCTTTTCCTTGTACCATTCTCTTGCTTCCGGATTCGAGAAATCTACAATCCCAGCGGGACTATATCTCTCTTTGTTTTTCCTGGCTTCAGGCTTGATTCCCCGAAAGGCAAGAGGAGCGATATAGGAATTGCCCGCTTTGTCCCTGATCAGGTAACCCCTGGTCTGTGCCTCTTTGAAAATCTTTGTATTGACGTCGAGGTAGGGGTGTTCCCAAAGACACACCTTCACTCCGCGTTC